>NZ_CP150168.1:1109198-1422264 GCF_037963785.1 Streptococcus sp. FSL W8-0197 | reverse complement strand
GTAGCAACTCAGACACCGATTATTAGTCTTTTCTTGCTGATTTTATCCTTGGAAACATCTTTCCTTCCTTCGATTGCTCTTAATCTTTCAGTAGTCGCATTTTGCATTCTCTTCATGCTCTACTACCGTCGATTTAAATTGTTGGCTTGGATGCTCGTACTCGCCATCTTACCATCCTTTGCCAACTACTGGGCAGTTCAGTTACATGGAGATGCTTCGCAGGCAGTGATGCTTGGAACGAGGGCCTTTGTGACCGTTTGTATCGGCCTTGTCTTTGTTTCTAGTATTTCCTTAAAAGAGCTTCTCTTGTACTTGGCTCAAAAGGGGTTATCACGGTCTTGGGCCTATGCCTTAATTGTGGTATTCAATGCCTTTCCCCTCATTCAACAAGAAATCAAGTCCCTCAAGGAAGCTTGCTTACTGCGTGGCCAAAAATTGCATGTTTGGTCGCCCTTGATTTACAGCAAGGTTCTGATGACGGTCTTTAGATGGCGCCATCTCTACTTGAGAGCTCTGTCTGCACATGGATATGACGAACATGCGCAGTTGGAGAATCGCTATCGGACTTTTTATATTTCTAAAAAAACAAAATTAATCTACCTGCTGTTCTTTTTATTGCTTCAAACCAGTCTATTTTTATAAAGGAGTTATTATGGAATTTACAGATATTGCGATGGAATTATCCAGGGAAGCTTGGCAGGCTTCCTTTCAGCATCCCTTTGTTCTACAGTTACAAGAGGGAACGTTGGAACCTTCCATCTTTCGCTATTACCTGATTCAGGATGCCTACTATCTGAAGTCTTTTTCAGAAGCCTATCACCTCTTGGCTGATAAGACTTCAAACCAAGAGATGAAAAGACTCTTGAAACAAAATGCTCAGAGTTTAGTGGAGGGTGAGTTGTTTATCCGCCAACAATTTTTCAAGGAATTAGGAATAAGCGACCAGGAAATGGAGCAACATCCAATCGCTCCAACCTGTTATCATTACATTTCTCATATTTATCGACAGTTTGCAGAGCCAAACTTGGGCATTGCTTTTGCTAGTTTGCTGCCTTGTCCTTGGTTATACCATGATTTGGGCAAGGCACTTAATCGCAAACCATCCCCGAATCCTCTTTATCAACAGTGGATTGAGACCTATATCACCGATGAGTTAGAACAGCAGATTAAAGAGGAAGAAGCCCTGGTCAATCAGCTCTATCGCGAAAGCAACGAGACAGACAAACAAAAAATGCTAGAGGCCTTCCACAGAAGTGTCCACATGGAAGCCAAGTTTTGGGAGATGGCTTACCAACATCAAACCTGGACGAGTGATTTACAGTCCTTAGAAAAAGAGAAGCAATAGAAAATGAGAAACCACCAACTTCAAGTTCACAAATTAACCATTTTATCCATGATGATTGCCCTTGACGTAGTTCTTACACCCATCTTTCGAATTGAGGGAATGGCACCGATGTCCAGTGTAGTCAATATTCTGGCAGGAATCATGATGGGACCTGTTTATGCCTTGGTCATGGCTACAGTGACAGCCTTTATCCGTATGTCAACTCAGGGCATTCCCCCTTTGGCCCTAACAGGAGCTACTTTTGGAGCCCTCCTTGCAGGTCTCTTTTATAAGTATGGTCGGAAATTTCACTATTCTGCCCTAGGAGAAATCTTGGGAACAGGGGTTATCGGTTCTATTGTTTCCTATCCTGTTATGGTTCTCTTTACGGGATCTGCGGCCAAGCTCAGTTGGTTTATCTACACTCCTCGATTTTTCGGAGCAACCTTGATCGGTACAGCCATAGCTTTTCTTGCCTTTCGATTTTTAATCAAGCAGGAATTCTTTAAAAAAGTGCAAGGATATTTTTTCAGTGAAAGGATAGACTGATGCAGAAATTGACAAATCCTTTCCCTCTAGCAACCAGTTCCTTGATTCACTGTATTACCAATGAGATTTCTTGTGAGATGCTGGCAAATGGCATTTTGGCTCTGGGATGCAAACCTGTTATGGCAGATGATCCCCGTGAGGTTCTTGATTTTACTAAGCAAAGTCAAGCCCTCTTCATCAATTTGGGGCATTTGTCAGCTGAGAAGGAGAAAGCAATCCGTATGGCAGCTTCTTATGCAGCTCAAACTTGTCTCCCAATGGTAGTAGATGCGGTTGGCGTAGCAGCTTCATCCAATCGTAAGGACCTAGTCAGGGACCTTTTAGAATACAAGCCTACAGTCCTTAAGGGGAATATGTCGGAAATCCGAAGTCTTGTTGGCTTAAAACACCATGGAGTCGGGGTCGATGCTAGTGCTAAAGATCAAGAAACTGAGGATTTGCTTCAATTCTTGAAAGACTGGTGTCAGCTTTATCCTGGTATGTCATTCTTAGTCACGGGTCCCAAGGACCTCATCGTTTCAGAAAATCAAGTTGCTGTATTGAGGAATGGCTGTGACGAATTGGACTGGATAACAGGGACAGGAGACCTGGTTGGAGCCTTGACAGCTGTTTTTCTCAGCCAAGGAAAGACTGCCTTTGAAGCTTCTTGCCTAGCGGTCTCTTATCTCAATATCTCTGCTGAGAGAATACTTGTTCAAGGAATGGGATTGGAAGATTTTCGTTACCAAGTTCTCAATCAGCTCTCTATCCTAAAAAGAGACGAAAACTGGCTAAAAGCTATCAAAGGAGATATTTATGAATAGAGAAGCACTCAGACTATATCTGGTAACCAATCGCTACCAAGATTCCTTGGAAAGCTTTCTTGAAAAAGTCGAGACAGCCTGCCGTTCAGGCGTTACCATCATCCAACTACGAGAAAAAAATCTCACTACCAATCAATACTATCAACTGGCAAAACAAGTCAAGGAAATAACAGATGCCTATCAAGTACCCTTGATTATCGATGATCGTTTGGATGTTTGTCTCGCGGTTGATGCTGCTGGGTTGCATATAGGCGACGATGAACTACCAGTTTCGGTTGCCCGCAAAGTATTGGGTCCTGAAAAAATCCTCGGTGTCACTGCTAAAACAGTTAAAAGAGCCCTCGAAGCAGAAACATCGGGTGCGGATTACTTGGGAACAGGAGCCATTTTCCCGACTACGACCAAAGAAAATGCACCCATTACCCTGATTTCAACCTTGAAAACAATTTGCCAAACGGTCGCTATTCCAGTAGTTGCTATCGGAGGCCTGACGTCAGAGAATATTGACCAACTTATTGGCACGGGTATAGCTGGAGTAGCTGTTGTACGTGATCTGATGCAGGCAGAAGATATTGAAGCAAAAGCGCATGCCTTTTTAACAAAGCTAGATGACATTGTTTCCTAATCAAAAACTCTCTAATTCCCTTAAAGTAGGAACTAGAGAGTTTTTTCTTAATCTTTAAAAGTTGTATGGTTGACTGGTCCAGAACCATGACCGAGTTGAGGAGCGTCTTGGATGGCTTTTGTGATAAAGGCCTTGGCCTTATCAACTGCCTGGTAAAGACTTCTGCCCTTGGCTAGTTCAGCCGTAATCACAGCAGCAAAGGTACATCCAGTACCATGGGTGTGACAGGTTTGAATTCGTGGACTTTCCCAGACAAATTGTTGATCCTTGGTAAAGAGGAAATCCTTGGCACCACCTTCAAGATGGCCACCTTTGATAACAACGGACTGAGGACCAAATTCTTTTATAATCAGGCGACCGGCACGCTGCATGTCTTCTGGATCATGAATCGAAAAACCAACAATCTCTTCGGCTTCAGGAAGATTGGGAGTGATAATGGTTGCAAGGGGAAGCAGATTTGTTTTTAGGTAGCTTCTCGCACTGGTATCAATCAGGGTATCACCGCTTGTTGCGACCATAACAGGGTCAAGAACGTAGGGGCAGTCCAGCTTTTTAAGATAGGGTTGGATGATTTCCATGATCTCAGTAGTTGCCAACATCCCTGTTTTTACAGCCTGAGGCTTGATATCCGAAAAGACACTCTCCAATTGAGTTTCCAGCATTTGGTTGGAGACGTGCTCGATTAATTGAACGCCTCTGGTATTTTGAGCGACAAGACTGGTCACAACGGCCATTCCATAGACATTTCTAGCTTGGAACGACTTTAAGTCAGCCATAATGCCAGCACCGCCACTAGGGTCAGTTCCTGCAATGGTTAGAGCAACGGGTAAATAAGTCATCTAAAACCTCCCAACCAACTGAAGTTTGTATTCTCAAGAAAAAGCTAGTCTGTTTGAGGAAAGTAATAGAAGAGCAGTTAGTCCTCATTATCATTTCCACTTCCATCAGCTAGCATTACCTAGATTGAGTCAAAGGGATCTAACAGTCGTTAATCTCAGCTTTACGCACCCCTAGTGGTTGTTTTCTTTTTTCTACAGTATAGCATATTTTTATAGTTTATATAGTGAAATTTGACTGAAAATCCTTTATCAAATGCTTAAAATTCTATTTTTCGAAAAAATAATAAAAATTATAGTTGACAAATGTAGATTTTCGGAGTATACTAATAACTGTGATCGACAAATGTAGATTTAGGAGGTGTGATTATGCAGATTTCAGATGCAGAATGGCAGGTCATGAAGATTATTTGGATGCAAGGGGAACAGACCAGTAGCGATTTGATCAGGGTTTTAGCGGAGCGGTTCGACTGGTCCAAGTCAACCATTCAAACTCTTTTGGCTCGTTTGGTTGAGAAAGAGTGTCTGACAAGGAAAAAAGAAGGCAAGTCCTTTGTCTATTCGGCTCTTTTAACTTTGGACCAAAGTCGGGATTTGCTTATTAAAGATATTAAAGACAAGGTTTGTTCCCGTAGGATTAAGAACTTGTTGGCTGATTTGATTATGGAATGTGATTTTACTCTGGCTGACTTGGAAGACTTAGAAGCTGTGATTTCTGAGAAGAAAGTTAGCGCTGTAACAGAAGTAAGATGTAATTGTATGTAAAGGAGACGTCATGTTAAATAGTATTGTAACCATTATTTGTATTGCCCTTATAGCGTTTATCTTGTTTTGGTTTTTCAAAAAGCCTGAAAAATCTGGACAAAAGGCCCAGCAAAAAAAGGACTACCAAGAGATTCGTGTGGAGGTCATGGGGGGCTATACGCCTGAGTTGATTATTCTCAAGAAATCAGTGCCAGCCCGTATCGTCTTCGACCGTAAGGACCCTTCACCCTGCCTAGATCAGATTGTTTTCCCAGATTTTGGAGTGCATGCGGACCTGCCTATGGGTGAAGAGTATGTAGTGGAAATCACACCTGAACAGGCTGGAGAGTATGGTTTCTCTTGTGGCATGAATATGATGCACGGTAAGATGATTGTAGAATAGGAGAATGATATGACTGAAATCGTAAAAGCAAGTCTTGAAAATGGTGTTCAAAAAATCCGTATCACGGCAGACAAAGGCTACCATCCAGCCCATATTCAGCTTCAAAAAGGGATTCCCGCTGAAATTACCTTTCATCGTATAACTCCTTCAAACTGTTACAAGGAAATCCTTTTTGAAGAAGAAGACATCTTGGAACCAATCGGCGTGGATGAAGAGAAGACAATTCGTTTTACACCTCAAGAGTTGGGTGAGCATGAATTCTCATGTGGCATGAAGATGCAAAAGGGAAGCTACACCGTAGTTGAGAAGACTCGAAAATCTTTGTCACTTTTGCAACGTTTTTGGATTACTAGTATCTTTACTGTGCCTCTTGTGATTATCATGATTGGGATGTCGACAGGAGGAATTAGTCACCAAGTCATGCGTTGGGGCACCTTTTTAGCCACAACACCCATCATGCTAGTAGCAGGTGGTCCTTATATCCAGAGTGCTTGGGCCAGCTTTAAAAAGCACAATGCCAACATGGATACCCTGGTTGCTCTGGGAACCCTAGTGGCCTATTTCTATAGCTTAGTTGCCCTCTTCGCTGGTCTCCCCGTTTACTTTGAAAGTGCTGCATTTATCTTCTTCTTCGTTCTTTTGGGAGCCGTTTTTGAGGAAAAAATGCGAAAAAATACTTCCCAAGCTGTGGAGAAATTACTTGACTTGCAGGCTAAAACTGCAGAAGTCTTGCGTGATGATAGCTATGTTCAAATCCCCTTGGAGCAAGTCAAGGTAGGTGACCTGATTCGAGTGCGTCCCGGTGAAAAGATTGCGGTTGATGGGGTTGTAGTCGAAGGTGTGTCCAGTATTGATGAGTCTATGGTGACAGGTGAGAGCCTGCCGGTAGACAAAACAGTTGGAGATACCGTCATTGGCTCAACCATCAATAATAGCGGAACGCTTGTTTTTAAAGCAGAAAAAGTTGGTTCAGAGACTGTCTTGGCACAGATTGTGGACTTTGTTAAGAAAGCCCAGACCAGCCGAGCACCAATTCAGGATTTGACGGATAAGGTTTCAGGGATTTTTGTACCAGCGGTTGTCATTTTAGGGATTGTGACCTTTTGGGTTTGGTTCGTCTTGCTCAGGGATAGTGTAGTCGTGCTTGGAGCGAGTTTTGTCTCTTCTCTTCTCTATGGAGTAGCAGTTTTGATTATCGCTTGTCCTTGTGCACTAGGACTTGCAACACCGACAGCTCTTATGGTGGGGACAGGTCGCAGTGCCAAAATGGGCGTTCTCCTCAAGAATGGAACCGTCTTACAGGAAATCCAGAAAGTTCAAACTATTGTCTTTGATAAGACCGGAACCTTGACCGAAGGGAAACCTGTGGTCACAGATATCATCGGCGACGAAGTAGAAGTGCTTGGATTGGCAGCCTCCTTGGAAGAAGCTTCTCAACACCCACTGGCTGAGGCCATTGTCAAGCGAGCGACTGAAGTCGGACTTGAGATTCAAACTGTAGAGAATTTCCAAGCCTTGCACGGAAAAGGTGTCTCAGGGCAAATCAATGGAAAACAAGTTCTGCTTGGAAATGCTAAAATGCTGGATGGCATGAACATTTCTAGCACTTATCAAGAAAAACTAGAAGAACTAGAAAAAGAAGCTAAGACAGTTGTCTACTTGGCTGTTGACAATGAAATTAAAGGCTTGCTTGCCCTGCAAGATATTCCCAAGGAAAATGCCAAGCTAGCCATCAGTCAGCTGAAAAAACGTGGACTTAAAACAGTCATGCTGACAGGGGATAATGCTGGAGTGGCGCGTGCTATTGCAGATCAGATCGGAATCGAAGAGGTCATTGCAGGTGTCTTGCCAGAAGAAAAAGCCCATGAAATCCATAAACTACAATCAGCTGGAAAAGTAGCCTTTGTTGGTGATGGTATCAATGACGCTCCTGCCCTCAGTGTAGCAGATGTGGGGATTGCTATGGGAGCTGGAACAGATATTGCCATCGAGTCAGCAGATTTGGTGTTGACAACTAATAACCTCCTAGGAGTGGTTCGTGCCTTTGACATGAGCAAGAAAACCTTCAATCGAATTCTGCTCAACCTCTTTTGGGCCTTTATCTACAATGTCGCCGGAATTCCGATTGCAGCAGGAGTCTTTTCAGGAATTGGTCTCGTTCTCAATCCAGAACTGGCTGGTCTAGCCATGGCCTTTAGTTCTGTATCTGTTTTAACCAGTTCACTCATGCTAAACTTTAGTAAAATAGACTAAAAGCGAGCTTGCTCGCTTTTTATTATAAAACAGTTATATAAAACGTTTTCAAACTGTACTGTAATAGAGAATAAAAACTTCTGAGCACATTCTTAGGAGACCAAAAACAAATGTGGTAAAGTAGTAGAGTAAAAATTTGCTGAAACGTTTCCAATTAGTATATGAAAACGGATGAATCAAATTTTAAAAATTTTTGAAGGAGAGTTATAATGACTCAAGGGAAAATTACTGCATCTGCAGCAATGCTCAACGTATTGAAAACATGGGGCGTAGACACAATCTACGGTATCCCATCAGGAACACTCAGCTCATTGATGGACGCTTTGGCTGAAGACAAAGATATCCGCTTCTTGCAAGTTCGCCACGAAGAAACAGGTGCTCTTGCAGCGGTCATGCAAGCTAAATTCGGTGGCTCAATCGGGGTTGCAGTTGGTTCAGGTGGTCCAGGTGCGACTCACTTGATTAACGGTGTTTACGATGCAGCTATGGATAACACTCCATTCCTTGCTATCCTTGGATCACGTCCAGTTAACGAACTCAACATGGATGCCTTCCAAGAATTGAACCAAAACCCAATGTACAACGGTATTGCTGTCTACAACAAACGTGTAGCTTACGCTGAGCAATTGCCAAAAGTAATCGACGAAGCTTGCCGTGCTGCAGTTTCTAAAAAAGGTCCAGCTGTTGTTGAAATCCCAGTAAACTTTGGTTTCCAAGAAATCGACGAAAACTCTTACTACGGTTCAGGTTCATACGAACGTTCATTCATCGCTCCTGCCTTGAACGAAGTTGAAATCGACAAAGCTGTTGAAATCTTGAACAATGCTGAACGTCCAGTTATCTACGCTGGTTACGGTGGTGTCAAAGCTGGTGAAGTGATCACTGAATTGTCACGTAAAATCAAAGCACCAATCATCACAACTGGTAAAAACTTTGAAGCTTTCGAATGGAACTATGAAGGGTTGACAGGTTCTGCTTACCGTGTTGGTTGGAAACCAGCCAACGAAGTGGTCTTTGAAGCAGACACAGTTCTTTTCCTTGGTTCAAACTTCCCATTTGCTGAAGTTTACGAAGCCTTCAAGAACACTGAAAAATTCATCCAAGTCGATATCGACCCTTACAAACTTGGTAAACGCCATGCCCTTGACGCTTCTATCCTTGGTGACGCAGGTCAAGCAGCCAAAGCAATCCTTGACAAAGTAAACCCAGTTGAATCAACTCCATGGTGGCGTGCAAACGTTAAGAACAACCAAAACTGGCGTGATTACATGAACAAACTCGAAGGTAAAACCGAGGGTGAATTGCAATTGTACCAAGTCTACAATGCTATCAACAAACATGCTGATCAAGACGCTATCTACTCAATAGACGTAGGTAACTCAACTCAAACATCAACTCGTCACCTTCACATGACACCTAAGAACATGTGGCGTACATCTCCACTCTTTGCGACAATGGGTATTGCCCTTCCTGGTGGTATTGCTGCTAAGAAAGACAATCCTGATCGCCAAGTGTGGAACATCATGGGTGACGGTGCATTCAACATGTGCTACCCAGACGTTATCACAAACGTTCAATACGACCTTCCAGTTATCAACGTTGTCTTCTCAAACGCTGAGTATGCCTTCATCAAGAACAAATACGAAGACACAAACAAACACTTGTTTGGTGTTGACTTCCCTAACGCTGACTACGCTAAAATCGCTGAAGCTCAAGGAGCTGTTGGATTTACAGTTGACCGTATCGAAGACATCGATGCAGTTGTTGCAGAAGCTGTTAAACTCAACAAAGAAGGTAAAACTGTTGTTATCGATGCTCGCATCACGCAACATCGTCCACTTCCAGTAGAAGTACTTGAATTGGATCCAAAACTTCACTCAGAAGAAGCAATCAAAGCCTTCAAGGAAAAATACGAAGCAGAAGAACTCGTACCATTCCGCCTCTTCTTGGAAGAAGAAGGATTGCAATCACGCGCAATTAAATAATTCCTTCGTGGAACTTAAAAAGATCGGAGCAATCCGGTCTTTTTATGGAGGAGAGTAAATGAATTTAAATCAATTAGATATTATCGTTTCAGATGTTCCCCAAGTCTGTGCTGACTTGGAGCGTATTTTGGATAAAAAGCCCGATTATGTTGATGACAGTTTTGCTCAGTTTACGATTGGCAGTCACTGTCTGATGTTGTCCCAAAATCATTTGATTCCTTTGGAAGATTTTCAGTCAGGAATCATTCTTCATATCGAGGTTGAGGATGTAGACCAGAATTACCAACGGTTGAAAGAACTTGGTATCCAGGTTTTAAACGGACCAACTGTAACCGATTGGGGAACAGAGTCCTTATTAGTTAAAGGGCCTGCTGGTCTAGTGATTGATTTTTATCGTATGAAGTAGGTAATTCTATTATCAAATTTTTTATCTAAACATTCTTGGAGTGAAACTTAAAAAGATCGGAGCAATTCGATCTTTTTTGTATTTATGCGACTTTCAGTCCGTCTCGCTCCGTTAGGTGCGAGACAAAAAACCACCCGTTTTCACGGGTGGTTATGATTTCTACACTTATTGTTTGGCTTCCTGTTTTAATTGTTGCACCTGTTCCTCGTACTGGACAAGCTCCCTGTCTTTTATATTGATAGTCGCTTCTGCTTCAGCAATGCGGCTTCTCAGATCTTGAGTCTTGTTATGGTGATAGCTAATACCAATAGCACTACCAGCAATGATCCCGATTACTAGACAAGTAAAAATCACCAAAATCAAGGGAGCAGATAGTTGTGTAAAGACAAGACTGACAGTTACTGTTTGACGATTGAGTAGACCAAATGAGATCACAATGACTAATAAGCTCAAACCGCCAATTAGATAAGCCTTATCTTTCAGTGACAATTCATTAAATTTTTTTAGCATAAGTTCCTTTTCTCCTGACTATGTTGATAGAAAACTACACACCATTTAGGTATTAACAAAATTCATTTTACTAGAAAATTTCGATACTGTCAATAATTTCTAACGGCTTATTTACCATCAATCAATCGATTCATTGAAAAGGAGTATTCATTTTCTAATATTTGATTGAGTAAACAGAACGGAGCAATTCGGTCTTTTTTCTGTTCCCTCTTTCTTATAACAAGATTGTGATAGTTTATATCTTTATAACAAAAGTTTTAAAGACTTGATTGTTTTGAAAAAAGATTATAAAATATGATTCATAAAAATGAAAGAGGTTTTGAAAATGTCTGAAAAACAAATGAAAGTTTTGGGTTGGGTAGCGACCTTCATGTCTGTTATGATGTACGTCTCTTACTTCCCGCAAATTATGAACAACCTGGCTGGTCAAAAAGGGAACTTTATCCAGCCCTTGGTTGCAGCCATCAACTGTAGTCTCTGGGTTTACTACGGTCTTTTCAAGAAAGAAAGAGATATTCCCCTTGCGGCTGCTAATGCGCCAGGTATCATTTTTGGTCTGGTAACGGCTATCACAGCTTTGATTTAAAAAGAAGACTGGTTTCAGTCTTTTTTTGTATATATAAAAGTAAGTTTAGTGCTATCATTATCCAGAGAGTTCAAAACTTTTTGCCTCCTTTTTAGTATAATAGAAGTAATAAATCAATCGAGGTAAAGCGATGACAGAAATACTACAATTTCCAGAAGGATTCCTCTGGGGTGGTGCAACGGCAGCTAATCAATGTGAGGGTGCTTATAATCAGGACGGTCGTGGTCTTGCTAATGTGGATGTGGTACCGATTGGTCCAGACCGTGAGGCTATTATTACAGGTCAGAAAAAGATGTTTTCGTTTGAGGAGGGCTATTTTTACCCAGCAAAGGAAGCCATTGATATGTACCATCATTACAAGGAAGATATTGCGCTTTTTGCAGAAATGGGATTTAAAACCTATCGACTTTCCATTGCTTGGACTCGGATTTTTCCTCAAGGTGACGAAGCAGAGCCAAATGAAGCTGGTCTAGCTTTTTATGAGGATTTATTTAAGGAATGCCACAAGTATGGAATTGAACCACTGGTGACCATCACGCATTTCGATTGCCCCATGCACTTAATCAGGGAGTACGGTGGTTGGCGCAACCGTCGCATGTTGGACTTTTACGCAAATCTCTGTCGCACCCTCTTTACCCGTTACAAGGGCTTGGTCAAGTACTGGCTCACCTTCAACGAAATCAATATGATTCTGCATGCCCCCTTTTTAGGAGCAGGGATTTGTTTTGAAGAGGGGGAAAATCAAGAGCAAGTCAAATACCAAGCAGCCCACCATGAGTTAGTAGCCTCGGCTATGGCGACTAAAATTGCTCACGAAATTGATCCAGAAAACAAGGTGGGATGTATGTTGGCAGCGGGGCAATATTATCCTAACACTGCCCATCCGAGAGACTACTGGGCAGCCATGGAAGAAGACCGTAAGAGTTACTTCTTCATTGACGTCCAAGCGCGTGGGGAATACCCAAACTATGCCAAGAAGCAGTGGGAGCGTGAGGGAATTGAGATAGAAATGACGGCAGAGGATTTGGACTTGTTAAAGAATCACACTGTTGACTTTGTTTCCTTCTCTTATTATGCGAGTCGAGTGGCTTCAGGCGATCCAGAAATGACGGATCTGACAGCTGGAAATGTCTTTGCCTCTATCAAAAATCCCTATCTGGAATCCTCAGAATGGGGTTGGCAGATTGACCCACTGGGACTTCGAATCACCCTCAATGCCATCTGGGATCGTTATCAAAAGCCTATGTTCATTGTAGAAAATGGACTCGGCGCTATAGACACTCCAGATGAAAATGGTGATGTAGCAGATGACTATCGGATTGCTTATCTAGAAGCCCACATCAAGGCTATGCGAGATGCTATTTACCAAGATGGCGTTGAATTGCTTGGTTATACGACTTGGGGTTGTATAGATCTGGTTTCAGCTGGAACAGGCGAAATGAACAAGCGCTATGGTTTTATCTATGTGGATCGTGATAATGAAGGTCATGGAAGCCTCAAACGGAGCAAGAAGAAATCTTTCTACTGGTACAAGGATGTCATTGCCAGCAATGGTGCAAGTATTAAGTAGAGCACATTTGTTCACTATTTTTATAAAATCTTCTCCCTACTTTATAAGATGTGAAAAAGAGTTCAATTAGACCTGGCTTTTTGCTATAATGAAGTGAGAAAATAGACAGGAGAATAAGATGTCAGAACCATTATTTTTACAATCAGTTATGCAAGAAAAAATCTGGGGTGGTACCAAGCTACGTGATGAGTTTGGCTATGAAATTCCAAGTGAAAAAATCGGAGAATACTGGGCTATCTCAGCTCACCCAAATGGGGTTTCAAAGGTCGCTAATGGTCGCTACGAGGGAACAGACTTAGCTACCTTGTATGCAGAGCACCGTGAATTGTTTGGTAATCGTCCAGAACCTGTGTTTCCACTCTTGACCAAGATACTTGATGCCAACGATTGGCTCAGTGTCCAAGTTCACCCAGACGATGCCTATGGACTAGAGCACGAAGGCGAGCTCGGAAAAACAGAGTGTTGGTACATTATCGCTGCGGATGAAGGTTCAGAGATTATCTATGGCCATAATGCCAAATCAAAAGAAGAACTCCACCAGCAAATCGAAGATAAAAACTGGGATGCCTTGCTGACCAAAGTGCCTGTTAAGGCTGGAGACTTCTTCTATGTACCAAGTGGCACCATGCACGCTATTGGAGCAGGTATCTTGATTCTTGAAACCCAGCAGTCTAGCGATACCACCTACCGTGTTTATGACTTTGACCGTAAGGATGACAAGGGCAACTTGCGTGAACTTCACCTTGAAAAATCCATCGATGTCTTGAACATTGGTGAACCTGCTAATAGCCGTCCCGTAACTATCAAAGCAGATGATTTACGTTCCACTCTCCTTGTATCCAATGATTTCTTTGCGGTTTACAAATGGGAAATTACTGGAAAAGTTAACTTTGAAAAGACAGCTGACTACAGCTTGTTGAGTGTCTTGGCTGGTCAAGGTCAACTGACTGTTGACGGGGAAAATTATCCAATCCAAAAAGGTAGCCACTTTATCCTACCAAGTGATGTTGAAACTTGGACCCTAGAAGGGCAAGGTTTGGAATTGATTGTAAGCCATCCATAAAAAAAGAAAGGGCCTGAGTTTACTACTCAAGTCCTTTTTGATTACATAAATTGGGCGATAAAAACCACAATGATGATAATAGGAATGATGAAACGAAGGAGGAAGAGCCAGACTTGGAAAAGTCCCTGTTTCCATGCTCTTTCATCAAGATGCAGTTCCTCCATGGCAAGGGCCTTTTTAAAGATATAGCCAGTAAAAAGTGACAGACAGAGAGCTCCAAATGGCATGAGGAGATTGGAAACCAAGAAGTCCATAGCATCAAAGAAGGTCTTCCCAAAGATGTGAACATCCGCCATAACACCGTAAGAAAGGGCTGAAGGAATTCCAAAGACAAAGGTCAAGATTCCTAAAATAGCACTCCATTTGCCACGCTTGCGGTTGTCCTGATTAGTGATATTGCCCACATTGATTTCCAGCATCACGACAGAAGAAGTGACCGTCGCAAAGAGGAAGAGCAAGAGGAAGAGGATGTAGAAAATGGTTCCAAAAGGCATCTTGTCAAAGAGTTGAGGCAAGACGATAAAGAGCAGGCTTGGTCCCCCTTCAGACTGGATATTGAAGGCTGACATGGCTGGGAAAATGGCTAGTCCTGCCATGATGGATACCGAGATGTTCATGGCTACGATGGAAATCCCTGACTGGACCAGATTGGTTTTCTTGTCCAAGTAGGATGCATATGTCAGCATAGCTGTCACCCCTAGTGAGAGGGCAAAGAAAGATTGACCCAGAGCATAGAGGAGACCAGCGCTAGTTAGTTTTGAAAAGTCTGGTTTGAGAAAGTAGAGACCCCCTTCCATGGCATTTGGCAAGCTGAGCGAGCGCCCGATGATCACGACAAAAATGATAAAGAGCAGGGGCATCATGACCTTTGAGGCTCTTTCAATCCCTTTTTGAACTCCACGTGATACAATAAAGATATTCAACAAGATAAAGGCAGCTTGTGCGCCAAGGGCAATGGCTGGATTTGAAATGATTGAAGTAAATAACTGAGCATAATCACCCGTTCCGCCAAGTTGGAACAATTTCCCAAACTCAATACTCAGATAGACTAGAATCCATCCTCCGATGACACTGTAAAAGGAGAGGAGGATAAAGAGGGCAAAGGCACCAATCCAACCGATAAAGTTGTACTTGTTATTCTTGCCTAGTTTTCCAAAGGTTTTGATAGCGGAAACGCCAGCGCTACGGCCAAGGGCAAACTCAGCCAGCAGGAGCGGGAAACCGATTAAAATAGTGGAAATGAGAAAGACTAGTAAAAAGCCCCCACCGCCATTAGCAGCAGTCATGTAGGGGAACTTCCAAACGGCTCCAAGTCCGATAGCTGAACCAGCAGATGCTAGGATAAAGCCTAGTTTCGAGCCCCATTGCGATTTTTCTGACATAGTTGAAACTCCAATCTCTTTTTTAAAATAAGAAAAGGCTACTTGAGTTGTCAAATAGCCCTCTCTCAATGGCTCTCTATGAGCCTTCTGTTTGATTGATAGACTTGACTATCCTATCATGTTTTCAAAGGTCTGTCAAGAAAACCATTTTCAAGTTTTCACACCTTTCTCAAAAAGTTAAAAATTTTTCTCAAAAACGCTTGACTCTGACCTAAGGGGAGGGTTTATACTATTCTTGTAAGGAGGAAATCATGTACCATATCAAAGAAGCTGCGCAGCTTTCAGGTGTCTCTGTTAAGACCCTGCATCACTACGATAAGATAGGGCTCTTGGTTCCCTTAAAGTCGGAAAACGGCTATCGAACCTACAGTCAAGAGGATTTGGAACGCCTTCAAGTCATTCTTTACTACAAATATCTAGGCTTTTCTTTAGAAAAAATAGCAGAGCTGTTAAAGGGAGAAAGGACAGATTTATTGCCTCATTTGACCAGGCAGTTGGACTATTTGACCCAAGAAAGGCAACATCTGGATACCTTGATTTCCACCTTGCAAAAAACCATTCAAGAACAAAAAGGAGAAAGAAAAATGACGATTGAGGAAAAATTCACTGGATTTAGCTATCAAGACAATCAAAAATACCACCAAGAAGCGGTAGAGAAGTATGGACAAGAGGTGATGGACCAAGCGCTCGAACGCCAGAAAGGTCACGAAGATGAGGCTACAGCCGCCTTCAACCAAGTTTTTCAAGCCTTGGCACAAAACCTTCAAGCTGGTCTGCCTGCAACAGCGTCCGAAAACCAAGAAGAAGCAGCCAAACTCTTGCAAGCTATTCGTACTTATGGATTTGACTGCTCTATTGAAGTATTTGGCCATATCGGCAAAGGCTACGTCTATAACCCAGAGTTTAAGGAAAACATTGACAAATTTGGAGCTGGAACAGCCCAGTACACATCAGATGCCATTGCGGCTTACGTTCAGACAAATGCAGAATAAATAGGCTAGGAATTTCCTAGCCTATTTTTTACTTCAAATCATAAAGCCAGTCGTCACCGTCTTTGTAGTAAAAGAATTCACTGAGATTCTCTTCTAAAAAAACACGAAGCATTTTAGACGTATCATCAGTGGCAAGTTTTAGATAAGACAGATTTTCAAAATCCTCCCACCAAACTTTCCCTTCGTCTGAAGACTGGAGTTCACCAGTAAAGTGTTCTGTTTTGTAAAAGAGGACGACATAACGATAATCCTTGTCATCGTACCAATTTTTGATACCACAGAGTTGGGGTTTGGAAATGGTCAGACCAGTTTCTTCTTTCACTTCACGAATGACAGCATCGACAAAGGATTCGCCACGTTCAACATGACCACCAGGAAAAGTAATACCAGGCCAGTCAGGGCTAACTCTGTCTTGGACCAGAACCTTGTCTCCGTTTTGAATCATGCACATGTTGACAAATTCAACTGATTCTCTTCTATTCATTTTTTACAACCTTTGATATTTAATCATAATGCAGACTTCCTGCTACCCAGCCAGTGCAGAGGGCAGAAGTGATGTTAAAGCCACCCGTGTGGGCATTGATATCCAGTACCTCGCCTGCAAAGTGGAGCCCAGGAACGAGCTTACTTTCGAGGGTTTTAGGATTGATTTCCTTAAGACTGACACCGCCTTTGGTGACAAAGGACTTGGCAAGAGACATTTTTCCAGTCACAGGGATTTTAAGAGCCTTGATGGACTGGAGAAGTTGTTCGCGTTCCTTTTCAGTCAGTTGTTTGACTTTGTTAGGATAGCCTTGCACCAAAAATTCTGCCAAGCGTTCTGGAAGCAAAGTTTTTAAAGCATTTTTCAAGGATTTTTCCCGATTTTCCTCTAGAAATGCTACCAAGTCCTTCTCAGAAAGTTGAGGCAAAACATCTAGCGAGAGAACCTCCCCACCCTTGACAAAACTAGACATACGCAGAGCAGCAGGACCCGACAAACCAAAGTGGGTAAAGAGCAGATCGTGAGTGATGACATGCTTACCATAGCTTAAGGTCACATCGTCTAGTGAAATCCCTTGAAGCGCTTTGTGTGGAAAATCAGTCAACAATGGGCTCTCAGCAGCTTCAAGCTCAGTAATGGTATGTTTAAAATGGCGGGCGATCTCATGCCCAAAACCAGTAGAACCAGTAGAAGGATAGGATTTACCACCAGTTGTAACAATCAGTTTATTACAAGTGAAGGTTTGGTCTGCGGACTTAAGGACAAACTGGTCGTCTATCTTTTTAACCGAAACAATTTCTGTTTGAGTAGCAACTTGACCACCGAGTTCAGTGATTTTCTTTTCTAGTGTCTCGATAATAGTCCGAGACTTGTCACTAGCAGGAAAGACGCGTCCGTGGTCCTCGACCTTGAGTTTAACACCATTTTCCGTAAAAAAGTTGATGATATCATGGTTATCAAACTGGGAGAAGACACTGTAAAGAAACCGCCCGTTACCAGGGATGCCAGCTAATAGGTCATCTAAAGTTCCATTGTTGGTCACATTACAACGACCACCGCCCGTTCCAGCTAATTTTTTCCCAAGTTTTCGATTTTTTTCGATGAGTAGAGTTTTCTGACCATAAAAGCTACTGGAAATGGTAGCCATCATACCTGCAGGTCCTCCACCAATGACAATAGTATCAAAATGTTTCATAGCTCTATTGTACCACAAAAAACAAGAGATGCTTGACATCTCTTGTTGCTCATAATCTTAGTTGATTTCATATCCCATCAACAAACCGCCATCTTCTGCATAGAAACTGCAGAGACCAGATGTCGGGATGATTTTGATATCCGCTTGTGGGAAGGTTTCCAGCAAGCGTTCTGACAATTGCTGACAGAATTTTTCATTGCTGCGATGAGCCATGACGATACGGCCACCAGCGTAGCCAGCCTTGATGAGTTCTTCATAGGCTGCTTGAAGGGATTTTTTTGGTCCACGCGCTTTTTGGAGTAGTTCTAGGGTTCCAGTTTCACTTGCTTCCCCAACCATACGGATGTTGAGAAGACCGACAACTGTACCGATCAGCTTGCTTAAACGACCATTTTTTACCAAGTTATCAACCTTAGCGAGTACAAAAAGCAACTTCGTTTTTTCTTGGTAGGCTGTAATAGCTTCAACAATTTCCTCATAAGAAAGTCCTTGATCAATCAAGCTATTGATTTTCTCGACAATCAAGTCAACCTCACCACCTGCAGACAATGTATCGATCACATGAATCTGAGTGTCAGGGTGTTCTTCCAGATAGATATTCTTAGCGAGCTGTGCACTATTATGGCTACCTGAAAGAGTACCAGTGATAGTAACGACAAAGATATGCTTAGCACCTTCAAATGCTCGCAAGTAATCATCAGGGCTAGGACAAGCTGATTTTGAAGCCTCAGAAGTCGCATACATGGTTTCCATCATGTGGTCAATGTCAAGATTGGCATCATCGATAAAGACCTGATCAGCTACTTGAATGGTTAAAGGAACACTAACAAATTCCGTATCAATAGCAGGAGTTGCCAGTTGACGATAATCACAACCAGAGTCAGCTACAATCTTCCAAGTCATAGAAATTCTCCATCTTTGTCACTTATACATTGACAAAGGTTCTGTCTTTTTTTACAATTATATCATGAAAGCCCTTGAAACAAAAGTACCACCTCTCTGTTGTCACAAGTAGAAAGAAATTGTTATGTCTGAACGTAAAATATCTGAAAAATCTCTTGAAAATCTCAGAAAATCAAATCAAGAATCCAATTTTTTAACCAGAGAAGCAATCGAGACGGCTCTTTTGCAACTTCTAGAGAAAAAAGACTTGGCCAAGATCAGTATTTCGGAGCTGGTCAAACGTGCGGGCGTCTCTCGTGCCGCCTTCTATCGTAACTATGACTCCAAAGAAGAGATTTTGGAAAGTGTCTTTAAACGCAGTGTCCATAACATTATGGAACAGCTGAGCCACTACGATGTCAAAACCGACCTTTATCTAGTATGGGTTCACCTTTTTCGAGCAGCCAAGAAAGAAGCCAAGGTTATCCAACTTGCTCTGGACTATCATTTGGAAAAGATTTTTGTCCAAGCCATGCAGGAATTTCTAGAAAAATACCACGGGAAATCAAAAGGTGTCAGTAGCTACCTTCATTCCTTTTGGAGCTCTGCCATCGTATCGGTTCTGCTCAAATGGATCAAGGATGGCATGAAGGTTCCAGCTGAAAAGATTGCAGATTTACGCTTGCCATTTTTCAAAAAATAGGGGATAAGGAGAAGACTTATGACAGAAAAAAGACTGGCTTGGGATGAGTACTTTGCAGCCCAGGCTTTACTGATTGCCAATCGTTCGACCTGCAAACGTGCCAAGGTGGGAGCTGTCCTCGTTAAGGACAATAAAGTCATTTCAACAGGCTACAATGGTTCCGTATCAGGAACGGAGCACTGTATTGACCACGAATGTCTGGTCATTGAAGGTCACTGTGTTCGAACCCTTCACGCCGAGGTCAATGCTATTCTCCAAGGGGCTGAGCGAGGGGTTCCCAGAGGATTTACAGCCTATGTGACCCATTTCCCTTGTCTGAACTGCACCAAACAACTGCTACAAGTTGGTTGCAAGCGCGTGGTTTATATCAACCAGTACCGAATGGATGACTATGCCCAGTACCTTTATCAAGAAAAAGGCACCGAGTTAACCCATTTACCATTAGAGACTGTTCAGACGGCTCTTCAAGAGGCAGATTTGATTTAAAAATTAATAAAAATAAATGGTTTAGAAAGCTTTTTAAACCGTTTTTTGATATAATAAGAAGAATAAATTGAAAGAAGGAATTCAGAAAATGGGAAAAATTGAAGTCATTAATCATCCACTCATTCAACACAAATTGTCAATCTTGCGTCGTACAGATACTTCTACAAAAGCTTTTCGTGAACTAGTAGACGAGATTGCAATGTTGATGGGATATGAAGTACTTCGTGATCTTCCACTTGAAGATGTGGAAATCGAAACACCTATCACAAAGACCGTTCAAAAACAATTGGCTGGGAAAAAATTGGCGATTGTCCCAATCTTGCGTGCAGGTATCGGGATGGTAGATGGCCTCTTGAGCTTGGTTCCAGCAGCCAAAGTTGGACACATCGGTATGTACCGTGATGAAGAAACCCTTCAACCAGTTGAATACTTGGTGAAATTGCCTGAGGATATTGACCAACGTCAAATCTTTGTCGTTGATCCAATGTTGGCAACAGGTGGCTCAGCAATCTTGGCAGTAGATTCCCTTAAAAAACGAGGCGCTTCAAATATCAAGTTTGTCTGCCTAGTATCTGCTCCAGAAGGTGTGAAAGCTCTTCAAGAAGCACACCCAGATGTAGAGATCTTTACAGCAGCTTTGGATGAACGCTTGAACGAACACGGTTATATCGTTCCAGGTCTTGGAGATGCTGGAGACCGCTTGTTCGGTACTAAATAAAATCCCAAAGTAAATAGTGAAACTAGAAGTTCGTTTTTGACTTGAAAGGAGGTTGAGTTTTTGTTTCTGTTTAGAGAATAGAGCAAAAATTTGACCTTTTTTGACCAAAAAGATATAATAGTTTTGTATTGAGTCGTAAGACTAAGAAAATTCAACATAAAACATAAAAGGAGAAATGAATGATTCCTGTAGTTATTGAACAAACAAGCCGTGGAGAACGTTCCTATGATATTTACTCTCGTCTTCTGAAAGACCGCATCATCATGCTAACAGGTCCAGTTGAAGACAACATGGCCAACTCCGTTATTGCTCAGTTGCTCTTCTTGGATGCCCAAGACAGTACAAAAGATATTTATCTTTATGTCAACACACCTGGAGGCTCTGTTTCAGCTGGTTTGGCAATCGTTGATACCATGAACTTTATCAAGGCAGATGTCCAAACTATCGTTATGGGGATGGCTGCATCCATGGGGACTGTCATTGCATCAAGTGGCGCAAAAGGCAAACGTTTCATGCTTCCAAATGCAGAGTACATGATTCACCAACCAATGGGTGGTACAGGTGGTGGTACCCAACAGACAGATATGGCAATTGCTGCAGAGCACTTGCTCAAAACTCGTAAGACTTTGGAGCAAATCCTTGCAGATAACTCTGGTAAATCAGTCGAGCAAATTCATGCAGATGCGGAACGTGATTACTGGATGAGTGCCCAAGAAACACTTGAATATGGCTTTATTGATGAAATCATGGCCAATAATTCGTTAAGCTGAACAACCTAGAAAGCAAACTCGACGGAGTTTGCTTTTTTTGATATAATAGGAGAAGATTTCTTAGAAAGAGGATTCCTCATGTTTGAAAAAACAAATCGATCAGGATTAATCATCTATCTCTACTATAATCGAGATGCAAAAAAAATTCAGGAATACGGTGATATCTGTTACCATTCCAAAAAACATCGTTACTTGCAGCTCTATGTTCCAACTGAGGAGCTAGATGACTTGGTTGAGAGATTAGGTAAGGAAAGATATATCAAGAAAATTAGACGTTGCCATATTCAAGAGCTAGAAACTCCCTTCGTTGGGAATCTCTATCGGACTGAAGAAAACGTTATCATTTAAAAAATTAAACAAATACATTGACAATTTTCTGATAATTCGGTATATTCTTAACATACAATTTTTGAAACAACTATAAGGAGATTAAAAATGAAGAAAAAATTTGCCCTATCTTTTGTGGCTCTTGCTAGTGTGGCTCTTCTTGCTGCCTGTGGGGAGGTCAAGTCAGGAGCGTCAAACACAACTGGAAATCCAGTAGACGAAAAAACAATTAAAATCGGTTTTAACTTTGAAGAGACAGGTGCTGTGGCAGCTTACGGTACAGCTGAACAAAAAGGTGCCCAACTTGCCGTAGACGAAATCAACGCTGCAGGTGGAATTGATGGAAAACAAATCGAAGTTGTAGACAAAGACAACAAGTCAGAAACTGCTGAAGCAGCTTCTGTTACAACAAACCTTGTTACCCAATCAAAAGTAGCAGCTATTGTAGGACCTGCGACATCTGGTGCAACTGCTGCAGCTGTAGCTAACGCTACTAAAGCTGGAGTGCCATTGATTTCACCAAGTGCTACTCAAGACGGTTTGACTAAAGGTCAAGATTACCTATTTATCGGAACATTCCAAGATAGCTTCCAAGGGAAGATTATCTCTAACTATGTAACAAACAAGTTGAATGCTAAGAAGGTTGTTCTTTATACTGACAACGCTAGTGACTATGCAAAAGGTATTGCTAAATCTTTCCGCGAATCCTACAAGGGTGAGATTGTAGCAGATGAAACGTTTGTAGCAGGTGATACTGACTTCCAAGCAGCCCTTACTAAAATGAAAGGGAAAGAGTTTGACGCTATCGTAGTTCCAGGTTACTACACAGAAGCTGGTAAAATTGTAAACCAAGCTCGTGGTATGGGAATTGATAAACCAATCATTGGTGGTGATGGATTTAACGGTGAAGAATTTGTTCAACAAGCAACTGCTGAAAGAGCATCAAACATTTACTTCATCTCTGGATTCTCAACTACAGTTGATGTTTCTGCAAAAGCTAAAGCTTTCCTTGAAGCATACCGTGCTAAATACAATGAAGAGCCTTCAACATTCTCAGCTTTGGCCTATGACTCAGTTTACCTAGTAGCAAATGCTGCAAAAGGTGCTAAAAACTCAGGTGAGATCAAGGACAACCTTGCTAAAACCAAAGATTTTGATGGTGTAACTGGTCAAACAAGCTTTGATGCTGACCACAATACTGTGAAAACTGCTTACATGATGACCATGAACAATGGTAAAGTTGAAGAAGCAGAAGTTGTAAAACCATAACATTAGAATAGTAATTGAAATGGGGAATGAGCCTTTGACTCACTCCCTGTTTCGGTGTTTATGAACTTGTGAAAATAATGAAATTTTCTAAAAAATAAGGATAGAAAAGAGTGAATGCTATGCTCCAACAACTTGTGAATGGTCTAATTCTGGGTAGTGTTTATGCACTTTTGGCTCTGGGTTATACCATGGTTTATGGAATTATCAAACTCATCAACTTCGCCCACGGTGATATTTACATGATGGGTGCCTTTATTGGTTACTTTTTGATTAATTCTTTCCAAATGGATTTCTTTTTAGCTTTAATTATTTCAATGGCAGGAACCGCACTACTTGGTGTTGTGATTGAGTTTCTTGCCTACCGTCCTTTACGACACTCTACACGTATTGCTGTATTGATTACTGCCATCGGAGTGTCTTTCCTACTGGAATACGGAATGGTTTATCTAGTAGGCGCCAATACTCGTGCCTTTCCTCAAGCAATTGAAACAGTCCGCTTTGACTTGGGACCAATTAGCTTGACAAATGTTCAATTGATGATTTTAGCAGTTTCTGTACTCTTGATGGTTTTATTACAATTGATCGTCCAAAAAACAAAAATGGGGAAAGCCATGCGTGCGGTATCAGTTGATAGTGACGCGGCTCAATTGATGGGAATTAATGTAAATCGTACAATCAGTTTTACCTTTGCTTTGGGTTCAGCTCTTGCTGGTGCAGCAGGTGTCCTCATTGCCCTTTACTACAACTCTCTTGAACCTTTGATGGGTGTGACTCCAGGTCTGAAATCTTTCGTTGCGGCCGTTCTTGGTGGTATCGGGATTATTCCTGGTGCAGCTCTAGGGGGATTTGTGATTGGCTTGTTGGAAACATTTGCTACTGCCTTCGGTATGTCTGATTTCCGTGATGCCATCGTATATGGGATCTTGCTTTTGATTCTGATTGTTCGACCTGCAGGTATCCTTGGTAAGAATGTGAAAGAGAAGGTGTAAACAATGAAGACAAATCTTAAAGTAAATATTCTCTGGTTATTCCTTCTGTTAGCGGGTTATGGATTGATTAGTGTACTGGTTTCTGCTGGTGTTCTCAATCTATTTCATGTCCAAATTTTAGAACAAATTGGGATTAATATCATCCTTGCAGTAGGCTTGAACTTAATCGTTGGTTTTTCAGGACAATTCTCACTTGGTCATGCAGGTTTTATGGCGATTGGGGCTTATGCAGCAGCGATTATTGGTTCAAAATCACCAACCTATGGTGCTTTCTTTGGAGCGATGGTCTTGGGCGCTTTGATTTCTGGTGCAGTCGCTTTGTTCGTTGGGATTCCAACACTCCGTTTGAAGGGTGACTACCTGGCTGTTGCGACACTAGGTGTTTCAGAAATCATTCGTATCTTTATCATTAATGGTGGAAGTTTGACCAACGGTGCTGCTGGTATCTTGGGTATTCCAAACTTTACCAACTGGCAAATGGTTTATCTATTTGTGGTGATCACAACTATTGCAACTCTCAACTTCTTACGTAGTCCAATTGGACGCTCTACTCTATCTGTTCGTGAGGATGAGATTGCTGCAGAATCCGTTGGGGTAAACACTACAAAGATCAAGATTATCGCTTTTGTCTTTGGTGCTATTACAGCAAGTATTGCTGGTTCACTTCAGGCTGGTTTTATCGGATCTGTTGTTCCAAAAGATTACACCTTTATTAATTCCATCAATGTGTTGATTATCGTTGTATTTGGTGGACTTGGATCGATTACTGGTACCATCGTTTCAGCGATTGTTTTAGGAATTTTAAATATGCTCCTTCAGGATGTAGCAAGCGTACGTATGATCATCTACGCTTTGGCTCTTGTATTGGTCATGATTTTCAGACCAGGTGGACTTCTTGGGACATGGGAATTGAGTCTATCACGTTTCTTTAAAAAATCGAAGAAGGAGGGACAAAACTAATGGCATTACTTGAAGTTAAACAGTTAACCAAACATTTTGGCGGTCTAACAGCTGTTGGAGATGTCACTCTTGAATTGAACGAGGGAGAATTGGTTGGTCTGATTGGACCAAACGGGGCTGGTAAAACAACCCTTTTCAATCTCTTGACTGGTGTTTATGAACCGAGCGAAGGTACTGTGACACTAGATGGTCACCTCCTAAATGGGAAAACTCCCTATAAGATTGCCTCACTTGGTCTCAGTCGTACCTTCCAAAATATTCGTTTGTTCAAGGACTTGACAGTTTTGGAAAATGTTTTGATTGCATTTAGCAATCATCATAAACAACATGTTCTTGCGAGCTTCCTACGCCTACCAGCTTTTTATAAGAACGAGGAAGAATTAAAAAGCAAAGCTTTGGACTTGCTGAAGATTTTTGATTTGGATGGTGACGCAGATACTCTTGCCAAGAATCTGGCCTATGGCCAACAACGTCGATTAGAAATCGTTCGTGCTCTGGCAACTGAACCCAAGATTCTCTTTTTGGACGAACCTGCAGCTGGTATGAATCCACAAGAAACAGCTGAATTGACAGAATTGATCCGTCGTATCAAAGATGAATTTAAAATTACCATCATGCTGATCGAACATGACATGAATTTGGTTATGGAAGTTACTGAGCGTATCTATGTTCTTGAATATGGTCGGTTGATTGCTCATGGGACTCCGGATGAGATCAAGAACAACAAACGCGTTATCGAAGCTTATCTAGGAGGTGAAGCCTGATGTCTATGTTAAAAGTTGAAAACCTCTCTGTGCATTACGGTATGATCCAAGCAGTTCGTGATGTAAGTTTCGAGGTTAATGAAGGTGAAGTTGTTTCCCTTATCGGTGCCAATGGTGCCGGTAAAACAACCATTCTTCGTACCCTTTCAGGTTTGGTTCGTCCAAGTGCTGGTAAAATTGAGTTTTTGGGAAAAGAAATTCAAAAGTTGCCTGCGCAAAAAATCGTAGCAGGTGGCCTTTCACAAGTCCCTGAGGGACGCCATGTTTTTCCAGGCTTGACTGTTATGGAAAACTTGGAAATGGGAGCCTTTTTAAAGAAAAATCGTGAAGAAAATCAAGCTAACTTGAAAAAAGTCTTTTCACGTTTCCCTCGTCTGGAAGAACGCAAAAACCAAGATGCGGCAACTCTTTCAGGTGGTGAACAGCAGATGCTGGCTATGGGACGCGCTCTCATGTCTACACCTAAGCTCCTTCTCTTGGATGAGCCGTCAATGGGACTTGCCCCGATCTTTATCCAAGAAATTTTTGATATCATTCAAGATATTCAGAAGCAAGGAACAACAGTTCTCCTAATTGAACAGAACGCTAACAAGGCCCTTGCTATCTCTGATCGAGGTTATGTACTTGAAACAGGAAAGATTGTCCTATCAGGAACAGGAAAAGAACTCGCAGCATCAGATGAAGTCAGAAAAGCATACCTAGGTGGCTAAAAAGGTCTGGGGGACCTTTTTAGTCGGCAGATAAGGATTGCGTAAGCAATTCTCCTTTAGTCTGGGAGACTAGTTTAGGTTGCAGATGGAGATTACGAAGTAATCATCATTATAGTCCGGGGGACCTTTTTATTCGGCAGATAGAGATTGCGTAAGTAATCATCCAATCCAGTGGATTGTTTTAGTCGGAGGATAAGGATTGCAGCCAAGCGACACCTAATACGACTACTTATCTTACTTATCAAAAATATAAAATATTTCAGGGCTCCAGAATAAGGAGCTCTTTTATTTATATGTTTTTTGAGGAAAGGGAAGAAGGTCTTAATTTTTACTCATTGTTTCCCTATTTGAATTGACAGTCATTTTTGTTCATATTATAATATGAGTAAGAAAAAATTGAACAGGAGGACTTAGAAATGCTAACAGAAAAACAATTTAAACTTTTGCGTTTTATGTTGATACATAAAGAAAAGACATTTACTCAGCGACAGTTAGCTGAAGAGTTAGACCTATCTTTAGGAACAATCAACACATTATTGAAAAAACTGAAAGAAGAGAAGTGGCTTGATGAGGAGCATCACTTAACTGAACTAGGCCAGAAAGTTTTAGAACCCTATCGAGTAAAAAATGCCATTATAATGGCTGCTGGCATGAGTAGTCGTTTTGCTCCTTTGTCTTATGAGATTCCAAAAGGATTGCTTCAAGTCAAGGGGGAACGCTTGATAGAGAGGGAAATCAGACAGCTGCAAGAAGCAGGAATAGAAGATATAACTGTTATTGTAGGCTATCTTCAAGAAAAAATGTTCTATCTTGCAGAGAAGTTTGGTGTAAAAATTGTAGTGAATAATGATTACTACAAATACAATAACTGCTCATCTCTTATGTTGGTTAAAGATCAACTTTCCAACACTTATATTTGTTCATCGGATAATTATTTTGTGGAAAATCCGTTTGAGCAATATATTTATAGTGGTTATTACTCGACGATATTTGCAGAAGGTCAAACGGACGAATATTGTGCGATAGAGGATTCGAATCACACCATCATTGATATCCAAATTGGTGGAGAAAATACTTGGGCCATGGTGGGGCACGTTTATTTCGACCGTGCATTTAGCGAGAAATTCAAGGAAATTTTAGAAAGCGAGTTTAAACACGAACCTTATCGGGAACAGCTTTGGGAGGATTACTATAGTCGCCATGTCAAGGAACTCCTTTTAGAAGCCCGCCACTATTCAGCGGATATTGTTAAAGAATTTGATTCACTAGATGAACTCCGTCAATTTGATGAACGTTATTTGGTAAATGCAGATTCGGCCATTATTGATAATATCTGTAAGACATTAAAGTGTGTGGCTTCAGATATTGTCAATATCAAACCTCTAAAAGATGGGTTAACCAACACATCATTTTCATTTGACTGTCTAGGGAAAAAATATGTTTACCGTCATCCGGGTAGGGGAACAGAAAATTATATCGACCGAGCTAGTGAAGCAGCTTCAATGGAAATTGCTGCAAAATTAAAGATTGACCGTACCTTCGTAGCTATGAACAAGGATGAGGGCTGGAAAATTTCAGAATTTATTCCCAATGCTAAGCAACTGGATTATGATAATTGGGATGATGTGGCACAAGCAATGGACCTCTTGAGACGGTTACACCAATCTGGAGAAAAAACGGAACATTCCTTTGACCAATTTGAAGGAATTGATGATTTTAGAGAAAAATTGAAGGCTAGAAATCGATTTGAATTTGATGGCCTCGAGGAATTGGATGAAACTGTTTCACTTCTCAAAAATTATTTACAGAACGATCCGAAACAGGTTGTTCTTTGTCATGGAGATTCCTATAGTCCTAATTTCTTGTTGAATGAAGCAGGCGAAATGAGCTTGATTGATTGGGAATATTCTGGAATGGGAGAGCCAGCAGGAGATTTGGGCACCTTTATCGCGTGTTCCAATTATACCGTGGAGGATGCTGAAAAAGTACTGGAATTGTATCTACAGGAAGTACCAGATAGGAAAACCAAACGTCACTACTTGGCTTATGTAGCAGTAACCTCATATTATTGGTTCTTGTGGGCTTTGTTCCAGGAGAGTGTCGGAAAACCAGTTGGTGAATTTCTCTACATCTGGTATCGCTATACCAAACAATATGGACAACTAGCTCTTGATTTGTATTTGGAGGAAAACTAAGATGAAAACGACATCTGAAATTGAAGAATTAGTAGCAACTGAAACAAAGAGAAGATTGGAAGAAATGGAGTCGCCCAACTACGAGTTTGTTCAACCCTTCCTAAAAAGTGATTTCATTTTAATCATCTCCATAGTCCTAATCAACCTTATTTTGATTATCTTAGCAATGACGGGAGGAATTCAATAACATGTCTAAAATGAATGACTATATCCAACAAGAAACCATAACCGGAATTGTTCCCATGACCAATAAGGATCGTCAGTATTCTTTCTGGGATCTCTTTCTATCGACAAGTGGTTTTGCCATTGCTACTTGGTGTTATACCCAAGGAGCCTATGTAGCTCAATATTTGACCTTTAATCAAATGTTGATAAATATTTTTAGCTTTAACATTATCTGGGTCTTTATTGAATGTCTTCCTATTTTGTTTGCGGTTAAGTATGGAATTGATTTGTGGATTTGGTTGAGAGCTGTTCTAGGAAAAAGAGGTGTAGCCCTGTTATCAACCATTATTAGCTTGGCTAACTTTGGATGGTATGCTGTTGCGGCCAATCTTTTTGCTAGTTCCATGATCCATTTGGCAAATAATTTTGGTCTTGGTTTGGACAAGGGAGTATGGGCGCCTATTCTTGGTACCCTCTGTGTTCTGCTTGGAACTCTCATTGCTCTTGGTGGCCCAGAAGTGATTAAATGGACCAATCGCTTCTTGGTTATCGCCTTATTGATTGTCGGTCTCATTATCGTTGGAATCTGCTTTGTCGCCGTTCCTATAACGGATATTATGAATATCCAACCAGCCACTCAAGGAGATTTGACGCCATTAGAACGCTTCATGCTCTCCGGAGAAGGAAATGTTGCCTTTGCCTTTTCTTGGTCTACACAAGCATTGGTTTTACCACGTTTAGCAAAATCAGAACGCAGTGGTTATTGGGCTACAGCCTTATCATACGGAGTTGTGGCTCCATTCTTCGTTGCGACAGGTGGAGTCATGGCTCTAGCCATGTTTGTCAAAACAGGCGTGTATGAAAGTGATCCAACAACCATGCTATCAACTCTAAGCACCCCAGCCTTTGCTCTCTTAAGTCTACTACTAGTAGCCTTTGCTAATATTGGAACCCAGGGGACAGGATCATACGTGAACTGTATGATTGTAAAAAGTGGGATGCCCAAAGTAAGCTATAAACTAATGGTTTGGATTGCCATGGTTTACGTGAGTCTACTCACTATCTGGGGAGGAGTAGAAGAGTATTTCGGATCCTTCATTTCCCTAGCTGCCTATATTCAAGGGCCAATTATTGGTATGATTGTTGTCGACTATTTTATCTTAAGAAAACGAAAACTCGACTTGCGTTCAGCCTATTTCCTTGAAGGGCATGACGCCTACGAGTTTACTAAAGGATTTAACTTAGTTGGCTTGTCTTGCGTATTTATCTCCTTATTGGTAGCGGTACTATTTGTCTACAACCCTGTCACTGCACAAATTCAAAGTCCAATCTTTTTAATCACAACGGGTAGCGGATTTACTGCGCTATTTGGCGGTCTATTATACTGGTTAGCTAGTCTTAGCCCACTGAAACGTTATATGATAAAAGATCGAGACACTGTTACGATTTAAGAAGAGAGGGGACTTCGGTTCCCTTTTAACTTACACTGGTATTTTATGCAAACTTCTCAGATTATTCAAAATCTTGAAAAAGAGATGAAAGCGTTTGATAGATTTTCTAAGAAAGTGTATAATAAAAGTAGCAATATAGAAGGAGAAGTCTCATGGCAGTTAAAGATTTCATGACCCGTAAGGTAGTTTATATCAGTCCAGATACGACTGTAGCACATGCAGCAGATTTGATGCGCGAGCAAGGCTTGCACCGTTTACCTGTTATCGAAAACGATCAATTAGTCGGATTGGTAACAGAAGGAACCATTGCGGAAGCCAGCCCATCTAAAGCAACCAGTCTCTCTATCTATGAGATGAATTATCTTCTGAATAAAACCAAAGTAAAAGATGTAATGATTCGAGATGTCGTGACGGTTTCTGGCTATGCTAGTCTAGAAGATGCGACCTACCTGATGCTGAAAAATAAAATTGGGATATTACCAGTCGTAGACAATCATCAGGTCTACGGTGTCATTACAGATCGCGATGTTTTTCAGGCTTTCTTGGAAATCGCCGGATACGGAGAAGAGGGGATTCGGGTTCGTTTCATTACAGAAAATGAAGTAGGAGTACTGGGGAAAATTGTAGCTTTAATTGTAGAAGAGGATTTAAATATTTCCCATACTGTAAACATTCCACGTAAGGATGGCAAGGTCGTCATCGAAGTTCAAATTGATGGAAAAATCGATTTGACTGCATTAAAAGATAAGTTTGAAAAAGAAGGAATTCAAGTGGAGGAGATTACTCATACCTCTGCCAAAGTCCTTTAAACAAGAGGCTTTAGAGCCTCTTTTCTTCTGCCATCAAAAGCTGTGAAAAGCAAAATATGGAAAGAAATGAGAGATTATGGTATAATAAAACGATATGAAAAGGAGTATCTATGGACATTTCAGAAATTCGTCAAAAAATTGACGCAAATCGTGAAAAATTAGCTTCTTTTAGGGGGTCTCTTTGACCTCGAAGGCTTAGAGGAAGAGATTGCCATCTTGGAAAACAAGATGACAGAACCTGATTTTTGGAACGATAATATCGCGGCCCAAAAAACGTCGCAAGAATTAAATGAATTAAAAAACACCTACAACACCTTCCGTAAAATGGAAGAGTTGCAGGATGAAGTTGAGATTTTATTGGACTTTTTAGCAGAAGACGAGTCAGTCCATGATGAACTGGTCGAACAGTTGACAGAACTGGATAAGATGATGACCAGCTACGAGATGACCCTTCTCTTGTCAGAACCTTATGACCATAATAATGCAATCTTAGAAATCCATCCAGGATCTGGTGGTACTGAGGCACAGGACTGGGGCGATATGTTGCTTCGTATGTATACTCGTTATGGAAATGCCAAAGGCTTTAAAGTAGAAGTCTTGGATTACCAGGCTGGTGATGAAGCAGGTATCAAGTCTGTTACCTTGTCTTTTGAAGGACCCAATGCTTATGGCCTACTTAAATCAGAAATGGGTGTTCACCGTTTGGTCCGTATTTCGCCATTTGACTCTGCCAAACGTCGCCATACTTCATTTACATCCGTAGAGGTTATGCCTGAGTTGGATGATACCATCGAAGTGGAGATTCGTGAAGATGATATCAAAATGGATACCTTCCGTTCAGGTGGTGCTGGTGGACAAAACGTCAATAAGGTTTCAACAGGTGTGCGTTTGACACACATTCCTACGGGAACTGTCGTCCAATCAACGGTCGATCGTACCCAGTATGGAAATAGAGATCGTGCCATGAAGATGTTGCAGGCTAAGCTCTATCAAATGGAGCAAGAAAAGAAAGCTGCGGAAGTTGATTCCCTTAAAGGTGAGAAAAAAGAAATCACATGGGGAAGCCAAATCCGTTCATATGTTTTCACGCCTTATACTATGGTAAAAGATCACCGTACAAGCTTTGAAGTTGCTCAGGTAGATAAGGTGATGGATGGAGACCTTGATGGTTTTATCGATGCCTACCTCAAGTGGCGAATCAGCTAAGATAGAAAGGAACTCATATGTCAATCATTGAAATGAGAGATGTTGTCAAAAAGTATGACAATGGAACGACTGCCCTGCGTGGTGTATCTGTTACCATTGAACCAGGAGAGTTTGCCTATATCGTAGGACCTTCTGGGGCAGGTAAGTCAACCTTTATTCGAGCTTTATACCGAGAAGTAAAGATCGAAAAAGGAAGCCTAACAGTTGCAGGCTTTAATTTAGTCAAAATTAAGAAGAAAGATGTCCCACTGCTACGTCGTAGTGTTGGGGTAGTCTTCCAGGATTACAAACTCTTACCTAAGAAGACTGTTTATGAGAATATTGCCTATGCAATGGAAGTAATCGGTGAGAGCCGTCGCAACATCAAAAAACGTGTTATGGAAGTATTGGACCTGGTTGGTTTGAAACATAAGGTTCGCTCTTTCCCTAATGAACTCTCAGGTGGAGAGCAGCAACGGATTGCGATTGCTCGCGCGATTGTCAACAATCCTAAGGTATTGATTGCCGATGAGCCAACAGGAAACTTGGACCCAGATAATTCATGGGAAATTATGAATCTGTTGGAACGCATCAATCTCCAAGGTACTACTGTCTTGATGGCAACCCACAATAGCCAGATTGTAAATACCTTGCGCCACCGTGTCATTGCCATTGAAAATGGCCGTGTCGTTCGTGACGAAGCTAAAGGAGAATATGGATACGATGATTAGTAGATTTTTTCGCCATTTATTTGAATCATTAAAAAGTTTAAAACGAAATGGCTGGATGACAGTAGCAGCAGTGAGTTCGGTTATGATTACCTTAACACTTGTTGCCCTGTTTGCATCTGTAATTTTTAATACAGCAAAACTGGCTACCGATATTGAAAACAACGTTCGGGTCATGGTTTACATTCGTAAGGATGTAGCTGATAACAGTGAAACGATTGAAAAAGAAGGTCAGACAGTTACCAATAATGACTACCACAAGGTCTATGATGCTTTGAAAGCTATGCCTGCTGTTAAGAGTGTTACCTTCTCAAGTAAAGAAGAACAGTACGAAAAACTAACGGAAACAATGGGTGACGATTGGAAGGTCTTTGAAGGGGATGCAAACCCTCTCTATGATGCCTATATCGTCGATACAAATTCTCCGAGTGATGTTAAAACGGTAGCTGAAGAAGCTAAGAAAATTGAGGGAGTATCAGAGGTTCAAGATGGTGGAGCCAACACTCAACGACTTTTTGAACTAGCTTCCTTTATCCGTGTTTGGGGATTGGTTATTGCAGGGCTCTTAATTTTTATCGCAGTCTTCCTCATTTCCAATACCATTCGTATCACTATTATTTCACGTAGTCGTGAGATTCAGATCATGCGTCTTGTAGGAGCGAAAAATGGCTATATCCGTGGTCCATTCTTGCTAGAAGGTGCTTTTATTGGCTTGCTTGGTGCAGCAATTCCTTCAGTCCTTGTATTCTTTGTTTACAATATGGTTTATCAATCGGTCAATAAATCCTTGGTAGGTCAAAACTTGTCAATGATTACGCCAGATGTGTTTATCCCTCTGATGACAGTCCTATTATTTATAATCGGAATTTTCATTGGTTCAATTGGTTCAGGGATTTCAATGCGTCGATTCTTGAAGATCTAGTTGGATTTAAATGCAAATTGCAGAACAAATCAGAAAAATAATACATATTTAAAAGAGAAGTTTTCGTAAACTTCTCTTTTTCCTTTCTAAAAATTAAAAAAATAGACAATTTTTTTATAAAAGCCTTTACAAAAAAAATAAAAGTGGTATAATTAATACATAACCAAATGCAAACGTTTTCGTAAAACGTTTGCCTAAATAAAATAAAGGAGATTTGAATGATGAAAGCTACATTCAAAAATGTCTTGTCTTTCGAATTTTGGCAAAAATTCGGTAAGGCTTTAATGGTGGTTATCGCCGTTATGCCAGCGGCGGGATTGATGATCTCAATCGGTAAATCAATCGTGATGATCGACCCAAACCTTGCTCCTCTAGTGATTACAGGTGGAATCCTTGAGCAAATTGGTTGGGGGGTTATCGGTAACCTTCATATCTTGTTTGCCCTTGCTATTGGGGGAAGCTGGGCAAAAGAACGTGCAGGTGGTGCATTTGCAGCTGGACTTGCCTTTATCTTGATTAACCGTATCACAGGTGCTATCTTCGGTGTTACAGGTGATATGTTGAAAAACCCTGAAGCAATGGTTACTACCTTCTTTGGTGGTTCAATCAAGGTTGCTGACTACTTTATCAGCGTTCTTGAGGCACCAGCTCTTAACATGGGGGTTTTCGTAGGGATTATCTCTGGTTTTGTTGGGGCAACAGCTTATAACAAATACTACAACTTCCGTAAACTTCCTGACGCCCTTTCATTCTTCAATGGTAAACGTTTCGTACCATTCGTCGTTATTCTTCGTTCAGCTATTGCTGCAATTCTACTTGCTGCCTTTTGGCCAGTAGTTCAAACAGGTATCAACAACTTCGGTATTTGGATTGCCAACTCACAAGAAACTGCTCCAGTCCTTGCACCATTCTTGTATGGTACTTTGGAACGTTTGCTCTTGCCATTCGGTCTTCACCACATGTTGACAATCCCAATGAACTATACAGCTCTTGGTGGAACATACGAAGTGTTAACTGGTGCAGCAAAAGGAACACAAGTATTTGGTCAAGATCCACTTTGGCTTGCATGGGTAACTGACCTTGTTAACCTTAAAGGCTCAAATGCTGACCAATACCAACACCTTCTTACAACAGTCACTCCAGCTCGTTTCAAAGTTGGACAAATGATTGGTTCATTTGGTATCTTGATGGGTGTCATCGTTGCTATCTACCGCAATGTTGATGCTGACAAGAAACACCAATACAAGGGTATGATGATTGCGACAGCCCTTGCAACATTCTTGACAGGGGTTACTGAACCTATCGAGTATATGTTCATGTTCATCGCAACACCGCTTTACCTTGTTTATTCAGTAGTTCAAGGTGCTGCCTTTGCTATGGCAGATATTGTTCACCTTCGTGTCCACTCATTCGGTTCAATTGAATTCTTGACTCGTACACCATTGGCAATTAATGCTGGTATTGGTATGGATATCGTTAACTTTATCTGGGTAACTGTTCTCTTTGCGGTTATCATGTACTTCATTGCCAACTTCATGATCAAAAAATTCAACTACGCAACTCCAGGACGTAACGGAAACTACGAAACAGCTGAAGGAGCATCAGAAGAAGCAACTCCTGGAACTCCAAAAGTTGCAGCAGCTTCTCAAGCCGTAAATATCATTAACCTTCTTGGCGGTCGTGCAAATATCGTAGATGTGGATGCATGTATGACTCGTCTTCGTGTAACTGTTAAAGATGCAGATCGCGTTGGTACTGAGGAACAATGGAAAGCAGAAGGAGCTATGGGTCTTGTCATGAAAGGACAAGGTGTCCAAGCTATCTACGGACCAAAAGCTGACGTATTGAAATCTGATATCCAAGATATCCTTGATTCAGGTGAAATTATTCCTGAAACTCTTCCAAGCCAAATGACAGAAACTCAACAAAATACTGTACACTACAAAGGTGTAACTGAAGAAGTTTACTCAGTAGCTGATGGTCAAGTTGTTGCCTTGGAACAAGTGGAAGATCCAGTTTTTGCTCAAAAAATGATGGGTGATGGATTTGCAGTAGAGCCAGCAAATGGTAACATTGTATCTCCAGTTACTGGTACTGTATCAAGTATCTTCCCAACAAAACACGCTCTTGGTCTTGTCACTGACTCAGGTCTTGAAGTGCTTGTTCATATTGGTTTGGATACAGTAAGTCTTGAAGGAAAACCATTTACTGTTCATGTCTCTGAAGGACAAAAAGTGGTTGCTGGTGATCTTCTTGTCACAGCTGACTTAGATGCTATTCGAGAAGCAGGACGCAAAACATCAACAGTGGTTGTCTTCACAAATGGTGATGTCCTCAAATCAGTTAAATTAGAACAAACAGGTTCTCTTGCAGCTAAAACAGCAGTTGCTAAAGTAGAATTGTAATATACTTGGGGTTGGAAGCTGTTTTCCAACCTCTTGTTTTAGGAGAAAAGCATGAAATTTCTAACACTCAATACCCACAGTTGGATGGAGAAGGAAGCAGAGGAAAAATTCCAAATCTTACTCCAAGACATTCTTGATAAGGACTATGATTTGATTTGTTTCCAAGAAATCAATCAAGAAATGACTTCGCCTGAGGTAGAGGTTAACAATCACTATCAAGCTTTACCATCAGCAGAACCCATTCACCAGGATCACTATGTCCGACTTCTAGTTGAAAAATTGGCTGAGAAAGGGAAAAATTACTACTGGACTTGGGCTTACAATCATATTGGCTATGACCGCTACCATGAAGGCGTAGCTATCTTATCTAAAACACCTATCAAAGCGCGTGAAATTTTAGTGTCAGATGTAGATGATCCAACGGACTACCATACTCGCCGTGTTGCCTTGGCTGAGACAGAGGTTGAAGGTAAGGAACTTGCTCTTTCAAGCGTTCATCTCTCTTGGTGGGATAAAGGTTTCCAAGAAGAGTGGGCACGATTTGAGGCTGTACTAAAAGAGTTGAACAAACCTCTGATTTTAGCAGGTGATTTTAATAATCCAGCTGGTCAGGAAGGCTATCAAGCGATTTTAGCTAGCCCATTAGGATTACAAGACGCGTTTGAAGTTGCGAAAGAAAGAAGTGGTAGCTATACCGTTCCACCAGAAATTGATGGCTGGAAAGGCAATACTGAGCCACTACGAATCGACTACGTCTTTACGACCAAGGAATTAGAAGTAGAGAGTTTACAAGTAGTTTTCGATGGCCAAAATAGTCCACAAGTCAGTGATCATTATGGTTTGAATGCTGTATTGACCTGGATATAATGAAAGAGGTTGGAATCAGAGGTTCCAACCTTTTAATCTATTCGAATCTTTACTACAGGACTGAGACTCAAATGGGACTACTGCAATAGGATAAAATATGGTATAATTGAAAGGATAGAATCGAGGATAGTATGTCATTTAAGAAATTTCAATTTAAAAATTATATAGTAGAAGCCTTGGAGGAGTTGAAATTTACAACTCCAACAGAGGTACAAGAAAAATTAATCCCTATTGTATTGGCAGGTCGTGATTTGGTGGGCGAGTCAAAAACAGGTTCAGGAAAGACTCATACTTTCTTATTACCTATTTTCCAGCAATTAGATGAAACTAGCGATAGTGTGCAAGCAGTCATTACTGCACCAAGTCGTGAGTTGGCCACTCAAATCTACCAAGCAGCTCGTCAGATTGCAGCTCACTCAGATGTCGAAGTTCGTGTGGTTAATTATGTGGGTGGTACGGATAAGGCGCGTCAGATTGAAAAACTGGCTAGCAACCAACCACATATCGTTATCGGAACGCCAGGTCGCATCTATGACTTGCTCAAATCTGGTGATTTGGCTATTCACAAGGCCAAGACCTTTGTCGTCGATGAAGCCGATATGACCTTGGATATGGGATTCTTGGAAACCGTTGATAAGATTGCAGGGAGCCTTCCAAAAGACTTGCAATTCATGGTCTTTTCAGCAACTATTCCACAAAAATTGCAACCGTTCTTGAAAAAATACTTGTCAAATCCTGTCATGGAAAAAATCAAGACAAAAACAGTCATCTCAGATACGATTGATAACTGGTTGATTTCGACCAAGGGCCGCGACAAAAATGCTCAAATTTACCAGCTGACTCAGTTGATGCAGCCTTATTTGGCAATGATCTTTGTTAACACAAAAATGCGTGCTGATGAGTTACATGCATACTTGACTGCTCAAGGATTGAAGGTGGCTAAGATTCATGGGGATATTGCTCCTCGTGAACGCAAGCGGATCATGAATCAGGTGAAAAATCTGGATTTTGAGTACATTGTCGCAACGGACTTGGCAGCGCGTGGAATTGACATTGAAGGTGTCAGCCATGTTATTAATGATGCCATTCCGCAAGACTTGTCCTTCTTTGTTCACCGTGTTGGACGGACTGGGCGCAACGGACTGCCTGGTACAGCTATTACCCTTTACCAGCCAAGCGATGACTCGGATATCCGTGAGTTGGAGAAATTAGGAATTAAGTTTACTCCTAAGATGGTCAAAGATGGAGAGTTTCAAGATACCTATGACCGTGATCGTCGTGCCAATCGTGAAAAGAAGCAAGATAAGCTTGATATTGAAATGATTGGCTTGGTTAAAAAGAAAAAGAAAAAAGTCAAACCAGGCTATAAGAAGAAGATTCAATGGGCGGTGGATGAAAAACGCCGCAAAACCAAGCGTGCTGAAAATCGTGCTCGTGGCCGTGCTGAGCGTAAAGCCAAACGCCAAACATTTTAAAAACTCAGTAGAATCACCTGATTCTACTGAGTTTTTATTTCCTGAAGTATTCGATAGAACTAATAATTATATACTTAAAAAAATTTGATTTATAAAACAGTATTAGCTTTAAAACTTGTTTTTAGACCAACATTTTATTGAAATTGTAAGGAAAAAAATTGAAAACTATACAAATTTGTGTTATCATACTATAAAACAATCGGATTATAGCATTTGATCCGTAAAAAGAAAAGGGGACTTCTATGGATAAATCATTTATGAAACAACAACGTTTTTCATTCCGTAAAATGAAAGTTGGGTTGGCTTCTGTAGCAATTTTGTTTGCTTTTGCTCAGGTCGGACAGGTGTCTGCAGATGAAACAACAAAACCGGCATCTGCTTCAACTGAAACAGTAAAGAAAACCGAAGCAAGTAAATCGGCAGTCGAAGCTGCTGTGGCAGAAATTAAAGCTGATGAGGCGAAACCAGTCGTTAACAAATCAGATGCAAAACCTGGAGAACTTGTTGATGTTTCTAAGAAGGTTTCACCTATTGACGTGAAAGAACGCCAAGAAGGTGATCAAAAGATTCATGAAGAAACTGCAACAGTTGAAGTCACAAAGACAGAAGTGGCACCTGTAAAAAGTGAAGAACTTCCTGCTCCAAAGACTGAAACAACTGAGAGTACAGTGAGTGGGAAAGATGAAGATGGAAATTCTTATACCCAATATGAACGTGTTGATAAAACAACTACAGTCGAAATCAAGAAAGCGACAAGAACGATTTCAAAATCTAACTCTGCCGATATCGTTTTTGTTGTTGACCGTTCAGCATCTATGTCTCGAACTATTGACACTGTCCGTAACAATATCAATGAGTTTGCAAGAAATCTTGCTAAAGATGGAGTAGCAGCACGTTTTGGATTAGCTACCTTTAGTGATGAAGTATATGGACGTATAGGTGGATTAGCAGATGAGGGTACAATTTTAACAAAATTTAATGAATCTTATTTTACCTCTGACCCAGCTGAGCTTGAAAAAGCCTTAGCAGGCATTAAGCTTGCACATGGTGGAGACTTCCCTGAAACATCTACACCTACTCTTACACAAATTGTTTCAACCTACGACTGGTCTAAGTCACCTAAAAATAAAAAGTTTGTCGTATTGTTGACAGATGCTCCAATGAAGGAGGATCCTTCAATTCCAACGATGGCGAATACTCTTGCGTCTTTGAAAGCCGCAAAAATCGAAAGAATTGTTGCAACTTCGACAGGGACCGATATTAGCTATAAAGATTTTGTATCTGAAGGTCGATTAATGAATATTAATCGTAACTTGGCTGATTCTTTAACTAAGGATGCAACTACATGGATTGTTGAAACTGTGACTGAAGGACACAATTACAAGGTAACGAAAGATAATTACCAATTTTACCTAGAACGTCGTACAACACTACCTGTTGCTCAGACAGGAAGTGCGACTCCAACTACCACAGTTCCAGTAGCTACAGCTTATAAAAAAGAAGTGGCGAAACTCCCTGATACAGGAAGTAATGATACAGCGAACTATGGTATTGTGGGACTTGGCCTCCTAATGGCTGGACTTGGCTTAACTGTAAGCAATAGAAAGTCTAAGGAACAGTAAGCCTAACTGGAAGATTGTTTGTTAAAACATTGTGAGGAAAAAGCAGACGAAAAAATAGGTAGTTTGTAAACGAAGTATGCAGATAAACATAGGTATGATCTTCTGTATTATGGAGTACAAGCCAAATTATTATGCCGAGAAAAGAGCCGTAAGGTTCTTTTTTTGATTTAGAGAAAATACTGCAAAAAAAAGTAAAAAGTGGTATAATGATAAGGTTATATAGTCCCGATAAGATGGTAGGTATTCATTACTAGTAGTTTTCCTATCAGTACTTTGTAACTCTATAACAATATTTTTTAAGGGGGGACATTTTTATGTCAGAACGTAAATTATTCACGTCTGAATCTGTATCTGAGGGGCATCCGGATAAGATTGCAGACCAAATTTCAGATGCGATTTTGGATGCTATTTTAGCAAAGGATCCAGATGCGCACGTTGCTGCCGAGACAGCTGTATACACAGGTTCGGTCCATGTTTTTGGTGAAATTTCTACACATGCTTATGTAGATATTAACCGAGTGGTTCGTGATACCATTGCAGAGATTGGTTATACCAATACAGAGTATGGTTTTTCTGCGGAGACGGTGGGAGTTCATCCGTCACTTGTTGAGCAGTCACCAGATATCGCCCAAGGTGTTAACGAAGCCTTGGAAGTTCGTGGAAATGCAGATCAAGATCCACTGGACTTGATTGGTGCTGGTGACCAAGGTCTTATGTTTGGATTTGCGGTGGATGAGACAGAAGAACTCATGCCTTTACCAATCTCACTTAGCCACAAGTTGGTTCGTCGTTTGGCAGAACTTCGTAAGTCTGGTGAAATCAGCTATCTCCGTCCAGATGCTAAATCACAAGTTACGGTTGAGTATGATGAAAATGACCGTCCAGTACGGGTGGATACAGTCGTTATTTCAACTCAGCACGACCCAGAAGTTAGCAATGAACAAATTCACAATGATGTGATTAACAAGGTTATCAAAGAAGTAATTCCAGCATCTTACTTGGATGAGCAGACAAAATTCTTCATCAATCCAACTGGTCGCTTTGTAATCGGTGGACCTCAAGGGGACTCAGGCTTGACTGGTCGTAAGATCATCGTGGATACCTATGGTGGCTACTCTCGTCATGGTGGAGGTGCCTTCTCTGGTAAGGATGCGACGAAGGTGGACCGTTCAGCCTCTTATGCAGCTCGCTACATTGCCAAGAACATCGTTGCAGCAGGTCTTGCTAAGAAGGCAGAAGTACAATTGGCCTATGCCATCGGGGTGGCGCAGCCTGTTTCTGTTCGTATCGATACTTTTGGTACAGGAACAGTAGCTGAAAGCAAGCTTGAAAAAGCAGCGCGTCAAATCTTTGACCTTCGCCCTGCAGGAATTATTCAAATGCTGGATCTCAAACGCCCAATTTACCGTCAAACAGCGGCTTATGGACACATGGGACGTACAGATATTGACCTTCCATGGGAACGTTTGGATAAGGTAGATGCATTAAAAGAAGCTGTGAAATAAAACTAAAAGATTGGTAGCTGTGCACTACCAATCTTTTTTGCAAAAGAAAACCAGCTTTTGGCTGGTTTTCTTATTTTACAGGGATTGAAATCTCAATCAATTTATCTGAATAAAGCGTCTTGATATTGGCTTCATCAATGCTTCCTTTGTCGATTTTACGTTTCAAGAAGAAGTCTTGGATGGTTTCGATTTCAGGTTCACGAATAGCACGGTGTTTGTTGGAAATGAGGATTTCATAGTGAAGCGGGGCTTGTGTGAAAACTACATCTGTGTTTCCAGCAGAATAGACCTCAACAAGAGTTGCGTCTGTGCTTTCTAATTGGCTTTTAACAAGTTGCGAGTGTGAGTTTGTCGTATTGATAAGCTTCATAACAGTTCCTCCGATTTTCTAACTCTATTATAGCACTTTTTGGATAAAATCGTGTATTTTAGCCAATTCCATGCTGGATTTTCCAAGCTTCAATTCCCCATTTATGGCTACCACGTTTGAGTTTTTCAATTGCTTCATCAATAGGAAACCAAGCAATATGATTAAAATCTTCCAATGGTTTTTGTACTTCTTGGAAAGAAATAGCTTCATAGAGATAAGCTGGATTGTAGTAGTAGGTATCACGGTGGCGAGAGTAGAAATACTCATCAGCTTGACCATAATAGGTTCCAATCTCAGCTGTAAAGCCAAGTTCTTCGATTAGTTCTCTCTTCAGTGCTTCTTGATGATCTTCGCCTGCTTCAATCTCTCCACCTGGCAAGAACCAAGCACCATTGGGGGCTTGAACTAGGACAATTTGTTTTTTCTCCGCATCCGGAATAATTGCGTACACACCATAGCGGGGCTGGTAGGTCACATTCTCTTTTTTATCACCATAAGTTGGGTTTGCCATTGCATTTTCCTCATTCTCTAGTATCTTTATTATTATCATAATGGACGAGGGGCAAGCTGTCAAGAATAAACCAACGAACTGATGCAGAAAAAGCTACTTTGTCTTGATCAATCCTTGTCTAGTTAAACTTTCCAACCCTAGCACTATAACTGGTATAATAAAAGAGAGGTGATTATATGGCAGAATCAAGACTATTTCGTATCCTATATCTACTTTTAGAAAAAGGCAGTACAACGGCTCCTGAATTAGCTCGATTATTTGAAGTATCTGTACGAACGATTTATCGCGATATTGAGCGGTTGAGTATGGCGGGAATCCCTCTATATTCAGTACCTGGAAAGACGGGCGGAATCTTTTTAATGAAGGACTTTGTTCTGGATCGTACTCTCGTGTCGGAGGATGAAAAATTAGAACTTCTATCAGCTTTGCAAGGAATTCAAGCCCTGACAAATGACAGGCAAGATATGTTACTTGAAAAGTTGGAATCTATTTTTCAAGTTTCTACCAGCCCTTGGATAGAAGTAGACTTGACTGACTGGAGGAAGCGAGAAGGTCAAAAAGAATTATTTGATAATATTAAACATGCTATTCTAGAGAAAAGGCAACTGGTGATTACTTATCTAGGTGGGTGTGGTCAGAAAACGATTCGTACAGTCGAGCCCTTTAGACTCGTATTTAAAAAGAGAGATTGGTACCTTCATGCCTACTGTTGTTTGAAAGAAGAGTGGCGTTTTTTCAAATTGTCTAGAATTAGGAATTATCACCTAACAACTGAAACTGTGAAGCAGAAAAATGTGGAGGATTGGGTTGATGGTTCAGATCAAGTGGTACATCAAATCGAAGTTTCCTTGAAGTTTAGTCCCAAGCTTGCTTTCCGGGTTTATGAAGATTTTTCAGAAGATGAGATTAGCTTGGGGAAAGATGGGTGTTATTATGTCAAGACAGTCCTACCAGAGCATGAAAGTCTGTATACTTACCTCCTGTCTTATCTAGATGGGGTAGAAATACTCGCCCCCAATCATCTGAAGAAGGAATTGCTTTCTAGAGTAGAAAAAATCCAAAATCTTTACAAACCTTGACAAAAGATGTCAGGGATTTGGTGCTATACTAGAGATAGAAAGGAGAAGAACCAAATGAAGTACGAATGGAGAAAAGAAGCAAAAAATCTTTATCAAGTGAAAGCTAGGCCCAGCATCCTGCAGGTACCAGGTCAATCCTATATCGTGATTGATGGTAAAGGTGATCCAAATCAAGAAGATTTTTCAGAACGCGTAGGGGCCTTATATGCCTTGGCCTATGCGATAAAGATGAAGTATAAAAAAGCTCCTCTGGATGAGGTTTACATTGATTTTACTGTCTTTCCTTTAGAAGGTGTATGGAAAAAGGAGAAGGAGGGAGAACTGGTAAAAAGTGAGCTTTCTTATAGCATTATGATTGGGCAACCCGATTTTATTACGAGAGAACTATTTGAAAAAGCTTTGGAAGAGGTCAAAATCAAGAAGCCAAATCTTCTTTATGAAGCTATTCGTTTTGAAATGATAGAAGAAGGCCAAAGTCTTGCTATGCTTCATGTAGGACCTTTTGATACTGAAAATGAGACTTTTGCAGAGATGGAGCATTTTTGTCATCTTCATAAACTCAAAAGAACTTCGGAAGTCCACCGAGAAATTTATCTCACTAATCTTCATCGAACGGAGCCTAGCAAATTAAAAACAATTCTTCGCTATCAAGTTCAAGAAGAGAATTAAAAAAAGAACAGGAAATCTTGTTTCCTGTTCTTTTTATGAGGTTTATTCTTCTATTTCAGAAGCAATCTCTTCTGTTTTCTCAGTTTTTTTGGCAGATTTGATTTGAATTTTGCCATTGTTTGTCATAACTGCCTTGAGGTCTTTTTCACTTGGGTTTTCAAGGTAGTAGTCGGTGATAGCATCCTCGATATGGTCTTGAATGGTACGGCGGAGTGGGCGCGCCCCCATTTTTGGATCATAACCTAAGTCAACCAACTTTTCCTTGACCTTGTCTGTCACATCGAGGTGGATATTGTTGCTAGAGAGGCGTTTGTTGACATCCGCTAACATGAGTTCGACGATTTGGAGAAGATTGTCCTTGCTGAGAGGTTTAAATTCGATGATGCCGTCAAAACGGTTCATAAACTCAGGACTAAAGAAGTTACCGAGTTCACCGAGAACAGAATTAGTACGTCCTTCACGAGCAGCTCCAAAACCAACACTGGCTTCGGCCTTACCCGTACCAGCATTTGAGGTCATGATAATGATAGCATCCTTAAAGCTAACTGTTCGTCCTTGTCCATCTGTCAAACGACCATCGTCCAAGACTTGAAGGAACATGTGCATCACATCTGGATGGGCTTTTTCAACTTCATCGAGAAGGATGAGTGAGTAAGGATTGCGACGAACTTTTTCCGTTAACTGACCCGCTTCATCGTAGCCAACATAACCTGGAGGGGCTCCGACTAATTTAGCCACACTGTGTTTTTCCATGTATTCACTCATATCAAAGCGAATCATGCTGTCAGCAGAACCAAAGAGCTCAATGGCTAGTTGTTTGGAAAGTTCTGTTTTACCGACACCAGTTGGTCCGACAAAGAGGAAACTTCCGATTGGCCGATTAGGAGTTCCAAGTCCAACACGATTACGACGGATGGCTTTGGCAATCTTATCGACAGCTTCATCTTGACCAATGACATGGGCCTTGAGGTCGTCTGCTAGATGGATAAGCTGAGACTGTTCTTTTTCTTTGAGTTCTCCAACAGGAATATTGGTTTTCTGCTCAATGATATGCTCAATGGTTTTCTCGCTGATAATTGGAGTATCCTGATCAGTCACCTTTTTTTTCTGCATTTCCTTGTACTTGGCAATCTGATCGCGGAAATAAGCAGCCTTTTCAAAATCTTCCTCTCGTGTAGCTTGAGCCTTGAGATTTTCAGCCTCAATCAAGCGCTGATCAATCACTTTAGGATCAACAAAGTTCAGCGTCAGATTCATCTTTGAACCAGCTTCATCCAACAGGTCAATAGCCTTGTCTGGCAAGAAGCGGTCTTGGATGTAGCGATTGGAAAGATTTGCAGCAGCTTCGATAGCAGCATCAGTATACTTGACGTGATGGTAGTCTTCGTATTTCTTTTGAACTCCTTTAAGGATGATAATGGTTTCTTCGACAGTTGGTTCATCTACCTTGACAGGCTGCATGCGGCGCTCTAGAGCAGCATCTTTTTCAATGATGCGGTATTCATTGAGAGTAGTAGCTCCGACCATTTGTAATTCACCACGGGCAAGGGCTGGTTTGAGGATATTTCCTGCATCCATATTGCCATCGCCAGCAGATCCTGCACCAACAATTTCATGGATTTCATCGATAAAGAGGATGATGTCCTCGCGTTTGCGAATTTCTTCCATGAGCTTTTGCATACGTTCTTCAAATTGGCCTCGAATCCCTGTTCCTTGGACTAGACTGACCACATCCAGACGGATGACCTGCTTGCCTTGGAGTTTATGGGGAACATCGCCATCGACAATCTTCTGAGCTAGACCTTCGACAACGGCTGTTTTACCGACACCTGGTTCTCCGATAAGGACAGGATTGTTCTTGGTTCGACGGTTGAGGATTTCGATAACGCGGATAATCTCCTCATCTCGACCGATAACAGGGTCAATATCTCCCCGACGAGCAATCTCAGTAATATTGATACCATATTCCTCTAGGAGTCCTTTTTCTTGACTAGGAGGTGTTTGAAGTGGGCCTCGGTTTTGAGGTCCATAACCACCGTTTCCTCCATATCCTCCACCAGATTGAGTTGGAGGGACGTTATTAGAAGAAGGTTTGAAATTGTTCAAATCATTGAAAAAGTCTCCGAAAGGATCAAAGTCACGATTGTTTAAGTCAGTCATTCCTTTAAAGAGGGTATTTTTTGGATCTGTTTTGATAATTTTATAGCAATTTTGACAGAGATCAATTTGTTTTTGCTGTCCATTGATATTGGTATACAGATGAATTGTTGAGTCGTTTATTTTACAGTTTTGACAGAGCATACATCTACCTCATTTCATTCTTATTTTTGGCCTAAGAAAATAGGTCAAAAATAGTCAAAGTTTTATACTTTCATTATAGCATGATTAAGGTGTAAAGCAAGTAAAAAGATTGGGAAGTGGTCGTTTTTATAAAGAAGGATTTATGGAGGATTAAGCGACTTGAAGGTAAGAAAAAATCCCATTTGCGGTGACAAAAAGGATTCTCATTCATCGGGCCTTACTGCCCGTTGTTTTTATATTAGTAAAGGAGTTCGTAGATCTCCATTGCAATCAAATCAATGCTATCAAAGGTATAAGTTTCACGAGCCTCGACATCGCGAAGGGTGAAGAGTGATCCGTTTTCTTCGTCGTGGCTGTATGCAACTTCTGCGACAACAACACCTTCACGTTCAAAATTACGTTTTAGATTTCCACCATCTTTTGTCATTGCTTCTAGGCGGTTAATGATTCTAACCAAATGTGATTCCATTTTGATTCTCCTCCATTTCTTATCGTTTCTATTTTACCATAAACAAGAGGTAGTTGACTAGAAAAAAACTGTGATTTCTCTCTATTTCTCTATTCCATCAAGTTAATTGTTAAAATTAGGGAAAAAGGATTGCATTTTAATTCAATTCATGTTATAATCATACAATCTAATACATAGAAAGTTGATTAAATATGAATTTTTCTTTTTTACCAAAGTATTTACCATATTTTAACTATGGTGCTCTGATTACCGTATTGATTTCCATCCTTGTTGTCTGCTTAGGAACCATTATAGGTGTGTTACTGGCCTTTGCTCAGCGATCACGCTTTAAACCGCTCGTTTGGTTTGCAAATGTCTATGTTTGGATCTTCCGTGGAACTCCGATGATGGTTCAGATTATGATTGCCTTTGCTCTTATGCATATCAATGCTCCGACTATTCAAGTGGGAATTTTAGGAGTTGATCTTTCTCGTTTGATTCCTGGTATTCTGATTATTTCTATGAACAGTGGAGCTTACGTTTCAGAAACTGTTCGTGCGGGGATCAATGCGGTTCCTAAAGGGCAGTTAGAGGCCGCATACTCTCTTGGTATTCGTCCGAAAAATGCCATGCGTTATGTCATTTTGCCACAAGCTATAAAAAATATTCTTCCAGCACTGGGAAATGAATTTATCACCATTATCAAGGATAGTTCCCTCTTGTCGGCAATTGGGGTGATGGAGTTGTGGAATGGTGCAACGACAGTAGCAACAACAACTTATTTACCGTTGACTCCCCTTTTATTTGCAGCCTTTTATTACTTGATTATGACCTCTGTTTTGACAGTGGCGTTGAAAGCATTTGAAAAACATATTGGACAAGGAGACAAGAAATAATGACAGAAACCTTGATTAAAATTGAAGAACTACATAAGTCTTTTGGGAAAAATGAAGTTTTAAAAGGCATCAACCTTGAGATTAAACGAGGAGAAGTTGTGGTCATTATCGGTCCGTCAGGGAGCGGGAAATCAACCCTCCTTCGTTCGATGAATCTACTTGAAGAAGCAAGTAAAGGTAAGGTTATCTTTGAAGGAGTTGATATCACAGATAAGAAAAATGACCTTTTTGCCATGCGTGAAAAGATGGGTATGGTATTCCAACAATTCAACCTCTTTCCCAATATGACAGTGATGGAAAATATCACTTTGTCACCAATTAAAACCAAAGGTGAAAGCAAGGAAGTTGCGGAGAAAAGAGCACAGGAACTGTTAGAAAAAGTTGGCTTGCCAGACAAGGCGACGGCTTATCCACAGAGTTTGTCAGGTGGTCAGCAACAACGGATTGCTATTGCACGTGGACTTGCTATGGAACCAGATGTTTTGCTCTTTGATGAGCCGACTTCAGCCCTAGACCCGGAGATGGTTGGAGAAGTTCTAGCTGTTATGCAAGACCTCGCTAAATCAGGGATGACCATGGTGATTGTGACTCATGAAATGGGCTTTGCGCGTGAGGTAGCAGACCGTGTTATCTTTATGGCGGATGGAGTTGTTGTCGAAGATGGAACACCAGAGGAGATTTTCGATCAAACAAAAGAACAACGGACCAAGGAATTTTTGAGTAAGGTTTTGTAAGACCTCATTTTTAGAAGAAATGGAGTAGGCATCATGGCATCCAGTAAAGAGTATTTAGATTTTATTCTCGAACAGCTATCAGAGTTAGAGGAGATGAGTTATCGTCCAATGATGGGAGAGTATATCCTTTATTATCGTGGGAAGATTATTGGGGGAATCTATGATAATCGTTTGTTACTGAAGCCTGTGAAGATGGTCTTGGATCAACTGGGACAGACTAGGCTTGAACGTCCTTATGAAGGAGCTAAGGAGATGATTTTGATAGAAGACATTGAAGATAAATCATTTCTAATGAAATTAATCAAGGAGATGTATGAAGTCTTACCGGCTCCAAAAGTCAAAAAGAAAGCATGACAGATTTACCTAGTATAAATAGGCATAAAAGCTCGACAAGGGCTTTTTCTTATAGTTTCAGACTATAAGGTCCATTAGGCAAGAAGTGTTAGGATGGCGAGTTATTTTTTGATATAATAGAGGATATTTGATAGAAAAGAGAAGAGATATGGCTCAGATTATTGATGGGAAGGCTCTTGCGGCTAAGTTACAAGGACAGTTGGCTGAAAAGACGGCCAAACTAAAAGAAGAAATAGGTCTAGTTCCAGGATTGGTGGTGATTTTGGTGGGGGACAATCCAGCCAGCCAAGTCTACGTTCGCAATAAGGAACGGTCAGCTCTCGCTGCTGGCTTCCGTAGTGAAGTCGTGCGAGTTCCAGAGACCATTACCCAAGCGGAATTGTTAGATTTGATTGCCAAATACAATCAAGATCCAGCTTGGCATGGGATTTTGGTTCAATTACCTTTGCCAAAACATATTGACGAAGAGGCAGTTTTATTAGCTATTGACCCCGAAAAAGATGTGGATGGTTTCCATCCCCTAAACATGGGTCGCCTCTGGTCTGGTCATCCAGTTATGATTCCTTCGACACCTGCAGGAATTATGGAAATGTTTCATGAATATGGGATTGAGCTAGAAGGTAAAAATGCGGTTGTCATCGGTCGTTCAAATATTGTTGGAAAACCGATGGCTCAGCTTCTTTTAGCCAAGAATGCGACTGTGACCTTGACTCACTCACGCACCCATCATCTTGCTAAGGTTGCTGCTAAAGCAGATATTCTGGTGGTTGCTATCGGTCGCGCTAAGTTTGTGACTGCTGATTTTGTCAAACCAGGAGCGGTTGTCATTGACGTTGGGATGAACCGAGATGAAAATGGCAAGCTTTGTGGAGATGTTGATTATGATGCTGTTGCACCACTTGCTAGTCACATCACACCTGTACCGGGTGGAGTTGGTCCTATGACGATTACCATGCTAATGGAGCAAACCTATCAGGCAGCGCTTCGAACACTAAACAAGGACTAGAAAGATGAAATTCGTATTTGACCTGGATGGAACGCTATCTTTTGACTACATGACCATAGATGTGGAGATTCAGCAGGTTCTTTTAAAGGCTGAAGATTATGGACATGAGCTTGTGTTTGCCTCAGCTCGCTCTTATCGGGATTGCTTGGGTTTATTAGGCCCTGAACTCAGTCAGCACTTGGTCATAGGGTTGAATGGTGGTGTGGCCTATCATTTGGGGAAGGCTATCTTTGAAAGGAATCTCGATGCTAGTGTTTATCAGGCGCTAGTAGATTATTGCCAGACCTACAATCTCCCTTTTTTTGCAGATGATTGCTTTGACTATAGCGGTCAGATTGTAGAAAAAATTCCATTTATTTCCAGTGTGGATCCCCTAAAGGTGGCTCGTCATCAGAAACTTGAGGACTTAGGGACTCCGATTAAGGTAGTCGTTTATATGGGTGACCACGAGGAGTTGCTTGATGATCTGCTTGGTCAGTTAGAAAGACTAGGACAGGCTCATCTGTCTTATCATGCGCATGAAAAGTGCCTTTATGTTAATCCCTTGGATACTCATAAGGCGACAACTGTTGAAAAGTTATGCGGGGAGAACTTCATCGCTTTTGGAAATGACCAAAACGATATTGAACTGTTTAAAACATCGCTCTATTCAGTCCAGATAGGAGATTTTGCTGGTCTTACTCCATATGCAGATGACACGTTAGAGCTTAAAGGAGCTCCTTCTCCAGCAGTTGCTGCTAAAATCTTACAGACTTTTGCGGAATTTAAGGGAAAATAGTGTAGAAGGAGGTTCGCCTTCTTTTTATGTAGAGTAATGCAGTCTATAAACTATAAATTTGAAGTTTTAAAAAGATATTAATGGAATTCAATTTGTAGTAGAAAGAGTCTAGAACCGAAAGCTATTTTCATTGCAACTATTCCTTTTAAATGACCCCTTCTTATATATCATTTTATTGGGTTAAATTAATGGAAAATAATTGCAATTTAAGGTGCTTTTTGATATATTTAATATATAAAATATATTATAAAACTTGGTACATGTTTGTGTATTCAGAAGGAGGTTATTTTTTAAAATAAAGTAAGCGCTTACTTTGTATCAAGAAAAAGAAATGAGGATTTTAATGAACAAAAGACTTTTTGATAAACGTTGTCATTATAGCATTCGTAAATTTGCAATAGGTGCGGCATCTGTAATGATTGGGGCTAGTATATTTGGTATTTCTGCTGTACAAGCTGAGGAGGTGGATTCATCCAATGCTAAAACAGAAGAAACAACTGTTCATCAAGCTCAACCTTTAGATAAGCTTCCCGATGATGTGGTAGCTGCTATTGCAAAGGCTGATGAGAATGGTGGGCGTGAGTTTGTAAAACCAAAAGCTGAATCGGCAGAAGACAAAGTGACTAAGGATACAGAACCTACTACACCTACTAACGAGAGTAGTCGTGAATTGGTTAGTCCTAAAGGGGAAACTCCAAATAAAGTAGAAGAAGGAAACAAGGCTGATAACAAACAGAAATCTGAAGAGGCAAATCCAAAGCCTGTTGAATCTGCAGTAACAGCTGGAACAGAAGTGAAAGAGGATTCTAAAAAAACTTCTGAAAAGGACCAAGTGAAAGCAGACACAGAGATTAAACCTTCTTCTGAAAAATCGCAAGTGCTGTCTAGAGAGTCAAACAAAGCCGAAGTTGAAAAGGAAAAACAGCTATTATCGGAACGAAAACAAGATTTTAATAAAGATTGGTATTTTAAACTAAATGCCCAAGGAGATTTTTCAAAAAAAGATGTGGATGTTCATGATTGGTCTAAATTGAATCTTCCTCATGATTGGAGTATTTATTTTGACTTTGATCACAAGTCTCCCGCTCGTAATGAAGGTGGGCAGTTAAATGGTGGAACAGCTTGGTATCGTAAGACTTTCATATTAGACGAAGCAGACAAGAATAAGGATGTTCGTATCAATTTTGATGGGGTTTACATGGATTCAAAGGTCTATGTAAATGGTAAATTTGTCGGACATTATCCAAGTGGCTATAATCATTTTTCATATGATATTACAGAATTTTTAAACAAGGATGGTAGTGAAAATTCAATTACTGTTCAAGTGACCAATAAGCAACCAAGTAGTCGTTGGTATTCAGGAAGTGGGATTTATCGTGATGTAACCCTTAGTTATCGTGATAAAGTCCATGTTGCCGAAAATGGTAATCATATCACTACTCCAAAACTTGCTGAGCAAAAAGAAGGGAATGTTGAAACACAGGTTCAAAGTAAGATTAAAAATACGGATAAGAAGGCTGCTAAAGTCTTTGTGGAACAACAAATTTTTACTAAGGAAGGTAAGGTTGTTTCAGAATTAGTCCGCTCTGAAACGAAGAATTTAGCAGAAAATGAAACTGCAGATTTCAGACAAACAATCCTAGTTAATAAACCAACTCTTTGGACGACAAAAAGTTATCATCCTCAACTGTATGTGTTGAAAACAAAGGTTTATAAAGAAGGTCAACTAGTTGATGTAACAGAAGATACATTTGGTTACCGTTATTTCAATTGGACTGCTAAGGAAGGTTTCTCTCTGAATGGTGAACGCATGAAATTCCACGGAGTCAGTATTCACCATGACAATGGAGCCTTGGGGGCAGAAGAGAATTATAAGGCTACCTATCGTAAATTAAAACTCTTGAAAGATATGGGGGTTAACTCTATTCGAACAACCCACAATCCAGCGAGTCCTCAGTTGCTTGATGCTGCAGCTAGTTTAGGTCTTTTGGTTCAAGAGGAAGCTTTTGATACTTGGTATGGTGGCAAGAAGACTTACGACTATGGACGGTTCTTTGATCAAGATGCAACTCATCCGGAGGCTAAGAAGGGTGAGAAGTGGTCTGATTTTGATCTCAGAACAATGGTAGAACGTGATAAGAACAATCCGTCTATCGTCATGTGGTCTCTTGGAAATGAGGTAGAGGAGGCAAATGGTAGTCCTCGTTCTATCGAAACTGCTAAACGATTGAAGGCAGTTATCAAAGCGATTGATACTGAGCGTTATGTAACCATGGGGGAAAACAAATTTAGTCGTGCAGCGACAGGTGATTTCTTGAAACTCGCAGAAATTATGGATGCTGTCGGTATGAACTATGGTGAACGTAATTATGATGCTGTTCGTAGAGCGCATCCAGACTGGCTCATTTATGGTTCTGAAACCTCTTCAGCTACTAGGACGCGTGATTCTTATTATAACCCTGCTCAAATCCTTGGACATGACAATCGTCCAAATCGTCACTATGAACAATCTGACTATGGTAATGACCGTGTTGGATGGGGAAGAACAGCTACTGAATCATGGACTTTTGACCGTGATCGTGCTGGCTATGCTGGACAATTTATCTGGACAGGAATTGACTATATTGGAGAACCGACTCCATGGCATAACCAAGATAGTACACCTGTCAAGAGCTCTTACTTTGGTATTATTGATACAGCTGGTTTACCAAAGAATGATTTCTACCTTTACCGTAGTGAATGGTATAGTGCTAAAGAAAAGCCAACTGTTCGCATTTTACCACATTGGAACTGGACTGAAGAGACCCTTAAGGATCGCAAGATGCTGATTGATGGAAAGGTTCCGGTTCGTACCTTCTCAAATGCTGCAAGCGTCGAATTGTTCTTAAATGGAGAGTCGCTTGGTAAAAAGGAATTTACTAAGAAAAGGACAGAAGATGGACGTCCATATCATGAGGGAGCTAAACCAAGTGAATTGTATCTTGAGTGGCTTGTGAAATACCAACCAGGCACACTGACTGCGATTGCTCGAGATGAAAATGGCAACGAAATTGCGCGTGATAGTGTGACAACTGCTGGGGAGCCAGCAAGAGTTCGTCTGACTAAAGAAGAGCATGTTATCACTGCAGATGGAAAGGACCTATCCTACATCCATTATGAAATTGTTGATGGCGATGGTAATGTGGTTCCTACAGCTAACAATCTTGTTCATTTCAATCTTCATGGTCAGGGACAAATCGTTGGTGTAGATAATGGAGAACAAGCTAGTCGTGAACGCTACAAAGCTCAAGCAGATGGAACATGGCAAAGACGTGCTTTCAATGGTAAAGGGGTTGTCATTGTAAAATCAACAGAAAAAGAAGGTAAATTTACTCTTTATGCAGATTCTGCTGGTTTGACATCTGATAGCGCAACGGTCGCAACGGTGTCTAGTAAGAAAGAAAATCGTCACTTTGTAGCCTTTGCTCCTGTAAAAGCAACAACTGATGTGACGACAAATCCTGAATTGCCTCAAACAGTAACAGCTATTTATAGCGACGGTAGTGTTGAGGAAAAGACTGTAACATGGGACGTGCCAGCTGACTTGCTTACAAGCGCAGGTGAGAAAAAAGTATCTGGACGTGTAGAAGGTTTGGAAACCAAAGCTGAGGCACTTGTAAAAGTGATTGCTTTAGATAGATGGTTACCAAAAGTTGTTACAGTACCAGTTGGTACAACTGCAGCTGATTTGGATAAAACGGTCACAGCTGTTCTGACAGATGGTAGTTTGATTGATACAGATGTTGTTTCTTGGATTTTGAAAGATCCTGCTGCTTTAACCAAGGAAGGAGGACGTACGGAGGCTACTGGTAAATTGGTAGATGACGACCGTGAAGTAACTGCAACCTTTATCGCAAGTAGTAAGGAAACAACAAGTAGCATTACAGGACTTACTGTTGGGGATAAAGCTCTGGAAAACTTCGAGTCTGGCAAGACTTATTACCGTGTATCCCTTCCTTACACTGGAACAATTCCAAGTGTTGGAGCTCAGACTACCGGATATCAAGTAACTGTTCAGCAAGCTTCTGCTGATAATGGTTATCAGGCTTCGGTCTTCTTGAGCGACCAAAAGGGTGACTTGGTTCAAACTTACTTAATTCAGTTTGTGAAGGAAGCTCCTGCCTTGAAACGTTTGGAAGTAGTTGTAGAAGGAAAAGAAACTGCTACAGAAGATCAAGTCTTAACTTATCGTGTCATTGGTAGTTATGAGGATGGTTCACAAACAGAATTTTCAGCATCAGATATTCACTTAGAAGCTAAGGCATCTGATGGTGGGTATCTTGAGGTGAATGGTCAGAACCTATTGCTCTATACTAAGGGAAGAGTGACTTTGAAACCTCGAATCGATAATCAAACAGAGAAAACAGAATCTGTAACTACTGAAGTGGTGATTAAAGAAAATAAAGTCAGCAAGAAGATTGTGAAACTTCATCCTGTATCTGTTTCTACAGATATTAATCAGCAACCGAATCTACCTAAAGAAGTTGGAGCAGAATTTGATAAGGGCTTGCCACGCAAAGTATCTGTAACTTGGGACAAGGTGGATGAAAAAGAATTGGGGCATTATCATAGCTTTACACTTAAAGGACATGTAGAAGGCACAGACATTGAAGCTCAAGCAACGGTGACAGTTGAAGGTTTACAAGTTGCAGAGGAAATCAGCCTTACTCTTCCTAAGGGTGAGACAGTTCAATTGCCAACCAATGTGCGTGCTTACCATTCTAACGGAACAACTATCTACAAAGATGTAGTTTGGGATCAGGTTCCAGCCAACTTTAGTCAAACTGAAGGAGTCTATGAAATCAATGGTCGCTTAGTAGGTAGCAATTTGACCACTAAAGCTCATGTTCGAGTGTCTAGTCAAGTTGTTGCTGGAAATAATATCTCTAAACAATGGACAGGTTCGCAATTGCCAGCTGCCATTGTATCCAATACAGGAGGAGATGACTCAGCTAATACCTTGAACGACCTGACTGTGTCAAGAACGCCAACAGACGCTAAAAATAGATGGACTACTTGGAGAACAAATACTGATAATGACTGGGCTTCTATCTTGTTTGGTAATTCAGGAGATTTGACGAAACGTTTTGTCAACAATTTGTCGGTTGATTTCTATACTGATGGAGCAATTGGTCTTCCAAAAGAATATGTAGTTGAATATTATGTAGGTAAAGAAATTCCAGATTTACCAAGTGATGTCAGTCATGCGCAACGAGATAGCAATCATCCATTTAATAATCCAGACAATTGGAAAGCAGTTGAAAACTTACATGCTCCAAGTCAGCTGTCTGCAACTCAAACCAATCACTTCACATTTGACAAGGTCGAAACCTACGCTGTTCGTATTCGAATGAAGAAAGCAGATGGAACATCAGGTGTTGGTCTGACAGAGCTAACTGTGCTTGGAAACAAGGTCTTAAGTGAAACAAGTTCAGAGATTTCTATCAAGGTAGATGGCAAGGATCTTGAACATTTTAATCCATCTAAGACAGATTACTATATTCCTCAATCTAGCAAAGAAATCACAGCAACAGCTAGCAATAATGGTTTGGTAACAGTTGTTCCTGCAACAAGTCCAAAAGGTGCAACACGTCTCATCTTGAAAGCAGAAGATGGTACGGTGTTGAAAGAATATCGAATTTTCCGCAATGATGAGAGAGAAACTAGTCAACCTCTTGCTGCAGAAAACAGTGCTAAAATCTTGAATGTTGGAGATGCTCTTCAACTTCCTTCAGAAGTCACTGTTTATTACCCAACTTCAACTACTTGGACTACAGATAAACTGGCAGTGAAATGGGATGCTATTCCTGAACATGCAACAGAGCATGAGGGAACATTTGAAATTACCGGTCATGTCATTGGTACAAATCTAACGACTAAAATGCAGGTGACAGTTGTTTCTAAAGGAAATCAAGTCATTTCAGAAAATCCAAGCAACAATGAAACGGATTCTAAAGCCTTTGCTTCGACAACGAACGATACACAAGCAGCTTCACATGATCGAATTTTCTATATCAATGATGGAAAATACAATGAAGATGGACGTTGGACAAACTGGTCTCGTACTCCGAAAAATGAAGAAACTTCTGTCGGACTACTCTTTAAGAAGGACGGTAAAATTGCCACCCAATCTATTGGAAAAGTAGCTATTCAGTTCTTTAAAGATAGTGGAACAGATGCCCCAGAGAAAATGGTTCTAGAAAGATATATTGGCCCTGCCTTTACAGAACCAAGTACGATTTCTCGTTATGAAGAAAATGCTGACCATCCATTCAACAAGGCAGAAAATTGGGCACCTATTCCTTACAAAGCTTCTGGAGAATTAGTAGCTGGTAAACCAATCGAGTTTAATTTTGATCCGGTTCAAACGACAGCAATTCGTGCTCGCATGACTCGTAAGGCTACTACCAATGGTCTTGCACTTGTAGAATTTACAGCCTACTCTGCAGGCAAGGGAGCAGAAGTGGAAGCACCATCAGCGACTATTTCGATTGACGGAAAAGCATTGGAAAACTTTGATCCAAATGTGACAGATTACACTCTAACAACAATGGGTTCAAAACCAAAAGTCACTGCAACAACTAGTGGACATGGAGTAGTTACAGTTGTGGATTCTGGAAATGCCAATCTTCCAACACTGGTTCGTCTTGTTTCCAAAGATGGAAATCTGGTGAAAGAATATCGTTTACACTTTAAGTCTACCTTCCAAACAACACCAACAGAAGGCGTTAAGAACTTAGTAGCAGAAACTCCAAGTTTGGAAATTGAAAAGACTCCGCTTCCGTTTAAAGAAGTTATTCGTGAAAACCCTGAACTTGCTCAAGGTCAACGTCGTATCGTTTCTGAAGGACAAGATGGAGAAAAAGTTGACTATATTCAAGTTTTGGGTACTACTAGAAGTCTTGTTCATTCTGAAGAAAGAAAGGCTCAGGATCGCATTGTTGAAGTAGGAGTGAAAGCATCTATTTCAAGTAGTAAAGGCGAGGAGCCTGCTCCAGTCAATGAAGTTCCAGAATTCAAAGGAGGTGCTAACTTTGTAGAAGCAGCAGTAAATGAAGTTCCAGAATACACAGGAATTCTAGCCACAGTAGGAGATCAAGCAGTACCAAGTGTTGAGAAACCTGAATTTAAGGGTGGCGTTAATGCTGTAATGGCTCTAGAACATAAACTTCCAGAGTACCGTGGTATTCTAGCTACAGTAGGTAATCAACCAGCACCGACAGTAGAAAAACCAGAGTTTAAACTAAGTTCGTTAGAAAAAGCTCAGACCCCAGAAACACCAGTTCAAGTTGCCAAGGAAGACAAGAGATTGCCAGAAACTGGTGAAAAACAGTCAGAAACAGCTGTTTTCTTGGCAGGTGTTACCTTGGCCTTGTCAGCAGCTTTATTAACTGCAAAACTCAAAGAAGATTAGTCTCAGCGTCTAATGACATCCTATTTGTAGATATTAGTCGATGATTAAAAATTGGTTTCTTTTTCAACTATTGTAAGTTGATGGCATCTAAAAACTGGAGAAGACAATCATGGTCTTCTCCAGTTTTATATAGGTGTAAGCAAGAGAGGTGAATTGTACCCCAAAAGTTAGACAGAAAAATAGTAATCCAAATTGCAAGGTGTGTACCTTTTTGTTGTATAATGGAGTGAGGTGATTAGATGATTTTAAAAATTTATAATGGAGAATATAGTTTACAATGGGATGGAATATACTACTTAGCACTAATTGATTATCCAAATATTCAAGAGTGGGAATTAGAAAAAATTGCTAAATTTATAGCTTACGAAAAACTTCATAAACGTCAAACAAGTATTGAGTGTGCTGATTCTTGTTTAAAAGAAGAAATTTTAGATTACATCTGTCAGCAACCCTTTCTGCCACCATTTACCCCTACAGATAAAAGAGTAGCCTCGACTTATGATCTACATAAGAGGCTAGTGACTTCAGACTACTGTAGCCATACTACGACTATAGATGCAGCGATTTCTATTTTTAAAACAGGTCAGCTCTTATCTGCTATGAAAGCCTTTAGGCGAGATGCTGAGGAGTTGGTTTTGGATAGTCGAAATGCTGCATCTGATCCGAAAGATTATTTTGACTATGTTATGTTAGGATGGTCAAATACAAGTTCTGGTTATCGATTGGCGATGGAACGTTTATTAGGTCGAGCTCCTTCAGAGAAAGAATTACAAGATAAGTTTATTCCTGGAGTAAGTTTTCATTTTATCTATACAGATTTGATTAAAGTTCCTGGTTATATTTTTGATGGTTACCATGCTGTAAAAATTAAGGACATGCTTAATTTATTAAGTGAGTTGTATATTTGCATTATTCCAACTCATAATAAGTGCCAATTTGAAAATATTATTCCAACTAAAATACAAGATAGGGTGCGTTATCTTGACTATGATGGAGAAGACTTAGAAGAGTGGACTAAGAAAGTCTATCAAGTTGTTTTAAAACAATCAGATAAAGGATAGTTGAGGAAAAAACGATGAAAGTGATTGATCAAACTTTATTAGAAAAAGTCATTATTGAACGTTCTCGTCATAGCCATAAGGGAGATTACGGACGTCTGCTCTTACTGGGAGGGACTTATCCTTATGGGGGAGCTATCATCATGTCAGCCATTGCAGCTGTCAGAAGTGGGGCAGGGTTGGTGACTGTTGGCACGGATAAGGAGAATATCTCAGCCCTGCACAGCCATTTACCTGAAGCAATGGCTTTTTCTCTAAAGGATAAAGCATTACTAAAAGAACAGTTGGAAAAGGCAGAAGTTGTCTTGTTAGGTCCGGGTTTGCGAGAGGATGCATTTGGAGAAGAACTCGTAAAACGAGTTTTTGACAGTCTCAGAAAAGACCAGATTTTGATTGTAGACGGCGGTGCTTTGGGCATCTTAGCAAAAGGTCATTTGCCATTTCCATCTAGTCAGCTCATTCTTACTCCCCACCAAAAGGAATGGGAAAGACTGTCTGGTATAGTTCTTGAACATAAAAATACAGAGACGACTGCTAGGGCTCTTTCTTCATTTCCTCAAGGAACAATTCTAGTTGAGAAGGGTCCAGCGACTCGTATCTGGAAAGCTGGCAAACCTGAATACTATCAACTGGAGGTTGGAGGTCCCTATCAAGCAACCGGTGGGATGGGAGATACTTTGGCTGGGATGATTGCAGGTTTTGCAGGTCAGTTTCCACATGTCAATCTCTATGAACGCGTAGTAGTAGCGACCCATCTGCACTCAGCCATTGCTCAAGAACTAGCTCAAGAAAACTACCTTGTCTTGCCAACAGAAATTAGCAAGCTCCTCCCCAAAACAATGAAAAAAATATCTCAAAAAGGCAGCTAATACCTTGGTTGTCTTTTTATGTTGATGTAGCTTTGTTGATAAGGTTTTCAAATACCTCAGAACCAGCGACCAACTGCAGAACTTGCGTGAAATTCTCACTTTTAAGGTCTTGATTTTTAGTCAAACTAGCAATTAAAGCGAGATTGTTATCAAAGTTGAGGGATGTCAAATCATGCTTTTTTTGATATAATTTTTAATGATGAATGCGAGAAATGATCGGTATGTGGTCGTTGATTTAGAGGCGACCAGCACCGGAAGCAAGGCAAAAATTATTCAAGTAGGCATTGTGGTGATTGAGAATGGCGAGATCGTCGATCAGTATGCGACTGATGTCAATCCTCACGAACCCTTGGATTCTCATATCAAAGAATTAACAGGTCTAACCGATCAACGCTTGGCTGCGGCACCAGAATTTTCTCAGGTGGCTGGAAAAATTTTTGAATTGGTTAAGGACGGTATTTTTGTTGCGCACAATGTACAGTTTGATGCTAACCTTCTTGCAGAATTCCTCTTTTTTGAAGGATATGAATTGCGCACACCGCGGGTGGATACTGTTGAGTTAGCCCAAGTTTTATATCCTCAGTTTGAAAAATACAATCTAGGTATCCTTTGTCAAGAGTTGGGAATTGAACTAGAACAAGCCCACGCTGCCCTGTCTGATGCTCAGGCAACAGCTGAACTCTTGCTTTACATGCGTCAAAAACTTTTTGAGTTACCAAAAGGGCTTTTAGAAAGCTTGTTAGACCTTGCAGACAACCTTCTCTATGAAAGTTATCTGGTGATTGAGGAGGTTTACCAGCAGCAATCTCTCTTGTCTTCGCCAGACTTGATGGAACTCCATGGACTTTTCCTGAGAAAGGAAAGTCAAGCATTAGTACCACGCAAGTTATCCAAAGATTTTGCTAAAAACATTTCTTTATTGGGGCTGGAGGAGCGTCCGCAACAGTTGGAATTTGCGGAGAAGGTTGAGCACTTATTGGAAGAACACCAGATTTCCTTTGTCCAAGCTCAAACGGGACTGGGCAAGACTTATGGTTATCTCCTCCCAGCTTTGAACTTGGAGAGTCAAGCAGGGATCCTAGTGAGTGTTCCGACCAAAATTCTTCAAAATCAAATCATGCAAGAAGAAGGTCAGCGCTTAAAAGAGGTCTTCCATATGGAGATTCATAGTCTCAAGGGTCCTCAAAATTATTTAAAACTGGATGCCTTTCATCAAATTCTCCATCGACCGGAGTCCAATCGCCTTTTCACACGCTTTAAAATGCAACTACTCATCTGGCTTACTGAGACATCGACTGGCGACTTGGACGAAATCGGGCAACTTTATCGCTATCAGCACTTTCTGCCAGAACTAGTCCACGATGGCAAGCTTTCAAAGAAAAGTTTATTTGCTACAGAGGATTTTTGGAAACGAGGGCAGGGAAAGGCCAAGACCAGTCGTGTTCTTCTGACCAATCATGCTTATCTGGTTACTCGTTTGGAAGACAATCCAGAGTTTGTCGACAACCGTTTGGTGATTTTGGATGAAGCTCAAAAAATGCTGCTAGCTCTCGAAAATCTAGCCCAGCAGGCTTACCGCCTTGAGGAACTTGTAACCCAGCTTGATAAGTCCATAGAGTCAGAGGAAGATTTGGTTCAGAAACGCTTGCTTGAGAGTATCGGCTTTGAATGTCGTTACTTGATGGAGCACTATCAGTCAGGTCTTAAGGATGGAAAGTGGTTGGATTCTCTCGAACACTTGCGCCAGCATTTTTCGGAGTTAGTTCTCCCAGAGTATCGAGAGCTTGCAAACTTTTTCATCTCGGACCGTGAATTTTGGCTTGCTACAGCAGAGAAATCGAGCAAGGATGTCTTGATTTGTTCAAGCAAAAAAGGCCGCTTTATACTAGCAGATTTATTGCCAGCAGATTGCAGGCTCCTAGGAGTATCGGCCACTCTTGAAATTAGCAATCGGGTTTCCTTAGCAGATTTACTGGGATTCCCAGATGCTCCACTTGTTAGGCTTGATGTAGCAAAACAGGAGCAACAAGAAGTCTTTCTAGTCAATGACTTTCCTCTTGTGACAGAAGTTTCGCCTTTTGACTATGCTAGTGAAGTGGCTTCTGTCATTCGAAGCTTACAAGCCTTTCAAGAACCCTTATTGGTTTTGTTTACTTCAAAAGAGATGTTGCTGGCAGTTTCGGACCTGCTTGACCAACCGCATCTAGCTCAGTATAAAAATGGGGAACCAAGCCAACTGAAAAAACGTTTTGAAAAAGGTGAACGCCAGATCTTGCTTGGAACAGGCAGTTTCTGGGAAGGAGTTGATTTTTCAACCCATCCTTGCGTGATTCAAGTGATTCCGAGATTGCCTTTCCAAAATCCCCAAGAACCTTTAACCAAAAAATTAAACCAGGAACTGCGTCAAGAAGGGAAAAATCCTTTCTATGATTATCAGTTACCGATGGCGATCATTCGGCTAAAACAAGCCCTTGGTCGTACTGTTAGACGGCCCAACCAAGGTTCGGTTGCTGTAATCTTAGACAGTCGAGTTATCAGCAAGCGTTACGGCAAACAAATCGCCCAGACCTTGTCAAAAGAAAGGGCTGTTCAGGTTCTTTCTAGAGAACAGCTAGAGCCTGCTGTAGCTGATTTTCTCCAATCTCGTCGCAATAGAATGAAAGAAAAATCCCAGAAAGAGAAAAGGTAAAAAATATGAAACGTTCCTTCGACTCTCGAGTCGATTATAGCCTCCTCCTACCAGTGTTTTGTTTACTGGTGATTGGAGTAGTGGCCATTTATATAGCAGTTAGTCATGACTATCCAAATAATGTATTACCAATTCTAGGTCAGCAAATCGCTTGGATTGCCTTGGGTCTTGTCATTGGATTTGTGGTCATGTTCTTTAATACCGAGTTTTTATGGAAGGTGACTCCCTATCTTTATGGTCTAGGGCTAGCTTTGATGGTCCTCCCTCTTGTTTTCTACAATCCAAATCTTGTAGCGTCAACAGGTGCCAAGAACTGGGTATCGATTGGTGGAACGACACTTTTCCAGCCATCGGAATTCATGAAGATTTCCTATATCTTGATGTTGGCTCGAGCCATTGTAAGATTCACTCAAAAACACAAGGAATGGCGACGGACTATTCCCTTGGATTTCCTACTGATTGGTTGGATGATCGCCTTTACCATACCAGTCTTGATCCTCTTAGCCCTACAAAGTGACTTAGGGACTGCCTTGGTCTTTGTAGCTATTTTTTCCGGTATGGTTCTCCTTTCAGGTGTTTCGTGGAAGATTATCATTCCGGTTTTTGCGACAGGAGTGACTGCAGTTGTAGGTTTCATGGCCATCTTTATAAGCAAGGATGGACGTGCCTTCTTGCATCAGATTGGGATGCCAACCTACCAGATCAACCGCATCTTGGCTTGGCTCAATCCCTTTGACTTTGCGCAAACAACGACTTATCAACAGGCGCAGGGACAAATTGCTATTGGAAGTGGTGGCTTGTTTGGACAAGGTTTCAATGTGTCCAATCTCCTCATTCCAGTACGCGAGAGCGATATGATTTTTACGGTGATTGCTGAAGACTTTGGCTTTATTGGTTCAGTCTTTGTGGTTGCTCTGTACTTGCTTCTTATTTATCGGATGTTGAAGATTACACTTAAGTCAAACAATCAGTTCTACACCTATATCTCGACTGGTTTTATCATGATGTTGCTCTTCCATATCTTTGAAAATATCGGTGCCGTGACAGGCTTACTTCCTTTGACAGGGATTCCTCTGCCATTTATTTCTCAAGGGGGATCCGCAATTATTAGTAACCTCATCGGTGTCGGTCTCCTCTTGTCTATGAGTTACCAGACAAACCTAGCGGAGGAGAAAAGTGGAAAAGTTCCATTCAAACGAAAGAAAGTCGTCCTAAAACAAATCAAATAAGGAGGCCACTATGGCAACAGTAGCAGTTATTTTAGCCCAGGGTTTTGAAGAAATTGAAGCCTTGACAGTAGTCGATGTCTTGCGTCGAGCAAACATTTCTTGTGATATGGTAGGATTTGAAGAGCAGGTGACAGGATCGCATGGTATTCAGGTAAAAGCCGACCGTATCTTTGATGGTGATTTGTCCGACTATGACTTGGTAGTTCTTCCAGGTGGCATGCCAGGATCAGCTCACCTACGAGATAATCAAGCCCTCATTTCACAGATTAAAGCCTTTGACCAAGCTGGAAAGAAAATTGCAGCTATCTGTGCAGCTCCAATCGCTCTCCATCAAGCAGGTGTCCTGAAAGACAAGCACTTCACCTGTTATGACGGAGTTCAGGAGCAAATTACTGACGGAATTTATCAAAAGCAAACAGTGGTTGTGGATGGTAATCTAACGACTAGTCGAGGACCGTCAACTGCCCTTGCCTTTGCCTATGAGTTGGTAGAGGAGTTGGGAGGAGATGCTGAAAGTTTACGAGTTGGCATGCTCTATCGGGATGTCTTTGGAAATCAACTGTAAGACGAGAGTTCGGCTCTCGTTTTTTTTATTTACTCCATGTCTAAAAATGTTTCATATGATTGTCTTGCGATTTTATATCAAACTTTCATAAATCAATCAAGCTTTGTCTAGTATAAGAAGGAAATCTATCTCTAGAAATGTTAGTGTTTTCAAGTTGTTAGATAGAATACTTCAGATTTCTACTGAAATCAATAGATTCTTGAAAGAGATAGAACATTCAATAAATGCTATATTAAAATGCTTTATCATGCGAATTAATCTGCTTGTATTAATTTGAAATATAAAGTACTTTCTCTGTAATATAATTGAAACGTGTTACTAGTATATTAAAATTAGTAAGAATTTTTTGCATATACGAAACTGGGGGAGTGATATGTTGGAAACTTTCGGAAAAATATTCAAAGTCATTAGAGAATCAAAAAAAATGTCCTTGAAAGAGGTAGCTGCTGGTGATATTTCCGTGGCTCAGCTATCCCGTTTTGAACGGGGAGTCAATGGGATCACACTTGATTCTTTTTATTGCTGTTTAAAAAATATGGCCGTTTCCCTAGAGGAGTTTCAGTATGTTTACCATAATTACATTGATTCAGATGATGTGCTGTTTTCACAAAAAGTAGCTGATGCATATCAGGAAAACAATGTTGTCAAGCTCCAAAATATTTTGTCAAGCTCAGAAGCTTTGACCGAACAGTTTCCTGAGAAGAAAAACTATAAACTCAATACGATCATTGTCAGAGCTCTTCTGTCTTCCTGTTGCTCAGATTTTCAGATTAGCAAGAAGGATATAGAATTCCTGACGGATCATCTCTTTTCTGTTGAGGAGTGGGGACGTTATGAACTCTGGCTTTTTACAAACAGTGTTGATTTGATGACCTTGGAAACGTTGGAAACCTTCGCTAGTGAGATGATCAATCGTACCCAGTTTTATAACAACCTACCTGAAAATCGCCGCCGTATTATCAAGATGCTACTTAATGTCATTAGCGTCTGTATAGAAGGAAACCATCTGCTAGTTGCTATGAGGTTTCTCAATTATCTCGACCACTCTAAAATCCCTGAAACAGATCTATATGATCGAACGCTGATTAAGTATCATAGGGCTCTGTATGCCTATAAGGTCGGGAATACTAATGCTCTCAGTGATATCGAGCAATGCCTATCTTTTTTTGAATTTTTAGATTCCTTTGGTGTTGCCCAAAAGCTTAAAGAACAGTTTGAAAGAATTTGCCTTTCATAGTTGTAGATGTGCAACAAAAAAAGATCATTTTGAAAAATATACTAGAATAAGGGCATAACTTTATACTAAATTCAGAAGGAGGCTTTATGATGGAGAAAAAGATTCATTATAAGATGCATAAAGTTAAGAAAAACTGGGTAGCCATTGCTTTGACTACCTTGGCACTTATTGTAGCACCAAAGGTACTTGGTCTAGAACCAGGCGTTGTCCATGCGGATGATGTAAAGCAGGTTGTAGTTCAAGAACCTGCTACAGCTCAGACTAGTGGTCCGGGTCAGCAAACTCCAGCCCAAGCAAACGTAGCATCTGAGCAAGAAGCAGAAAAAGCAACCCCTGCAGACAAGGTGACAGGCGATGCTGCTGCTAGTGATAAGTCTGCTAAACCAGCAGAAAATACAGAAGCAACAGTTCAAACCAATGCTCAAGAGCCTGCTAAACCAGCAGATACGAAAGAAGCATCTACAGAAAAGGCTGCTGTTGCTGAAGAAGTTAAAGCTGCTAATGCAATCACAGAAACTCCTAAAACAGAAGTAGCAGACCAGGATAAACAAGCAAGGCCAACAACTGCCCAAGAGCAAGATGACAACAAACGAGAAAAAACGGCTGTTGAAGACAAGATTGTTGCAAATCCAAAGGTTGCAAAGAAAGATCGCTTGCTCGAACCTGCTCAAAAACAAGGAGCAGTAGCTGAAAGAATGGTGGCAGATCAGGCTCAACCTGCACCTGTAAATGCTGATCACGATGATGATGTCCTATCTCATATTAAGACCATTGATGGTAAAAATTACTATGTTCAGGACGATGGTACAGTTAAAAAGAACTTTGCAGTTGAACTTAATGGTAGAATACTTTATTTTGATGCAGAAACTGGTGCCTTAGTTGATTCAAATGAATATCAGTTCCAACAAGGAACCAGCAGTCTCAATAATGAATTCTCCCAAAAGAATGCTTTCTACGGTACGACTGACAAGGATATTGAAACTGTAGACGGTTATTTGACAGCAGATAGCTGGTATCGTCCAAAGTTCATCTTAAAAGATGGAAAAACATGGACGGCTTCGACAGAAACAGACTTGCGTCCTCTTTTGATGGCTTGGTGGCCTGATAAACGTACTCAGATTAATTACCTCAACTATATGAACCAGCAAGGTCTGGGAGCAGGTGCTTTTGAAAACAAAGTTGAACAAGCTCTCCTGACAGGAGCTTCTCAGCAGGTTCAGCGCAAAATTGAGGAAAAAATTGGTAAAGAAGGCGATACCAAATGGTTGAGAACGCTGATGGGTGCCTTTGTCAAAACCCAGCCAAATTGGAATATCAAGTCAGAGTCTGAAACAACTGGTACTAAAAAGGACCACTTGCAGGGTGGAGCTTTGCTTTATACCAATAATGAGAAGAGCTCTCATGCTAACTCTAAATTCCGTTTGCTTAACCGTACCCCTACTAGTCAAACAGGTAAACCTAAGTACTTTATTGACAAGTCAAACGGTGGTTATGAGTTCTTGCTCGCTAACGACTTTGACAACTCTAATCCAGCTGTTCAAGCCGAACAACTCAACTGGTTGCATTTTATGATGAACTTTGGAAGCATTGTAGCCAATGATCCGACTGCTAATTTTGATGGAGTTCGTGTCGATGCGGTGGACAATGTCAACGCAGACTTGCTCCAAATCGCATCTGACTACTTCAAGTCTCGCTACAAGGTGGGAGAAAGTGAAGAAGAAGCCATCAAGCATTTGTCTATCTTGGAAGCTTGGTCTGATAACGATCCTGACTACAACAAAGATACTAAAGGTGCTCAACTAGCAATTGACAACAAGCTACGCTTGTCCTTGCTTTATTCATTCATGCGTAATCTATCTATCCGTAGCGGAGTAGAGCCTACGATTACAAATAGTCTAAATGATCGTTCTTCTGAAAAGAAAAATGGCGAACGAATGGCTAACTATATCTTTGTGCGGGCTCATGACAGTGAAGTACAAACCGTTATTGCTGACATCATCCGAGAAAATATCAATCCAAATACGGATGGTTTGACCTTTACTATGGATGAACTCAAGCAAGCCTTCAAGATCTACAACGAAGATATGCGCAAGGCAGACAAGAAGTATACGCAGTTCAACATCCCAACTGCTCATGCTCTCATGCTCTCCAATAAAGACTCTATCACTCGGGTCTACTATGGTGACCTCTATACCGATGATGGTCAATACATGGAGAAAAAATCTCCTTACCACGACGCTATCGATGCCTTGTTGCGTGCTCGTATTAAGTATGTAGCAGGTGGACAAGACATGAAAGTCACATATATGGGTGTACCTCGTGAGGCTGATAAATGGTCTTACAATGGTATTTTGACTTCTGTCCGCTACGGTACTGGTGCCAATGAAGCAACAGATGAAGGAACAGCAGAAACTCGTACTCAAGGGATGGCTGTGATTGCTTCAAACAACCCTAACCTCAAGTTAAATGTATGGGATAAACTGCAAGTCAATATGGGAGCAGCCCACAAGAATCAATACTATCGCCCTGTACTTTTGACGACCAAAGATGGTATTTCCCGTTATCTAACTGATGAAGAAGTGCCGCAATCTCTCTGGAAGAAGACAGATGCTAATGGTATTTTAACCTTTGATATGAATGATATCGCAGGCTACAGCAATGTCCAAGTTTCTGGATATCTGGCTGTTTGGGTACCAGTTGGCGCTAAGGCAGATCAGGATGCTCGTACAACAGCAAGCAAGAAGAAAAACGCTAGTGGTCAAGTTTATGAATCTAGCGCAGCTCTTGATTCTCAGTTGATTTACGAAGGCTTCTCTAACTTCCAAGACTTTGCAACTCGTGATGACCAATATACCAATAAAGTCATTGCTAAAAATGTCAACCTCTTCAAGGAATGGGGAGTAACTTCATTTGAGCTACCACCTCAGTATGTATCTAGCCAAGACGGTACTTTCTTAGATTCTATCATTCAGAATGGTTATGCCTTTGAAGACCGCTACGATATGGCGATGAGCAAGAACAATAAATATGGTTCTTTAAAAGATTTGCTCAATGCTCTTCGTGCGCTTCACAGTGTTAATATCCAAGCCATCGCGGACTGGGTACCAGACCAAATCTATAACCTACCAGGTAAGGAAGTGGTAACAGCAACACGTGTCAATAACTACGGAACCTACCGTGAAGGCGCAGAAATCAAGGAAAAACTCTATGTAGCTAATAGTAAGACTAATGGGACTGATTTCCAAGGTAAGTACGGTGGCGCCTTCTTAGATGAGCTCAAAGCTAAATATCCAGAGATCTTTGAACGAGTACAGATTTCCAATGGTCAAAAGATGACAACAGATGAGAAGATTACCAAGTGGTCGGCTAAGTACTTCAATGGTACCAATATCTTAGGTCGTGGTGCTTACTATGTTCTTAAAGACTGGGCTAGCAACGACTATCTTACTAACAAAAATGGCGAGATAGTATTGCCTAAGCAATTAGTTAATAAGAATGCTTACACAGGATTTGTTAGTGATGCCAATGGTACTAAGTTCTATTCAACTAGTGGTTATCAAGCTAAAAATTCCTTTATCCAAGATGAAAATGGAAATTGGTATTACTTCGATAAACGAGGCTATCTTGTAACAGGTGCTCATGAAATTGATGGCAAGCACGTTTATTTCTTGAAGAATGGTATTCAACTTCGTGATTCTATCCGTGAAGATGAAAATGGTAATCAGTACTACTATGATCAAACTGGTGCCCAAGTTTTCAACCGTTACTACACTACTGATGGTCAAAACTGGCGTTACTTTGATGCCAAGGGCGTTATGGCTCGAGGTCTTGTCAAGATAGGAGATGGACAGCAGTTCTTTGATGAAAACGGCTATCAGGTTAAGGGCAAGATTGTGAGTGCTAAGGATGGCAAACTTCGTTACTTTGACAAGGATTCAGGAAATGCTGTTATTAATCGTTTTGCTCAGGGTGATAACCCAAGTGATTGGTACTATTTCGGAGCAGATGGAGTTGCTGTGACAGGTCTTCAAAAGATTGGTCAACAAACACTTTACTTTGACCAAGATGGCAAGCAAGTCAAGGGTAAAATCGTGACACTTTCAGATAAGAGTATCCGTTACTTTGATGCCAATTCAGGAGAAATGGCAGTCGGCAAGTTTGCAGAAGGTGCCAAGAGCGAATGGTATTACTTTGACCAAGCTGGTAAAGCAGTGACAGGTCTTCAAAAGATTGGCAAACAAACACTTTACTTTGACCAAGATGGTAAACAAGTCAAGGGTAAAGTAGTAACTTTAGCTGATAAATCCATCCGTTACTTTGATGCCAACTCAGGAGAAATGGCAGTCGGCAAGTTTGCAGAAGGTGCCAAGAACGAATGGTATTACTTTGACCAAACTGGTAAAGCAGTGACAGGCCTTCAAAAGATTGGCAAACAAACACTTTACTTCGACCAAGATGGCAAGCAAGTCAAGGGTAAAATCGTGACACTTTCAGATAAGAGTATCCGTTACTTTGATGCTAACTCAGGAGAGATGGCAACCGACAAGTTTGTCGAAGGTTCCCCAAATGAGTGGTATTATTTTGATCAAGCTGGAAAAGCAGTGACAGGCTTGCAGCAGGTTGGTCAACAGACTCTCTATTTCACGCAAGATGGCAAGCAAGTCAAAGGAAAAGTTGTTGATGTGAATGGAGTTAGTCGATATTTCGATGCCAATTCAGGGGATATGGCTCGAAGCAAATGGATTCAACTTGAAGATGGAAGTTGGATGTATTTTGACCGCGATGGTAGAGGTCAAAACTTCGGAAGAAACTAATCGAATGTAGCTCAATAAAAATCAAACTTTATCTGATGATATACAAAAACGATAACTCCTTTAAAGGACGTTATCGTTTTTTGCCTGTTTGGAGAATAAATTACAATTGAAAAGAAAGATGGAATCATTGGAAACTGAAATGAATTAACAAGAGATTCCATATTGGAATAATCTTTTTCTGCTCTCTAATGTGGTATTCAAAGCAATGAGGATTCTATTTTTAAAGTTTGGAAATCCAAAAGCGTTTCGTTTGCGAATAATGACGCGGTTGTTAGTAATTTCTATTTTTAAATTTGTACATTTGAGAGAAGAAAGATTTTGCTTGATTATTCATGGAGGAGCTATTCTTCACAAAAAGGCTCCATAGATGCATTAGTGTTTTACACTCTATAGAAATTATAGAGCCGAAAAATCTAGGAAATCATCGCTTTTTTCATAAAAAAATGCTATAATGAAGGGTATGAAATATCACGACTACATATGGGATTTAGGTGGTACCCTATTGGATAATTACGAGACTTCTACAGCAGCTTTTGTAGAAACCTTGGCCCAATATGGAATAGAGCAAGAACACGACCGTGTTTACGAAGCCTTGAAGGTTTCGACAGCTTTTGCCATTGAGAAGTTTGCCCCAGATATCGAGGATTTTTTAGAGCACTACAAAGAAAATGAAGCACGTGAGCTAGAGCACCCAGTTTTGTTTGAGGGAATTCCAGAGTTACTCAAAGACATCTCTGATAAGGGTGGACGCCATTTCTTAGTTTCTCATCGAAATGACCAAGTTCTGGAACTTCTTTCTAAGACCCGGATAGCCAACTACTTCACCGAAGTAGTGACTGCCAGTTCAGGTTTTAAACGAAAACCAGATCCTGAGTCCATGATTTATTTACGTGATAAATATCATATTACATCCGGTTTGGTCATTGGTGACAGAAAGATTGACGTAGAAGCAGGTAAAGCTGCAGGCCTAGATGCCTATCTTTTTGACAATGTTGCAACACTGAGACCAGCAATAGACATGTAAGAAAAAGGAAAAAAATGACAGAAGAAATCAAAAACCAACAGGCACAGGATTATGATGCCAGTCAAATTCAAGTTTTAGAAGGCCTGGAAGCCGTTCGTATGCGTCCAGGTATGTATATCGGATCGACTGCTAAAGAGGGACTTCACCACCTAGTCTGGGAAATTGTTGATAACTCTATTGACGAGGCCTTGGCTGGATTTGCGAGTCATATCCAAGTCTTTATCGAACCTGATGATTCCATTACCGTTGTGGATGACGGTCGTGGAATTCCTGTTGACATTCAGGAAAAGACGGGACGTCCTGCTGTTGAGACAGTCTTTACGGTTCTTCACGCTGGAGGAAAATTTGGCGGTGGCGGATATAAGGTATCAGGTGGGCTCCACGGAGTGGGTTCATCAGTAGTAAACGCCCTCTCAACTCAACTAGATGTTCATGTCCATAAAAACGGTAAGATTCATTACCAAGAATATCGTCGTGGTCATGTAGTTGCTGATCTTGAGGTGGTTGGAGATACGGATAAAACGGGAACAACAGTTCACTTCACACCAGATCCAGAGATTTTTACAGAAACAACAACTTTTGACTTTGAAAAATTAAACAAACGTATTCAAGAACTAGCCTTTTTGAACCGAGGCCTTCGAATCTCCATCACAGATAAGCGTGAAGGTCTCGAACAGACTAAACAATACCACTATGAGGGTGGGATTGCTAGCTACGTTGAATATATCAACGAGAACAAGGATGTTATCTTTGATACACCAATCTACACAGACGGTGAGATGGATGATATCACAGTTGAAGTAGCCATGCAGTACACAACCGGTTACCACGAAAACGTCATGAGTTTCGCCAATAACATTCACACCCATGAAGGTGGTACGCATGAGCAAGGTTTCCGTACAGCGCTGACACGTGTTATCAATGATTATGCTCGCAAGAATAAGCTACTAAAAGACAATGAAGATAACCTAACAGGGGAAGATGTCCGTGAAGGCTTGACTGCAGTTATCTCAGTTAAGCATCCAAACCCGCAGTTTGAAGGACAAACCAAGACCAAACTGGGGAATAGTGAAGTAGTCAAGATTACCAATCGCCTCTTCAGCGATGCCTTCACTGATTTCCTCATGGAAAATCCACAGATCGCCAAGCGTATCGTGGAAAAAGGGATTTTGGCTGCCAAGGCTCGTGTAGCTGCCAAACGTGCGCGTGAAGTCACACGCAAGAAATCTGGCTTGGAAATTTCCAATTTGCCAGGAAAACTAGCAGACTGTTCTTCTAACAACCCTGCTGAAACCGAACTCTTCATCGTCGAAGGAGACTCAGCTGGTGGATCAGCCAAATCTGGTCGTAACCGTGAGTTTCAGGCTATCCTTCCAATTCGTGGTAAGATCTTGAACGTTGAAAAAGCTAGCATGGATAAAATCCTTGCCAACGAAGAAATTCGAAGCCTTTTCACAGCCATGGGAACAGGATTTGGTGCAGAATTTGATGTCACTAAGGCTCGTTACCAAAAACTCGTTTTGATGACCGATGCCGATGTTGATGGAGCCCATATTCGAACTCTCTTGCTAACCTTGATTTATCGCTATATGAAACCAATCTTAGAAGCTGGATATGTCTACATTGCCCAACCGCCAATTTACGGAGTAAAAGTTGGAAGTGAGATTAAAGAATACATCCAGCCAGGTGCGGATCAAGAAATTAAACTCCAAGAAGCCTTAGCACGTCATAGTGAAGGGCGTTCAAAACCAACCATCCAACGTTATAAAGGTTTGGGAGAAATGGATGACCACCAATTGTGGGAAACAACCATGGATCCTGAACATCGCTTGATGGCGCGTGTTTCGGTAGATGATGCTGCCGAAGCAGATAAAATCTTTGATATGTTGATGGGAGATCGAGTAGAACCTCGTCGCGAATTTATCGAAGAAAACGCTGTTTACAGTACACTTGACGTCTAAAAAATGTGGGAAATAGTTCCCTTGGTTTAAAAAATATGATATAATCATTACGATTGTTTCTAGTATAAAAGGAGTTTGATATGTCTAATGGACAACTAATTTATCTAATGGTTGCGATTGCAGTCATTCTGATCTTAGCTTATGTAACAGCTATCTTTTTACGTAAGCGTAATGTAAGCAGATTAACGGCCCTTGAAGAAAGAAAAGAAGAACTCTACAACCTTCCTGTAAATGATGAGGTTGAAGCCGTTAAAAACATGCACTTGATTGGTCAAAGTCAGGTGACCTTCCGTGAATGGAATCAAAAATGGGTTGATTTATCTCTGAACTCATTTGCTGATATCGAAAATCACCTCTTTGAAGCTGAAAGCTACAATAATTCTTTCCGTTTCTTTAAGGCAACACACAAGATTGATCAGATTGAGAGCCAAATCGGCTTGATTGAAGAAGACATTGCTGCTATTCGCAATGCTCTCTCAGAACTTGAAAAGCAAGAATCTAAGAATAGTGGCCGTGTCCTTCATGCCTTGGACTTGTTTGAATCCCTTCAACATACCGTTGCAGAAGACTCAGAGAAGTATGGGAAAGCTCTTCCTGAGATTGAGAAGCAATTGGAAAACATCCAATCGGAATTCTCTCAATTTGTTACCCTAAATTCATCAGGTGACCCGGTTGAAGCCGCAGCAATTCTTGATTCAACTGAAAATCATATTCTCGCTTTGACACACATCGTTGAGCGAATTCCAGCTCTTGTTGAAACCTTGACAAAGGAACTGCCAGAACAATTGGCAGATTTGGAAGAAGGTTATCGCAAGCTGTTGGATGCTAACTATCACTTTACAGAAACAGATATTGAGTCTCGGTTCCAACTTTTGCATGAATCTCTGAAAAATAATCAAGAAAATATTCGTCAGTTGGAATTGGACAATGCAGAGTATGAAAATAATCGCATCCAAGAAGAAATCAATGCGCTTTATGATATCTTCACTCGTGAAATTGCAGCTCAAAAAGTAGTTGAAAGTCTTCTTGCTACATTACCAACTTATCTCAACCACTTGAAAGAAAATAATCAGGTGCTTGTTCAAGACCTTGAACGCTTGACTAAAACCTATCTTCTTCCTGAAAGCGATGGCAATCATGTTCGTCGTCTTCAAGCAGAATTGGCTGCACTTGATACGGCAATCATGGAAGTGACAGAGGATCAAGGTGAGTCAACACAAGCCTACTCTGCTCTTGAAGAACAGTTGGAAATGCTTCAAAGCAACCTCAAGGATATAGAGGATGAGCAAATCTCTGTTAGCGAACGACTTGCGCAAATTGAAAAAGACGACCTCAATGCTCGCCAAAAAGCAAATGTCTATGTGAACCGTTTGCATACTATCAAACGTTACATGGAGAAGAGAAACTTGCCAGGTATTCCTCAAAGTTTCTTGAAACTTTTCTTTACTGCAAGTCATAACACAGAGGATCTGATGGCAGAGTTAGAACAACCACAAGTGAATATTGAATCGGTTAAACGAATTCTTGAAATTGCAACAAATGATATGGAAGCACTTGAAACAGAAACCTATGATATCGTTCAATATGCAACCTTGACGGAGCAACTCTTGCAATACTCAAACCGTTACCGTTCATTCGATGAGCGTATCCAAGAGGCCTTCAACGAAGCGCTTGAAATTTTTGAAAAAGAGTTTGACTATCAGGCATCATTTGAAAAAATTTCACAAGCCTTGGAAGTTGCTGAACCAGGGGTTACAAACCGTTTTGTAACTTCATATGAGAAAACACGTGAAGCGATTCGTTTTTAAAAATAGAAGCTTAGAAGATTTCTAAGCTTTTTTATTTTCCTAAAAAAGACAGAATCCCTGTTTATCATTGAAATAATAGCCTCGATTTGATATGATGGAAATATGAAAAAAAATAGAGCGAAACGTGTTTCTCACGATAAAACGAGAAGGATATTGCTTTCCCTTGTTGGAATCTTTGGAATTGCTACGATTCTATTAGGGAGTGCTATTGGTTATAAGCTACTACAAAAACAATCTTACGAACAAAAAATTGAAGCGCTAAAAAGCGAAAAGGACCAGCAATTCAACTCAGGTAGTCAGAAGGACCATTTCCGAAAAGGTCAAGCTGAGGTGATTGCCTACTACCCTCTGCAAGGAGAGGAAGTCATTGCGTCTGTTAGAGAAAAAATCAACCAGGATATCAAAGAAAAGCTGGAAGATAAAGAGGATTTGGTCTTTTATTATACTGAGCAGTTGGATCCAGTCTTAAAGGGAGTTGTTGCTCGTAGTATCAGTAAGCAAGTCTACGATTTGTCTGCATCAAAGGTTGAAGAAAAAGAAAAGACTTCTTTAGGGAAAATTTTCTTGACTGAAGATGGGAAGGATTTTGACCTCAGTAAACTTTTCAAAGATTCAAGCAAGGCTAAGGAACTCTTGCTGAGTCAAATCAAATCAACTCTAGAAGATAAGAAACTTGACCAGGCAAAAATTGATCAAGTTATAAAGAGCTTCACAGACCAAGAATTGACATCTTGGAGCTTTGATTATAAGGATAGTCAAATCATCCTTTATCCTGCTAATGCTGGAGAGACTGTTGAGGAAATTGCTTTGCCAATATCTAGTTTCTTTGATGTCATTGAGTCCTCTTATCTATTAGAAAAGGATGCTGAACTTTACCAAACATACTTTGCTAAGAAAAATAAAAAAGTTGTAGCCTTGACCTTTGACGATGGTCCAAATCCAACTACAACCACACAGGCTTTGGATACTTTAGCTAAATATGGTGTAAAAGCAACCTTCTTTGTACTTGGTAAAAACATTGCAGGTAATGAAAATCTTCTAAAACGAATGAAATCAGAAGGTCATGTTGTAGGAAACCACAGCTGGAGTCATCCCGTTCTTTCACAACTTTCGCTCGAAGATGCTAAAAAGCAAATCACTGATACAGAAGATTTGTTAACTCAAGTTTTAGGATCAAGCTCTAAACTGATGCGTCCACCTTATGGTGCCATCACTGATGATATTCGAAACGGCCTTGATTTAAGCTTCATCATGTGGGACGTGGATAGTTTGGACTGGAAGAGTAAAAACGAGACAGCCATTTTGACAGAGATTCAACGTCAGGTTCGCAATGGTTCTATCATCCTCATGCATGATATCCATGGTCCTTCAGTTAATTCTCTACCAAGTGTCATTGAGTATTTAAAGGGTGAAGGGTATACATTTGTGACCGTTCCTGAATTGCTCAATTCTCGCTTGAAAGCTCACGAGATCTATTACGATCGTGATCAATAATTGTTAAAATCTAAAGGGGCAAGTGTTCTGATAATCAGGATTTTGTTTCTTTAGATTTTCTTCACATAGAAAGGAAAAATGATGAAATCTTACACCCTTAATAATGGAGTTTCAATTCCTGTACTAGGATTTGGAACATGGAAAGCTGAAAATGGAGAGGTAGCCTACCAAGCCGTTTTAGAAGCCTTAAAGGCTGGCTATCGTCATATCGATACTGCAGCTATCTATAAAAATGAGGAAAGTGTTGGTCGTGCTATTCGAGATAGTGGTATTCCACGACAAGAAATCTTTGTAACGACCAAACTCTGGAATACCAATCACAGCTATGATGAAGCTCGACAAGCATTTGAAGAATCAATGGAAAAACTGGGATTGGATTATCTAGATTTGTACCTTATCCATTGGCCAAATCCAAAACCTTTAAGAGAAAATGACGAATGGAAAACTCGCAATGCTGAAGTCTGGAGAGCGATGGAGAACCTGTACCAAGAAGGTAAAATTCGTGCTATCGGCGTTAGTAATTTCCTTCCTCATCATTTGGATGCCTTGCTTGAGACAGCAAGAATCATCCCGGCGGTCAATCAGGTACGCTTGGCTCCAGGAGTTTATCAAGAGGAAGTGGTTGACTACTGTAGAGAGAAAGGAATTCTCTTAGAGGCATGGGGACCATTTGGGCAAGGAGAGCTGTTTGAACAGAAAGAAGTCCAAGAAATTGCTGCGAAGCATGGGAAATCAGTGGCTCAAATTGCCTTGGCTTGGAGTTTGGCAGAAAGTTTTTTACCCCTACCTAAGTCAGTGACAGTCTCTCGTATCCAGAGCAATCTCGACTGTTTTGGGATTGAACTCAGCAATGACGAGCGAGAAGTCTTAAAGACAATTTCAGTGACTTCGGGCGCACCTCGTGTGGATGAGATGGATTTTTAGTTTGTAAAATCTATTTATACTGAAATAACAAAGACTAGGAATTTTAAATCCTAGTCTTTTTGTGTATAAAAAATCTAGATTGTTTGTATAATGAAATAATTTCATGGATTGAAATATAGGAACAAATTTAGAAAATATTGGTTTGATGGAGAAAATAACACGAATGATAAAATTAAATAAGTAAGATATATACGTAAATATTACATTTTTGTGACAATTCAGATTTTTGTAAAAATTTATACCTATTTGCGCTATAATAGGTATACTTTAAAGAAAAAGGAGATTATGTATGAATAGACGACAACGTTTTTCATTACGGAAATACAAATTTGGTCTTGCTTCAGTTTTATTGGGAACTGCATTGGTTTTTGGAGTAAGTCAAGTCAGTGCCAATGAGCAGAGTACAGGTGAAAATCAAGCTCAAACTCAGGAAATTAAGACAGAGCTAAAAGACGATAAACACTCAAACTCTGCGACTGACCAAACCAATACTAATGGGATTGCACCAGTAGTTGGAGAGAAACAAGAAGCTGAAACTTCTAAAGAGGATGCTAGTAAACAAGATGCTAAGGTAGAAGCTCCGGTTGATAAAACTGCTGAAGCCCAAGAATCAGGAAAAGATAGCGCAGTTGCAAAAGAAGAAAATCAAGGTGTCGTCCAAAAAGAAACAACAGTCGCTACCAGTCCGGCGCCTGCCACAGAGAAGGCTTCTGAGTTGGAGAAAAAAGAGGCTCCAGCAACGACAGCTCTTAAAACTACTGGAGAAACAGCAACTACTGAAAAAGAACAAGAAAAAGCTGAGTCTGCAAAACCAAATAGTCTTTCAAGTAATGATATCATCACAGTACCGAAAACTTGGAAGGCTGGTTACAAGGGGACGGGGACCGTTGTTGCCATTATTGACTCCGGGCTTGATTTGAATCATGAGGTTCTTCGAATTTCGGATCCGTCAAAAGCAAAATTTAAAAACAAGGAAGCCATCGAAGCAGCTAAAAATGCTGCTGGAATCGACTACGGTAAATGGTATAGCGATAAGGTTGTCTATGCCTATGACTACTTTGACGGAACAGATAAGATTAAAGAAGCAGAAAGAACTTCTCATGGGATGCACGTAACAGGGATTGCAGCTGGAAACCCTGATAAAGAGGCACCAAATGGTGAAAAGGTCTATGGTGTGGCGCCTGAAGCCCAAGTCATGTTTATGCGTGTCTTTTCAGATCGCCAAAAAACGACCAGTTCTGCCCTTTATGTAAAGGCGATTGATGATGCAGTTGCCTTGGGAGCAGATGCCATTAATATGAGTTTGGGATCTAGCACTGGTTCTATGGTCGATGCTGGTTCTGATATTGTCGATGCTATCAAACGGGCTCGTGCCAAGGGAGTTTCTGTTCTTATCTCAGCAGGAAATAGCAATACATTCGGAAATGGTTATTCAAAACCACTAGCTGAAAACCCAGACTATGGCTTGGTTGGAAATCCATCCACTGTTGAGGATTCGATTTCAGTTGCTTCTGTCAACAATAAAACATTGACAACAGCCGTTTTTGAAGTTAAAGGTCTAGAGGGAAATGCCGGCCTTCATAACGGAAAATTTGATTATAATCAACCTGAAGCAGATAAGGACTTTGAAAAAGGAAAAGAGTACGAATACGTCGAAGCAGGCTTAGGTCGTGAAGAAGACTTTGCGAAGTTGGATTTAACTGGGAAACTTGCCCTCATTCAGCGTGGAGCTATGAACTTTTCGGAGAAGATCAAAAATGCACGAAAACACGGTGCAGTTGGTGCTTTGATCTACAATAATGTAGAGGGTGCAAACATCAATATGGCTATTGATGATGAGGCAAAGAAAATTCCTTCTGTATTTATTTCTAAACAGTATGGTGAAGCCTTAAAATCAGGAAACTACAAGATTGTTTTTAATGGTAAGATGGATAATCGTCCTTCCGATGTAGCCAATCAGCTATCTGACTTTTCAAGTTGGGGAGTGACCACCGATGGACAATTGAAACCAGACGTAACAGCTCCTGGCGGCAATATCTATTCATCCTTTAATGACAATACCTATGGTAGTATCAGCGGAACCAGTATGGCGGCTCCTCACGTTACGGGTGTTGCAGTTCTTGTTAAGGAATACCTTCAAAAACACCATCCAGAATTGACTCCTGAGCAAGTATCAGAGACTGTCAAGGCCTTGATCATGTCAACTGCAAAACCACATGTTAATAAGAACACAGGCACTTATACCTCTCCTCGTCAGCAAGGTTCTGGTATTGTGGATACAGCTGCTGCAGTGTCAACAGACCTCTATGTAACGGGTGAAAATGGTTATCCAAGTGTGACTTTGGGAAATGTTGGAGACCAATTTACTTTTAAGGTTACTGTACACAACATTTCAGATACTGACCGTACTCTCAAGATGGTAGTCAATACTAATACAGACGAGGTCCAAGATGGAAAATTCACCCTTCGACCTCGAAAACTAACGGAGACAGTCTGGCCTGAAGTGACGGTCAAAGCCCACAGCAGTCAAACAGTCACTGTTAAAGTGGATGCTCGAAAATTTGCTGCTGAACTCAGCAAACAAATGCCAAATGGCTATTTCCTTGAAGGGTTTGTTCGCTTTGTAGATCCAGCAGATGATGGGGATATTGTGAGTCTTGCATTTATGGGCTTCCGAGGAGAGTTCCAAAATCTCCCCGCTGTCGAAAAACCAATTTACAACCTTGTTCGAGAGGGGAAAAATGGATTTTACACGGAAGTAGACAAGGAAAATCCTGCCGTTAACTACTCTAATGATGCCACCTATCTCGCAACCTTGCAAAATGACCTTCTAGTGTCTAAAGGTCAACGCCAAGGACGCCGAATTACTGTTCTTGGGATTGAACAAAATGCTGAAGGTAAGCATGTTCTTCAGTTGGACGAAAAAGGGAATGTCCGTATTGCCATTTCTCCAAATGATGATGGAAACAAAGACCTAGTTGAATACAAAACGGTTGCTTTGAGAAATCTTGTAAATCTTCGGGCTACAGTTTATGCGGCTACGGATACCAAGCATGAACATCCTATTTGGGAGGGCGATGCAAAGGATCTTCGTAAGAATTATTTTGATGGTGACAGTAGAAATCTGAAGAGTTATATTCTAGATAATACTGCTTGGAGAGGCCAGGATTTTGATGGCAATACCGTTGCAGATGGTTTATATGACTATGTTATTAGTTACACACCAGATGTTCCAGGAGCTAAAGAACAACACACGACCTTTAAAATTCAAATTGATACTCAAAAACCTGTTATCACGAGCGGTTATATTCGCTTTAAAGATGGAAACCAAGAATTCGTAGCTCGCAAACCAAAAGATGTGGGTCAAGGCGGTATCCTTTCAGAAAAAGTCTTCTACCTCACACCATTTGACCAAAAAGGGACCATGGTTCTAACTGGGAAAGACCAGTCTGGAACTCGTGCGCTTGAGAACACCCATCTGATTAAGGCCAATGCTGACGGTAGTTATACACTTCCTAAGGATGTTGACAAGGCTAATATTTACTATCTTGTTGAGGACTATGCAGGAAATGTAGACTATATCTCGCTTGCTGAACTTGTACGCGATCAAAATAGTGGTCGAGTGAAAATTGCCTTGAAGGATGCAAAAACAAACCAAGATATTGATACCCTCTACGTCTATCGAATCAAAAATAGCAAGGGACAATATGTTGATGTTGACAAGACAAAAGCGATTCATTTCTTACAGTTTGGTCATTATACAGCAGAAATTTTCAGTTATGACCGAACAGAATTAAAATTTATCAGTGCCTTGTCCCAAGAGTTTGACCTGACGGAAGAAAATAGTTTCCAAACCATTACCTTCCTAGCAAATCTCCTAGAATATGCACCAGTGTCTGTTTCCTTCAACCAAGCAGTTCCAAAGACGACTACAGTGGTTCTGAAAGGAGAAGATGGGACAAGTATCACTCTTCCTGCTGAAAAATACGGTCAATACGCCTTTGGTAAGAAAGTTGCTACAGGTCGTTATACTGTACAAGTCACCTTGCCAACTGGATATGAACTCCTTGAAGATCTCGTTTCCTTGCTCGTTCAGCCAGGTCGAAATAATGCTTTGCGTCTATCTGTTGTGTCTAAGTTGGCCTTGATTGCTGCGGTAAATCAACAAAAAGAACTGGTAGAAACGTCTCGCTACTTTAATAGTAGTGCAGATAAGAGAAAAACTTATGACCAAGCTTTCCAAGTTGCGCAGTCAGCCTTGTCAAGCAAGTTGAAACAAGAATTGATTGATGGCGTTCTCGCTAGTCTTGAAGCTGCTGGTAAAGCTTTGGATGGAAAAGATTCGAACGTTACAGCCTTGAAAGAAGCTATGAAAGCTTACTATGCAACGACTAAAACTGGACGATATGCGAATGCCAAGGAAAAAGTACGTCGAGCTTATGATCGTGCCTTCCAAGAAATTGCCTTACTAGCTGTAGATCCTAAAGTCAAACAGGATCAAATTGACCAATCTCTCATTGCCCTAGCAACAGCTAAAAGTAAACTGAATGGCAAGGCTACAGACTTCTCTAGTCTAAAGAAACTGGTCAAAGATGAACGCCTTTTCCAAGAAAAGAACGCGAGATTTATCTATGCTGACAAGAAAGAAAAAGCAGCTTATCTTTTAACTTTTAAAGAGGCACAGGAACTCCTTAAAGATCCAGGAGCGAGCCAAGAAGATGTCAAAGATGCCATTACAGCCTTGAAACAAGCCAAGAGAAATTTACATGGCAAAAAACCAAAAGCGAAAAGACATCCTTAAACAGGAGTTTCTGAAGCTTTACTAATAAATGAGTCTGGAACTTTGTTTTCAGACTCATTTTTGGTTTACACTAGCTAGAAAATCTGCTATAATACTAGCTAGGAAAGAAAGTCTTATGGCGTTCTTCAGCGAGCTTGGGATAGTGGGAGCCAAGTAGGACAAGGTAAGAAACTGGCACTTTCTGTCGTATTTTTAAAAACAATGAAGTAATAAATTAGGGTGGAACCGCGTTTCAGACGCCCCTAGTCGCAAGGCTTGGGTGTTGAAATTCGGTTCTTTTTGAATTTCCTCTAATGCCTAAGTAGAAAGGAGCATAATGCTTAAAGGATCTTGTTTATGCAAAGCAGTAACCTACACTTTAGATGAGGAATTGTCGGAATTAGTTTTTTGCCACTGCTCATTCTGTCGGAAAGCAACTGCGTCTGCCTATACAGTGAATGCCAAAGTTAGCAGTAAAAATCTAGTATTGCATGGAAAAGAACAGTTGGTTACCTATAGTTCATCTCCAGGAAAACAACGCTATTACTGTCAGAACTGTCATAGTCAAATTTTCACTGCTCAAGAAAATATACCAGAAGTCTGTGCTTTGAAACTAGGTACAATAGACGAATGCGATCAGAATTTACAAACTGTTCCCAAACGTCATATTTTTCAGGACCCAGCTTTTTCTTGGTTGCTTGATGAATAAAGCTAAAAAGATAATATAAATTAAAGGAGTAAACAATGTCTAAAAAATTGACTTTTCACTGCGTCAGTGGCAGAGACCTCCTTACAGTCGGACTGCCCCACGCTCAGCACTAGAGTGCCTGAGCTAGACGCAGTACTAACTCGTCTTGCCTCGTATAATTGACGAGGCAGACTCGTGTCGCAAGAAATCATTTTTTATTAAGGAGTATTCAATGTCTAAAAAATTAACATTTCAAGAAATTATTTTGACTTTGCAACAATTTTGGAATGACCAAGGTTGTATGCTCATGCAGGCTTATGATAATGAAAAAGGTGCAGGGACAATGAGTCCTTACACTTTCCTTCGTGCTATCGGGCCTGAGCCATGGAATGCGGCTTATGTAGAGCCATCACGTCGTCCTGCTGACGGTCGTTACGGGGAAAACCCTAACCGTCTCTACCAACACCACCAATTCCAAGTGGTTATGAAGCCATCTCCATCAAATATACAGGAACTTTATCTTGAGTCTTTGGAAAAATTGGGAATCAATCCATTGGAACATGATATCCGCTTCGTTGAAGATAACTGGGAAAACCCTTCTACTGGTTCAGCTGGTCTCGGTTGGGAAGTTTGGCTTGATGGGATGGAAATCACTCAGTTCACTTATTTCCAACAAGTTGGTGGATTGGCGACTGGCCCTGTGACTGCGGAAGTTACCTATGGTTTGGAACGCTTGGCTTCTTATATTCAAGAAGTTGATTCTGTCTATGATATTGAGTGGGCTGATGGTGTAAAATATGGAGAAATCTTTATCCAGCCTGAGTACGAGCATTCAAAATATTCATTTGAAATTTCGGACCAAGAAATGTTGCTGGAAAACTTTGATAAGTTTGAAAAAGAAGCTGGACGCGCTTTGGAAGAAGGCTTGGTTCACCCTGCCTATGACTATGTTCTCAAATGTTCACACACCTTTAACCTGCTTGATGCGCGTGGTGCCGTATCTGTAACAGAGCGCGCAGGCTATATCGCCCGTATCCGTAACTTAGCCCGTGTCGTAGCTAAAACCTTTGTTGCAGAACGCAAACGCCTAGGTTACCCACTTTTGGATGAAGCAACACGAGCTAAACTCTTAGCAGAAGACGCAGAATAAAGAGAGTGACAGTTTACGAAAATGGGCGAACAGAGTGAGCCTTGAGCCAGTTGCCGTAGTGATGAAGGTATCCTTAGTGAAGCTAAGGATACTAGGCAAAATTGGAGACTTTAGGCTCCAATTTTAGCAATGAAACAACGAAGTTGGTTGCTTGCGTGCCAATCACATAAGGCAAACTGGAAAATAAAAAGATACTTTTCGGAGAAAAAACATGACAAAAAACTTATTAGTAGAACTCGGTCTTGAAGAGTTACCAGCCTACGTAGTAACTCCAAGCGAAAAACAACTAGGTGAAAAAATGGCAGCCTTCCTCAAGGAAAACCGCCTATCTTTTGAAGCCATTCAAACTTTCTCAACACCACGTCGTTTGGCTGTTCGTGTGACTGGACTTGCAGACAAACAGTCTGATTTGACAGAAGATTTCAAGGGTCCAGCAAAGAAAATCGCCTTGGATAGTGATGGAAACTTCACCAAAGCAGCTCAAGGATTTGTCCGTGGAAAAGGCTTGACAGTTGAAGATATTGAATTTCGTGAAATCAAAGGTGAAGAATATGTCTATGTTACCAAGGAAGAAGTGGGGCAACCAGTTGAAGCCATTGTTCCAGGTGTAGTAGACGTCTTGAAGTCACTGACTTTCCCTGTCAGCATGCACTGGGCTAACAACACTTTTGAATATATCCGTCCTGTACACACTTTGACTGTTCTTTTAGATGAAGAAGAGTTTGATTTGGATTTTCTTGATATCAAGGGCGGTCGTGTGAGTCGTGGCCATCGTTTCTTGGGACAAGAAACTAATATTCAGTCAGCATTGAGCTACGAAGAAGATCTTCGTAAGCAGTTTGTAATCGCGGATCCTCGTGAACGTGAGCAAATGATTGTTGATCAAATCAAAGCAATCGAAGCTGAACATGGGGTCCGTATCGAAATTGATGCTGATTTGCTCAATGAAGTCTTGAACTTGGTTGAATACCCAACTGCCTTTATGGGAAGTTTTGATGCCAAATACCTTGAGGTTCCAGAAGAAGTCTTGGTTACTTCGATGAAGGAACACCAACGCTACTTCGTTGTTCGTGATCAAGACGGTAAACTCTTACCAAACTTCATTTCAGTCCGTAACGGAAACGCAGAGCATTTGGAAAATGTCATCAAGGGAAATGAAAAAGTTTTGGTTGCCCGCTTGGAAGACGGTGAATTCTTCTGGCGTGAAGACCAAAAATTGGTCATTTCTGACCTAGTCGAAAAATTGAACCATGTGACCTTCCACGAAAAGATTGGTTCTCTTCGTGAACACATGATTCGTACGGGGCAGATTGCCATTCTCTTGGCAGAAAAAGCTGGTTTGTCAGTGGATGAAACAGTTGACCTAGCGCGTGCAGCAGCTATTTACAAGTTTGACTTGTTGACAGGTATGGTTGGTGAGTTTGATGAACTTCAAGGAATTATGGGTGAGAAATATGCTCTTCTTGCTGGAGAAACTCCAGCAGTTGCGGCTGCTATTCGTGAACACTACATGCCTACATCAGCCGAAGGAGAACTTCCAGAGAGTAAGGTAGGAGCCATTCTAGCCATTGCAGACAAATTGGATACGATTTTGAGTTTCTTCTCAGTAGGCTTGATTCCTTCAGGTTCTAATGACCCTTATGCCCTTCGTCGTGCGACGCAAGGTGTAGTTCGTATCTTGGATGCTTTTGGTTGGCACATTGCTATGGATGAGTTGATTGATAGCCTTTATACATTGAAATTTGACAGCTTGACTTATGAAAATAAAGCAGAGGTCATGGACTTTATCAAGGCTCGTGTTGATAAGATGATGGGTTCTACTCCAAAAGATATCAAGGAAGCAGTTCTTGCAAGTTCAAACTTTGTTGTGGCAGATATGCTGGAAGTAGCAAGTGCTCTTGTCGAAGCAAGCAAGAAAGAAGACTTCAAACCATCTGTCGAATCCCTCTCTCGTGCTTTCAACTTGGCTGAAAAAGCCGAAGGAACTGATACTGTTGATCCTGCTCTCTTTGAGAATGAAGAAGAGAAAGCCTTGGCAGAAGCTGTAGAATCTCTTGTTTTGTCAGGGGCTGCAAGTCAGCAATTAGAACAACTCTTTGCGCTTAGTCCAGTTATTGATGCTTTCTTTGAAAATACCATGGTAATGGCTGAAGATCAGACTGTTCGACAAAATCGTTTGGCTATCTTGTCGCAACTAACCAAGAAAGCAGCTAAACTTGCACGTTTCAACCAAATTAATACTAAATAAACTCAGTCAAACGGACTGTATCTTATCACAAAGGAGAAGAAATGGATCCGAAAAAAATCGCTCGTATCAACGAGCTTGCCAAAAAGAAAAAAACAGAAGGCTTAACTTCTACTGAAAAAGTGGAACAAGCTAAACTTCGTGAGGAGTACATCGAAGGCTATCGTCGTTCTGTTCGTCACCACATTGAAGGAATCAAAATTGTAGACGAGGAAGGAAATGACGTCACACCAGAAAAACTACGTCAGGTACAACGTGAAAAAGGTTTGCACGGCCGTAGTATAGATGATCCTAACTCATAAAATGAAAGGGGGTGTAGATGATTTACATTCCCCTTTTCTGTTGTAATAAAAAAGAAGGAGCCATTTGGCTCCTTTTGGTTTCTTAGTTGCTTGCGCCAGATGTAGCGTCAGCGTCACCACCGTGGCCTCCAGCATCCCCTGAATCAGAAGCGCCAGAAGTAGCATCGGCGTCTCCATGACCTCCAGCTGCAGGAGCAAATGGTCCGCTACCACCCACCAAACGTTGACCAGTCTCTTTTAGGTACCAGTCAAGCCATGGTTGGAAGTTAAAGACGATTTCATTGATTCCAGCGTATGATCCATCAGGATAGTACATTGCTTGGTAGTTGTGGGTGTTGATGACACCTGCAGGAGAACCTGGAACGATCGTACGAACGTATTCTTGGTTTCCGTTGCGAAGTGTTCCGATAACCCACTCTACGTTCTTCATACGTGCTGGTGGAAGAGAACCATGAACAGTCGACATACGGCTACCTGATTGAGGTGGTACACGTTTAGCAAACATGGTGTCTGGATCTTGGTGAGCGTTGTTGTAGTAGAGGAATTGGTTGTTGTCGTCAGCGTATGTCAATTCAAATGGCATAGCTTTCAAGAACATATCGATTTGGTTAACTGTCAGGATACCGTGGTCCAATTTGACATAGGTATCACCAGAAACAGCGCCAGTGATTGCTGCAACTTTTTCTACCCATTCTGGATCGTCAGGGTCAACTTCTGTAATGGTTGTAGCAATTGGTTTTCCACAATCCAAGTCTTCTGGTTCGATTGGTTTTGGTTTTTTCAATTTCGAAACGACTCCTACGTATTTTACAAAGTTATCTAAGCAAGTTTCAAGGAATTTAACAGTTCCTTCGTTGGTGATATTTCCGTTGTTATCAAAAGCTTCCTTAGCTTTGCCAAGAAGGAACTCATTTCCTGGAAGCGTGTAGGCATTAACACCTGGAGCATCAAGGATTTTACGAAGGTGAACTTGGGCACGTGATGTTCCTTGGTCATAGTATGATGCTCCCACAATCATAACAGGTTTGTTTTCAAATGGATGAACTTCGTATGAAAGCCATTCGAGTACAGATTTGAGTGAAGCTGAGATAGTGTGGTTGTGCTCAGGAGTAGCGATAATGACACCATCAGCACGTGTAATCTTGTTATACAAGAAACGCAATTGGAAGCTTTCGTCCCATTTTTCGTCTTGGTTAAACATTGGAACTTCGTCAATTTCAAGGACTTCTAATTCAAATTTGAATTTGAAATTGCGACGAATAAATTCCAAGAGTTTGCGGTTATATGATTGATCGTAGTTTGATCCAACAAGTCCAACAAATTTCATTCTTTCGGTCTCCTATCTTACAAATTTTCCCAGTCAAATTCTTCAGCATCTTTGCGAAGCAATTCTTGTGCATTGCGCAATTTTTCAGTAATTTTCACAAAGATACGGAAGTCATCAAAGATGGCATCCAATTTCTTGATGACGTCAAGGTCAACCAAGTCGCCACTTGGGTTAAATGCTTGAAGAGAGTGTGAGAGCAAGAATTCATCTGGAAGAACATTTGCCTTGATTTCAGGAGCATTCAAGATTTGACGAAGTTGCAATTGGGCACGAGATGAACCAAGTGTACCGTAAGAAGCACCAGTGATCATGATTGGTTTGTTCAAAAGTGGGTAGATACCGTAAGATAGCCAAGCAAGAGCGCTCATCAAAACGGCAGGGATAGAGTGGTCGTACTCAGGAGTACCGATAATGACACCATCAGATGCTTCAATTTTAGCAGCAATTTCAAGAATTTCAGCAGGAAGAAGTTTATCTGCTGGTTTGTTGAAAACAGGAATGTCCTTAATTTCAACGAGTTCAATTTCAGCTTTATCTGCAAAGTGTTTTTGCATGTATTGGAGCAATTGGCGGTTTGTAGAACGTTTAGAGTTCGTTCCAACAATGGCAATAAGTTTTAGCATGAGATTTCCTTTCTCTTTTTACATAATACAATTTTGAAGGCCTGAAGAACATGCAAGGCGTCCCTCTTTGTCGATGAGGATGGCTTCAATTCCATCTATACTTTCGACTTGCCAGAGGATAGAAGCGCTTCGTTCTCCGAAAAGGCGCGTTGTCCATACCTCACCATCAACGGATTTATCAGAGATAATCGTTAGGCTAGCGAGATCGGTTTCGACAGGGAATCCTGTCTCACTATCAAAGATATGGTGATAGTCTTTTCCATCTACTGTCAGGTGGCGTTCATAGATACCTGAAGTGACAACGGATTTGTTAGAAGCAGGAATGGTTAGGAGATGGTTGCCACGAGGATTTCGCGGATCTTGAATCCCAATCTGCCAGGCTTTCCCTTCTTTGGCTTGGTTATCCCCGATGGTGAGGATATTTCCTCCGAGATTGATCAGTGCAGAGGTGACACCGTGTTCTTTCAAATACTGGGCAACCTTATCTGCACTATAGCCCTTGGCTAAACAACCTAAATCAAGCTTCATTCCTTTCTTCTTTAAAAAAACAGTAGAGTTAGTCGGATCCAACTTGATAAAATGCGGGTCAACTAGAGGCAAGACAGCTTCGATTTCGTTTAACTCTGGAAGTCGTGCATCTGCAAATCCGATTCGCCAGGTTTGAATCAAGGGACCAATACTGATATTTAGATGGCTAGAGGGAGCTAGGCTGTGCTCTAGTCCAAGAGCAATCAGTTCAAATAGGTCAGGATGAACCTTAACAGGTGCGATTCCAGCCTTGTAGTTGATTTCCATCAGTTCGGATTCTTGACTATTGGCGTTGAAGCGGTATTCGAGCTCCTTGAGCAAATCAAAGGCTCCTTGAAGTAGGCAATCAGCCTGTTCATCTACTAATGAAATCGTGATAGTTGTTCCCATTAGCCGTTCAGAACGTGAATGAAGAGGCAAGCTACCAGCTCCTTTCTCTTTATAGGAAATCATTCAATATAAGGTCGTTAAAGAAAAATTAAACCCCTTACATTTTCTTTCCATGTATCTAGCATATCATAAAGTCAGCGTTTTCACAAATGAATTTTGACAAAAAGTCAAGAAATATGCTCAAAATTAATATGAAAACGATAGAAAAATTAGATTTATCAATGTTAAGTGTATTTTTTTCTGAAAAAAAGAGAATTCTGAGCAAATGCCTTGTAAACGCTAACAGTAAATGATATACTAGAAAGGTAAATCAAAAATTAAAGGTAGGAATTTTTCTATGAGTAAAATCGTTGTAGTTGGTGCTAACCACGCTGGTACAGCTTGTATTAATACCATGTTGGACAACTTCGGACATGAGAACGAAATCGTAGTATTTGACCAAAACTCAAATATTTCATTCCTTGGTTGTGGAATGGCGCTTTGGATCGGGGAACAAATTGATGGCCCAGAGGGTCTCTTCTACTCTGATAAAGAAAAATTGGAAGCAAAAGGTGCCAAAGTTTACATGAACTCACCAGTTCTTTCAATTGACTATGATAACAAAGTTGTGACTGCAGAAGTTGAAGGTAAAGAACACAAAGAGTCTTATGACAAATTGATCTTTGCAACTGGTTCAACTCCAATCTTGCCTCCAATCGAAGGTGTTGAAATCGTTAAGGGCAACCGCGAATTCAAAGCGACTCTTGAAAATGTACAATTTGTTAAATTGTACCAAAACGCTGAGGAAGTTATTGAAAAACTTGAAGACAAGAGCAAACACCTTGAGCGCATTGCCGTTGTTGGTGGTGGTTACATCGGTGTTGAGCTTGCTGAAGCTTTTGAGCGTCTTGGAAAAGAAGTTGTCCTTGTTGATATCGTAGACACTGTCTTGAACGGCTACTATGACAAAGACTTTACCCAAATGATGGCGAAGAACTTGGAAGACCACAACATCCGCTTGGCTCTTGGTCAGACAGTTAAAGCCATCCAAGGTGATGGAAAAGTTGAACGCTTGGTAACAGACAAAGAAACATTTGATGTGGATATGGTGGTTCTTGCTGTTGGTTTCCGTCCAAATACAGCTCTTGCTGACGGTAAGATTGAACTCTTCCGCAATGGTGCCTTCCTTGTAGATAAGAAACAAGAAACATCTATCCCAGGTGTATACGCTGTTGGTGACTGTGCGACTGTTTATGACAATGCACGTAAAGATACAAGCTACATCGCTCTTGCATCTAACGCTGTACGTACTGGTATCGTTGGTGCTTATAACGCTTGTGGACATGAATTGGAAGGAATCGGAGTTCAAGGATCAAACGGTATCTCTATCTACGGTCTTCACATGGTTTCGACTGGTTTGACTCTTGAAAAAGCCAAAGCTGCAGGCTATAATGCAACTGAAACAGGCTTTAACGATCTTCAAAAACCAGAATTTATCAAACATGACAACCACGAAGTTGCCATCAAGATTGTCTTTGACAAAGACAGCCGCGAAATTCTTGGCGCTCAAATGGTATCACGTGATTCTGCTATCAGCATGGGAATTCATATGTTCTCACTTGCTATCCAAGAGCATGTGACAATTGACAAGTTGGCTTTGACAGATCTATTCTTCTTGCCACACTTTAACAAACCATACAACTACATCACAATGGCTGCACTTACAGCTGAAAAATAAAAAATGATGAGCTATCTGGCCTTAGGTTAAGGTCAGATAGTTTTTTAGTTATACTCTTCGAAAATCTCTTCAAACCACGTCAGCTTCGCCTTACCGTATATATGTTACTGACTTCGTCAGTTCTATCTACAACCTCAAAGCAGTGCTTTGAGCAACCTGCGGCTAGCTTCCTAGTTTGCTCTTTGATTTTCATTGAGTATCAATCTGTACCCATACAATTATCCTTTTTTTATCTTGTACTTCATTCTAATCTGGCTTAAAATGAAATGGTAGCTACCAATACAAATGATGAGGATTAAGAAATGACTGAAAATCGTTATGAACTAAATAAAAACTTGGCACAGATGCTCAAAGGTGGGGTTATCATGGACGTTCAGAACCCTGAACAGGCTCGTATCGCAGAGGCTGCTGGTGCGGCAGCTGTTATGGCCTTGGAGCGAATTCCAGCTGATATTCGTGCAGCTGGTGGGGTTTCCCGTATGAGTGATCCAAAGATGATTAAGGAAATCCAAGAAGCGGTCAGTATTCCAGTGATGGCCAAGGTCAGAATCGGGCATTTTGTTGAAGCTCAGATTTTAGAGGCTATTGAGATTGACTATATCGATGAGAGTGAAGTGCTGTCTCCAGCTGACGACCGTTTCCATGTGGATAAGAAGGAATTCCAAGTTCCTTTTGTCTGCGGAGCTAAGGACTTGGGTGAAGCCTTGCGCCGTATCGCTGAAGGAGCTTCCATGATTCGCACAAAAGGAGAACCGGGGACAGGTGACATTGTTCAAGCTGTTCGCCATATGCGTATGATGAATCAAGAAATTCGCCGTATTCAAAATCTACGTGAAGATGAACTCTATGTGGCTGCCAAGGACTTGCAAGTCCCTGTAGAATTAGTCCAATACGTTCATGAACATGGAAAATTGCCAGTTGTTAACTTTGCAGCTGGAGGTGTGGCAACGCCAGCAGATGCTGCGCTGATGATGCAATTGGGGGCAGAGGGCGTCTTTGTCGGTTCAGGTATTTTCAAGTCAGGCGACCCTGTTAAACGAGCAAGTGCTATTGTTAAGGCCGTAACCAACTACCAAAATCCTCAAATTCTGGCTCAAATCTCTGAAGATCTAGGGGAAGCCATGGTTGGTATCAATGAGAATGAAATCCAAATTCTCATGGCAGAGCGAGGAAAATAGATGAGAATCGGAATACTAGCCTTGCAAGGCGCCTTTGCAGAGCATGCAAAAGTGTTAGAAAAGTTAGGTGTTGTTAGTGTCGAAATCAGAAATTTAGATGATTTTCAACAACATCAGAGTGACTTGTCCGGTTTGATTTTGCCTGGTGGAGAATCTACAACCATGGGCAAACTCTTGCGTGACCAGCAGATGTTGATTCCCATCCGAGAAGCCATTCTTTCTGGACTACCAGTCTTTGGAACTTGTGCGGGCTTAATTTTGCTGGCTAAGGAAATCATTTCTCAGGAAGAAAGTCATCTAGCGACTATGGACATAGTAGTTGAGCGCAATGCTTATGGGCGCCAACTAGGAAGCTTCTATACAGAGGCAGAATGTAAGGGAGTCGGTCAGATTCCCATGACCTTTATCCGTGGACCGATTATCAGCAGTGTTGGAGAGGGCGTAGAAATTCTAGCAACAGTTGATGATCAAATCGTTGCAGCCAAAGAAAAAAATATGCTGGTAACTTCTTTTCATCCAGAATTGACAGATGATGCTCGCTTGCACCAGTATTTTATCAATATGTGTAAAGAAAAAAGTTGAGAAAATGATTCTCAACTTTTTTACATGTAATAAACAATAGCAATGTACTGGAGTGCAGACGCAGCTAAGATAAAGAGATGCCAGATCATGTGGAAATAAGGTTTTTTCTTAGCGTAAAATCCAGCTCCAACTGTATAACAGAGTCCGCCAGTTACCATGAGACTCCAAAAAATTGGTGTTGTTTGACTGATAATGGCAGGAATGATAGCCAGAACCAACCAGCCCATGATCAGGTAAAGGGCAAGGCTGAATTTCTCATTGACCTTTTTAGCAAAGATTTTATAGAGGATGCCAAAGATGGTCGTTCCCCACTGAATGGCAATGATCAGATAGCCAAACCAGTTATTCATCAAAGTCAATACGACCGGCGTATAAGAGCCTGCGATAGCCACATAAATCATAGAATGGTCGATGATTCGCAAGACGTATTTGTGGGTCGAACCATAGGCCATAGAGTGGTAAATGGTTGACGAGAGGAACATGAGAAAGAGACTGATAACAAAGATTGAAACACCAAAAGATGATAAAAATCCGTGTGCTTCATAACTATAGGTGGATGAAATAGGGAGCAAGATGAGCATGATAACGGCACCCACAGCATGGGTCACGCTATTGGCAATCTCCTCTCCAAAACTGAGTTTTTTACTGAGCTTTAGACTGGTATTCATTGGATTTCCTCCTCTTCTTTGATAAGGATTAAGTCTAGAGTTTGATGATAGAGTTTAACCGTTTGACAGCTAGTTTGGATAATAGGATTTTCTGGATCAATCCCATGGTTCATGTAGTCTACAAAAGCATCGTAGAGCTGGTCTGAGCTCGCTTGAGTTTGCAGAGTATTGAGGGTCTGAGCGATTTCTTGGATCGAAAAGACAGACTTGAGAGTGGTGATGGCAATCAAACGGGCAATCTGTCTGCGTTGGTATTTTTTCTTGTCTGGCTTTGTCAGGTAACCATGTTTGACATAGTTATTGACCATGGATGCTGTTAGTCCCTTGTCTTTATCTGGAGAGATAGGGGCACAGACTTGATTGACATAAAGCAAAACCTGATCCAGATAGAGGTCAATATTTGGAATGTCTTCCCATTTTGGGTAGGAAAAGTTAGAATTCATTTCCAACTCCTTTTTATCTAGTTTTGATAACTAGATTATAAAATAATAAAAAACAAAAGTCAAGTTTCAACTGCTTGTAGAAAGCTTTAAATTATGCTATGATGAGAGAAAATAATTAGAAATGAGGGGAAAAGATGGAGATTCGTTTAGCTTTTCCAAACGAAGTAGATGCGATTATGCAGGTGATGGAGGATGCTAAAAAGTGCTTAGCCAAGTCCGGTAGTGACCAGTGGCAAAATGGCTATCCAAATGCCGACATCATTATCGATGATATCATCTCAGGTCAAGCTTATGTGGCCTTGGAAGAAGGAGAACTGCTAGCTTATGCTGCTGTGACCAAGAGCCCAGAGGAAGCCTATGAAGCCATTTATGAAGGGAGTTGGCAGGGGGGAGAATCAGAATATCTGGTCTTTCACCGTATCGCTGTGGCAGCAGATGTCCAAGGACAAGGTGTTGCTCAGACTTTCCTAGAAGGCTTGATTGAAGGTTTTGATTATCTAGATTTTCGTTCAGATATGCATGCACAAAACAAGGCCATGCAGCATATCTTTGAAAAGCTAGGCTTCCAACAGGTTGGTAAGGTTCCAGTTGATGGGGAACGTTTGGCCTATCAGAAATTAAAAAAATGAAGCAGAATAAGTACGCAAAAATGCTCTACCCGTCGCCAATTGGAACCTTATCCTTAGTTGCTGACGAGCAATATCTGTATGGAATTTGGGTACAGGACCAAACTCATTTTGAGAGGGGAATCGCTGGAGATAGTATAGAAGTAGTTAAGAAACATCCTGTCCTAGACCAGGTTATTTCCTATTTAGATACTTACTTTGATGGAGGTGCTCAAGATTTGTCTTCCTTACCTCTGGCTCCTATTGGAACAGATTTTGAAAAGCGAGTCTGGACTTATTTACAGGCCATTCCTTATGGTCAGACAGTAACTTATGGACAAATAGCGAAAGACTTGCAAGTGACTTCTGCTCAAGCGATTGGCGGAGCAGTGGGGCGTAATCCTTGGTCCATACTAGTACCCTGTCATCGTGTGCTGGGGTCAGGCAATCGTCTGACAGGATATGCATCTGGAGTCGAAAAGAAAGCCTGGCTCTTGCAACATGAAGGTGTAGCATTTCAAGAAAATAAAAAATAGAAAGAAAAGAAGATGTTAGAATTTATCGAATACCCAAAGTGTTCAACTTGTAAGAAAGCAAAAAATGAATTAGATCAACTTGGACTGGAATACCAAGATGTCCACATCGTAGAAGAAACACCAAGTGAAGACGTGATTTTAAACTGGTTGGAAACTTCCGGTTTTGAAGTGAAACAATTTTTCAATACCAGCGGGATCAAATATCGTGAACTGGGCTTGAAAGATAAGGTGGGAAGTTTGTCAAAACAAGAAGCAGCCAAGCTTCTAGCGAGTGATGGTATGTTATTGAAACGTCCAATTTTGGTGGAGAATGGTGCTGTTAAACAAATCGGCTATAGAAAAACCTATGAGGACTTAGGTTTGAGATAGTTTTTATTTATCTCCTTGATAGGTAAAATATATAGCCTCCCTGTTTTAAAGTGTGATAAACTAGAAGATAGACAAAGTCTGAGTAGCCCGTAGCAAATAATTTGCTTGCGAGCAGAAGTATGATAGAATGAATCATTATCAGGAGAGGATGTTTTTATGACTGTTACAACATTTTTAGCATCAGATTGGTACCAAAGTTTGATGCAACTCATTCCGGATGGTAAGCTCTTTAGTTTGCGTTCGGTCTTTGATGGAATTCCAAGGATTGTCCAACAACTGCCTACAACCTTGATGTTGACGCTTGGAGGTGCACTCTTTGGTTTGCTACTTGCCTTGATTTTTGCCATTGTAAAGATCAATCGTGTAAAGATTCTATATCCCTTGCAGGCCTTTTTCGTCAGTTTCTTAAAAGGTACCCCAATCCTAGTTCAACTTATGTTGACCTACTACGGGATACCTTTAGCGCTGAAAGCTATCAACCAACAATGGGGAACTGGTCTCAATATCAATGCGATTCCAGCAGCGCTTTTTGCGATTGTGGCCTTTGCTTTTAATGAGGCGGCTTATGCAAGTGAAACGATTCGTGCAGCCATCCTTTCTGTTAATCCCGGTGAAATTGAGGCGGCACGCAGTTTGGGTATGACGCGAGCTCAAGTTTACCGTCGCGTGATTATTCCAAATGCGGCGGTAGTTGCGACTCCAACCTTGATTAATTCCCTCATCGGTTTGACCAAGGGGACTTCTCTAGCCTTTAGCGCAGGTGTTGTGGAGGTCTTTGCCCAAGCTCAGATTTTAGGTGGAGCAGATTACCGCTATTTTGAACGCTTCATCTCCGTAGCCCTTGTTTATTGGGTGGTCAATATCGGAATTGAAAGCCTCGGCCGTTTCATCGAGAGAAAAATGGCTATCTCAGCGCCGGATACAGTGTCTACAGATGTGAAAGGAGACCTTCGTTAATGATTAAGATTTCGAATTTAAGCAAATCCTTTTCAGGCCAGACAGTCTTGGATCATCTGAACTTGGAAATCCAAAAAGGTGAGGTAGTGGCTTTGATTGGTTCATCTGGAGCTGGGAAATCAACCTTTCTTCGAAGTTTAAACTATCTTGAAACTCCAGATAGTGGAACGATTCAGATTGACAATTTTAAAGTTGATTTTTCTCAGATTAGCCAAGAAGAAATCCTAACCCTTCGTCGCAAGTTGTCTATGGTTTTCCAACAGTTTAATCTGTTTGAACGCCGAACAGCTCTTGACAATGTCAAGGAAGGTTTGGTTGTCGTTAAGAAATTATCGGATGAGGAAGCAACAAAAATCGCCAAGGAAGAGTTGGCCAAGGTTGGTCTTTCTGACCGTGAAAACCATTATCCTCGCCACTTATCAGGTGGACAAAAGCAACGAGTTGCCCTCGCGCGTGCGCTTGCTATGAAACCAGATGTCTTGCTCTTGGACGAACCAACGTCGGCACTGGACCCAGAGTTGGTCGGTGAGGTAGAAAAGTCTATTGCAGACGCTGCCAAGTCAGGTCAGACCATGATTTTGGTCAGTCACGATATGTCTTTTGTAGCCCAAGTGGCAGACAAGGTTTTATTCCTAGATAAAGGGAAAATCATCGAGTCTGGCACACCGGATGAAATCATCAATCATCCGAAAGAAGAACGAACAAAAGAATTCTTCGCTAGTTACAAACGGACTTATATTTGATATAATAGAAAAAGGAAAACTCAGTTAGTTGGACTAGCTGAGTTTACTCTTTAAAAAAGATAGAAACGAGAGAGATCATGCTACTGCATCTATTTTCTTTGTATTTCGAGAGTTTGATCTTAACGACCATCCTTGTCGTGATTTTTCTGGGGATTTGGATTGGATTGAGAGCTATGTCTGGTGTGGACAAGACAGCCAAAGCTCGCCAAGCCCATCTCTATGATATGATTATGATTGGAGTTTTGGTCATTCCGGTGTTATCCTTTGCCGTCATGAGTTTGCTCTTGGTTTTCAAGGCATAATCCTTGCGTGACTAGCAAGAATGAGTTAGAATAAAGATAGTTACAACAAGAAAGAAGGAATCGAAATGTACGATACGATTATTGTCGGTGCTGGACCTGCGGGAATGACCGCTGCCTTATATGCTGCTCGAAGCAATCTGAAAGTGGCTTTGATTGAAGGTGGTCTGCCAGGAGGGCAAATGAATAACACATCTGATATTGAAAACTATCCAGGTTATGCCAACATCAGTGGACCTGAATTGGCTGAAAAGATGTTTGAACCACTTGAAAACCTTGGGGTGGAGCATCTTTATGGCTATGTTGAAAATATTGAAGACCAGGGTGACTATAAGAAGGTAATCACTGATGACCAAGTTTATGAAACCCGTACTGTCATCGTGGCAACTGGTTCTAAACACCGTCTTTTGGGAGTTCCCGGAGAAGAAGAACTGAACAGTCGAGGTGTTTCTTACTGTGCGGTCTGTGATGGAGCTTTCTTCCGTGATCAAGACTTGCTCGTAGTTGGTGGTGGAGATTCAGCGGTAGAAGAAGCTCTCTTCTTGACTCGCTTTGCCAAGTCCGTCACTATTGTTCACCGTCGCGATGAACTTCGTGCCCAAAAGGTTTTGCAAGACCGTGCTTTTGCAAATGAGAAAGTCAACTTTATCTGGGATTCTGTTGTCAAGGAAATCAAAGGTGAAAACCGAGTAGAATCTGTCGTATTTGAAAATGTAAAAACGGGTCAAGTGACAGAGCAAGCCTTCGGTGGTGTCTTTATCTATGTCGGTTTGGATCCTGTTAGCGATTTTGTTAAAGAATTGAATATTCAAGACCAGGCAGGCTGGATTGTGACAGATAACCACATGAAAACTGGAGTTGACGGTATCTTTGCGGTTGGGGATGTTCGCCAAAAAGACCTTCGCCAAGTGACAACAGCAGTTGGAGATGGGGCTATCGCGGGTCAAGAAGCATACAAGTTTATCACCGAACACAGTTAATACACTTCGAAAATCTCTTCAAACCGCGTCAGCTTCGCCTTGCCGTAGGTAGGGGTACTGACTTCGTCAGTTCTATCCACAACCTCAAAACAGTGTTTTGAGCTGTCTACAGCTAGCTTCCTAGTTTGCTCTTTGATTTTCATTGAGTATAATCATAAAAAAGTTTCCAATCACTTGATTGGAAACTTTTTTATAGTCGGTTTCGGAAAACTTCGTACATGAGAATGGCTGCAGCAACACTGGCATTGAGGCTTTGAACATGCCCATTCATCGGAATGGTAATCATCTCATCAACCTGTTTTTTGATGTTGCTGGAGATGCCTTTTCCTTCATTTCCGATGATGAGGGCGATTTTCCCTTTTGTATTCCACTTGTGGCAAGGAGTACCGTTCATATCCGTTCCAAAGGTCCAGAAGCCTTCAGCCTTGAGTTTGTCTAGGGTTTGACTGAGGTTGGTAACTCGCACAATCGGTACATGCTCAATAGCACCTGTGGCCGTTTTGGCAACGACAGGAGTCACTCCGACAGCACGGTGCTTGGGAATGATGACACCTGAAACATTGGTCGCATCAGCGGTTCTTAAGATAGAACCTAGATTATGAGGATCAGTCAACCCGTCCAGAATCAATAGCAAAGGGTTTTCTTCTTGACGCGTTTTGGCAAGAATGTGATCTAGCTCGCTATAGGCAAATTCGGAAACTCGAAGGACAAATCCTTGATGGACAGCGCCTTCGGTCATTTCAGAGAGGGATTTTTTTGAAGTCCAAGAAATGGATACCTTCTTTTCTGTAGCCAGTTCCTTGACTTTTTCAACATTCTTACCTCGAAGGTCTTCTTGGAGGTAAAGTTTATTTCCAGTGTTTGCAAGGAGGGCTTCTGTAACGGCGTGGACGCCATAGACAATATCATTTGTTTTCATGCCTCTATTATAACACAAAACCCCGTCTTGCAACGGGATTTTCTTTATTCCAGAATCAGTAAACCATCTTTAACAGCAAATGGATCTTTCTCATTGATACGATCGTAAAACATGATTCCGTTTAGATGATCAATTTCATGTTGGACAACGATAGAGTTGTATCCTTTGAGCTTGATACGGTGTTTTTCGCCATCTTTGTCAAAGTAGTCAACAGTAACGCGAGCATGGCGGACTACATAGCCAGGTCCGTTTCGGTCAACAGACAGGCAACCTTCTCCTTCGCCAAGAGCAGCGTCCTGAACAGAGTGAGAGACAATTTTTGGATTGTACATAATAGCTTGCAAGTCGTAGGCTTCCTGTGGAGTTTCACCTTCTTCCACAATATTTGGGACCAAGACGGCAATAATGCGTTTTGAAATATCGAGTTGGGGAGCAGCCAGCCCAACACCACCGCGGAGCCCCATTTTCTCAGCCATAACAGGATCTTGGGAATGTTTGAGGAATTGCATCATCTTTTCGCCAAGGATGATTTCCTGGTCAGGCAGTGGGAAAGTGACTTCCTCAGCAACTGCGCGAAGCGTCGGATTCCCCTCGCGGATAATATCGTTCATATCAATTAAGTGAGCAGCTTTTGTAATACGTTCTATTGCAGACATTTTCTCTCCTTTCATTACCTCTACATGATAACACAAAATAGGCGAGAAAGAAAGTCGCAGAAGTTCCTAAAAAATAATATAATAAACGGTATTCCTCTTTTGTCTGTGGTATAATAAAAGAAAAGACTTGCAGTAAAAGCAAGGGGGGAATAAAGATGGAAAAGCGACAAGATAGACGGTCTCAGGACTCTCTTTATGGGGTGTGGAGAACTAGTGTTGATTTCTTTCGGAATTATAAATCCTGGACCAATGCCCAGTTTATTATTGTGTTATTGCTTGCAGTTGCCTTATCCATGGGGGGAAACTTATTAGTTCGAGCAGTACAAGGTAGTAAGGGAACGAGTCCTAGTAGTCAAACTCTTGATTCTGCAAGTACTTCCAGTCAATCCAAGGAAAATCAGTCTGGTGAAACGACGGCACGTATCATGGCAAATGGTGACCTTCTCTACCATATCCCCATCTACCGAACAGCTCTTAAAGAAGATGGGACCTATGATTTCCATGAAAATTTTGAGTATGTGAAACCCTGGCTCAAACAAGCGGATTTGGTGATTGGTGACTTTGAAGGAACGGTGAACAAGGACCACTATTTGGCAGGTTATCCTCTCTTTAATGCTCCAGGAGAAGTCATGGATGCGATCAAGGATGCAGGCTACCAAGTTCTAGACTTGGCTCATAATCATATTTTGGATTCTCAAATTGAGGGAGTGGTTTCAACGGCTCAAGCTATTGAAAAGGCTGGAATGACACCCATCGGAGTCTACACGCATGAATCCCGAGACCAAGCACCTATAGTCATCAAGGAAGTCAATGGTATCAAGGTAGCTCTCCTGGCCTATTCTTACGGTTTTAATGGCATTGAGCAGTATATCTCTCAAGAGGACTATAATCGCTATCTTTCTGATTTGAATGAAGATAAGATGAAGGCAGAAATCGAGCGTGCAGAGAAGGAAGCAGATATTACTGTCATCATGCCTCAGATGGGAATTGAGTACCAGCTAGAACCAACGGAAGAACAGAAAACACTGTACCATAAGATGATTGACTGGGGAGCTGATATTATTTTTGGAGGGCATCCTCACGTCGTTGAACCTGCTGAGACGGTTGAAAAAGATGGTGATAAAAAACTGATCATCTACTCCATGGGAAATTTCCTCTCAAATCAACGCATTGAAACCATGCAAGATGAGGAAAATGCCAAGTGGACGGAGCGCGGTGTTCTCATGGATGTGACCATTAAGAAAAAAGATGGCAAGACTAGGATTGAAACGGCCAAAGCGCATCCTACTTGGGTCAATCGAACACCCAAAGGGACTTACTCTCCAGAAGGCTATCCGCTCTTCCTCTATCAGACCTATATCCTAGAGGACTTCATCGAGGGAGGCAGTCACCGTGACAAGTTGGACGAGGCGACCAAGGAACGAATTGACACGGCCTATAAAGAAATGAATGAACATGTAGGGTTGAAGTGGTAGACGCTCACTCTAAAGGAGATATGATGACGATTAAATTAATTGCAACAGACATGGATGGAACCTTGCTAGACCCGAGGGGGCAGCTAGATCTGCCCCGCTTGGAAAAGATTTTAGATCAGCTGGATCAAAGGGATATCCGTTTTGTCATTGCGACGGGAAATGAGGTCCATCGAATGAGGCAATTATTAGAACACTTGGCGAGTCGAGTGATCTTGGTTGTTGCTAACGGCGCTCGTATATTTGAGTATGATACGCTACTTCAGGCCCAGACTTGGGATGATTCTATGGTTGACAAGGCTCTCCTTCATTTTAAAGGGAGAGAGTGTCGAGATCAGTTCGTCGTTACCAGTATGAATGGGAGTTTTGTCAAGGAAGGAACGGTTTTTACAGATCTGGAAAAATTTATGACTCCAGAGATGATTGAAAAACTTTACCAAAGGACAAATTTTGTGGATGAGCTAAACTCAGACCTCTTTGGAGGAGTTCTAAAGATGAGCATGGTCGTTGGTGAAGAACGTTCTAGTTCAGTTTTGCAGGAAATCAATGATCTCTTTGATGGTCGTGTAAGGGCTGTTTCTAGCGGTTATGGCTGTATTGATATCCTGCAAGCGGGTGTTCACAAGGCTTGGGGATTGGAAGAATTACTCAAGCGCTGGAATTTGACATCGGAACAGATCATGGCTTTTGGTGATAGCGAAAATGATGTTGAGATGTTGGAGATGGCTGGAATTGCCTATGCTATGGAAAATGCTGATGAAGAGGCCAAGGCAGTTGCAACAGCCCTAGCTCCAGCTAACAGCCAAGGGGGCGTTTATCAGATTCTAGAAAAGTGGTTAGAGAAAGAGGGATAAGGTGGCAGTACAGTTATTAGAAAATTGGCTCCTAAAAGAGCAGGCAAAGATTCAAACCAAGTATCGTGAACTCAATGAGATTTCTCTTTTAGAGCCAGATATGATTTTTATCGGCGATTCGATTGTAGAATACTACCCTTTGCAAGAGTTACTTGGGACTACCAAGACGATTGTTAATCGAGGCATCCGAGGTTACCAGACGGGGCTTCTACTAGACAATCTTGATGCCCATCTTTATGGTGATGCTGTCGATCAAATTGTTCTCTTAATTGGGACAAATGATATTGGAAAAGATATTCCCATGAATGATGCTTTGGATAATCTTGAGCGTGTGATCCAATCGATTGCCCGAGAATATCCGCTGTCACAAATAAAGCTCCTTTCCATTTTGCCAGTCAATGAGGGAGAGAGATACAAGCAGACTGTTTATATCCGAACCAATGAAAAGATTAGAGAATGGAATCAAGCCTATGAGGCTCTAGCATCCGCCTATATGCAAGTAGATTTTGTGTCGATTTATGATAGTTTGACAGATTCAGAAGGGCAACTTCAATCAGCCTATACAACGGATGGTCTCCATCTAAGTGTAGCCGGTTATCAAGCCTTATCAGAAGCCTTAAAAGGGTGCCTTTTCTAAAGAAACGGCTTGATTTTGCATTTTTTTTGAAGATAGGTTATAATAGTTCTAACATCCTGGGGTCGTTACGGATTCGACAGGCATTATGAGGCATATTTTGCAACCCGTGTGGCTACGTAAACGCTCAGTTAAATATAACTGCAAAAAATAACACTTCTTACGCTCTAGCTGCCTAAAAACCAGCAGGCGTGACCTGATTTGGATTGCTCGTGTTCAATGACAGGTCTTATGATTAGCGAGATACGATCAAGCCTTGTCTAGTGGTTTGATAAGAGATTAATAGACTCGCAGTTCCTAGGCTTGAGTTATGTGTCGAGGGACTGTTAAAACAATACATAACCTATGGTTGTAGACAAATATGTTGGCAGGTGTTTGGACGTGGGTTCGACTCCCACCGGCTCCATTATGAACAGGTATACAGTAGATTTTTTCCAAATTATATCCTTTGTTGTATCCTTCGTTGTATCCTATTTATTCTAGTGTGTTAGTGGAGAATTACTCAAGAGGCTGAAGAGGACGGTTTGCTAAATCGTTAGGTCGGGTAACTGGCGCGGGGGTTCGAATCCCCCATTCTCCGTTAGATAAACCCAGTGTTTTTCTAAACAACTATCCTTGGAGGTAGTCTCCAAGAGTAAATTTTCATAAAGAGGTGAAACATGAAAAAGATCAAGTTACTAAGTATCTTAGCACTTTCAACAGTTGTCTTGGGTGCATGTTCTGTATTTTCTAATCAGTCATCTGAAGCTTCTTCTGATAACAAGGAGAATACGGAACAAGTTGAGAAGAAAGATGAAGCTGCAGAAGTTAAAGAAAAAGTTACAAAAGATGCTGAGATTCTCTTAGACTCAGTTCTTACTAGCGACTCTGCTCGATTTAAGAAGATTTATGGCGACACTTATGAAAAATGGACTGAGGCAGTATTTGCTGTACAAACAAGTGAAAAAATCAAAGAAGAAGGGCTTTCACCTGCATCTACCTATTCAGTACAATGGCACAAAGATTTCCCTGTAGAAACTCCAGAAGAAACCATTTCAGGTTTCTTGAAGATGAGACGTAGATTATATCAAGATATCGGTTCTTACACTGTTAAAGACGTGAAGGTTGATGAATCAGGAAATACAGCGACTGTTACTTTCAACTCTAAGAAGTTACACTCTAAAGGATTGGCTTCATCTACAAGGGAAGTTCTCACTACTCTTATTGGAGGTGTTGATAACCTAGGTAAATACAATCAAGCTGGTTCAAACGTTGACATCAAGCGTTACCAAACATTGGTTTCTTACTGGATTTTTGAGCATCTATTTAAGAAAGATTTCTCAACCTACAGTGACGTTGACCCTAACTTAGCTCATACACCTTTCACTACTGGTGATTTTGATACTGAAATCAAATTAACAAAGGATAAGGATGGAAACTGGCTGATTTCTCAAGAAGATTACCGTACTTTGGCGACAGAGTTGCTTGATGATACAGAAGGTTATGATAAAATTGTCCGTAAAAACTCAACTAAGTCTAATGATAAATCAACAGACAAGTCTTCTGATAAATCTTCAAACAAATCCACTGATAAATCAACAGACAAATCTTCAGATAAAAAAGATAAAAGCAATATCTAATCACAAGATTTAGAAGAAAAACAAGTAGTCCTAATAAACTACTTGTTTTTTTATGAAATCAAAGTGATTCTAGGATAGGGAAGGATACAGAAAAAAATAGTGTGATAGTTAGAGTAACTCAGCCTTTCATTTCTATGTATTGTTCTTAGAACGATAAAAAAACTGCATTGAGGTGCAGTTTTTCTTTTTTCTACGGAAGACATGGGATTCGAACCCACGCACGCTGTTACACGCCTACCGCGTTTCCAACACGGCCTCTTAAGCCTCTTGAGTAATCTTCCAATACTTACTCAAATAGTCTACCATAAAGCCACTTATCTTGCAATAAAAATTTTGGAAATAAGAAAAATGATAGAAATTGAAAGAAAATGATAAAAAATGCTTGACTTTGATAGAAATTGTGCTAGAATGAATAGTGTAAACGATAACAGGAGGTGATTTGGTGTTAAAAACTGAGCGGAAGCAACTGATTTTAGAGGAGTTAAATCAACATCATGTAGTTTCCCTAGAAAAATTGGTTAGTCTATTAGAAACATCAGAATCAACGGTTCGAAGAGATTTGGATGAGCTGGAGGCGGAAAACAAACTTCGCCGTGTGCATGGTGGAGCAGAATTGCCCCACTCCTTGCAGGAAGAAGAAACCATCCAAGAAAAATCTGTCAAAAACCTTCAAGAGAAGAAGCTACTGGCTCAGAAAGCAGCCTCTCTTATTAAGGAAAAAGATGTCATTTTTATCGATGCTGGAACGACAACTGCTTTTTTAATCAAGGAATTGGTTAATAAGAATATTACAGTTGTGACCAACTCCATTCACCATGCGGTTCAGTTGGTTGAAAAACAGATTCCAACTGTCATGGTTGGAGGAAGTGTCAAGATGGCAACAGATGCATGTATCGGTGGTGTTGCTCTTAACCAAATCAATCAATTGCACTTTGACCGTGCCTTTATCGGGATGAATGGTGTGGACGATGGTTATTATACGACTCCTGATATGGAGGAGGGAGCCGTTAAACGTGCTATTTTGGAGAATGCCAAACAAACCTATGTTTTGGTTGATTCGTCAAAGATTGGTCAAACTTGCTTTGCCAAGGTAGCACCGCTTAAACGCGCTATTGTCATCACAAGTCAAGGGCATGAGCTCTTGCAGGCTATTAAGAAGAAAACGGAGGTAATAGAAGTATGATTTATACAGTCACACTCAATCCGTCTATTGACTATATCGTGCGCTTGGACCAAGTTCAAGTCGGTAGTGTCAATCGTATGGACAGTGATGATAAGTTCGCTGGTGGGAAAGGAATCAATGTCAGCCGTGTTTTGAAGCGCTTGGATATTCCTAATACCGCGACTGGATTTATCGGTGGATTTACTGGTAAATTTATCACAGATACCCTTACAGAGGAAGAAATAGAAACTCGTTTTGTCCAAGTAGCAGAAGATACTCGCATCAATGTCAAGATTAAAGCAGACCAAGAAACAGAAATCAACGGGACTGGTCCAAATGTGGAACCGGCTCAGTTAGAAGAATTGAAAGCTATTTTGTCTAGTCTGACAGCAGATGATACGGTTGTGTTTGCAGGTTCGAGTGCTAAGAACCTAGGCAATGTTATCTATAAAGATTTGATTGCCTTGACACGCCAGACTGGTGCGCAAGTGGTTTGTGATTTTGAAGGACAGACCTTAATTGATAGTTTGGACTACCAGCCACTTTTGGTTAAACCAAACAATCACGAGCTTGGAGCTATCTTTGGAGTGAAACTCGAAAGTTTAGATGAAATCGAGAAATATGCTCGTGAGTTACTAGCTAAAGGTGCACAAAACGTTATTATCTCCATGGCTGGTGACGGTGCCCTTCTTGTCACATCTGAGGGAGCATACTTCGCAAAACCTATCAAGGGAACAGTCAAAAATTCAGTCGGGGCTGGTGACTCTATGGTTGCTGGGTTTACAGGTGAATTTGTCAAATCTAAAGATGCAGTAGAGGCCTTCAAATGGGGAGTAGCTTGTGGAACAGCAACTACCTTCTCGGATGACTTGGCAACAGCGGAATATATTAAAGAAACATATGAAAAAGTTGAGGTAGAAAAACGATGAAAATTCAAGACCTATTGAGAAAAGATGTCATGTTGCTGGATTTGCAGGCAACTGAAAAAACAGCTGTCATCGAAGAGATGATTAAAAGTTTGGTAGATCACGGTTACGTGACGGATTTTGAAACCTTTAAAGAAGGGATCTTAGCGCGTGAAGCTCTCACTTCCACTGGTTTGGGTGACGGAATTGCTATGCCTCACAGCAAGAACTCTGCTGTCAAAGAAGCAACGGTTCTCTTTGCTAAGTCAAACAAGGGTGTTGACTATGAAAGCTTGGATGGGCAACCAACAGACCTCTTCTTCATGATTGCAGCTCCAGAAGGTGCCAATGATACTCACTTAGCAGCCTTGGCAGAATTATCTCAATACTTGATGAAAGACGGTTTCGCTGACAAACTTCGTCAAGTAACATCTGCAGATCAAGTTATTGAACTTTTTGACCAAGCTTCAGAAAAAGCTGAGGAACCTGTTCAAGTACCTGCTAATGACTCTGGCGACTTTATCGTAGCTGTTACAGCTTGTACGACAGGTATTGCCCACACTTACATGGCCCAAGAAGCCCTTCAAAAAGTGGCTGCTGAAATGGGTGTTGGTATCAAGGTTGAAACAAACGGAGCTAGCGGTGTTGGTAACCAACTAACTGCAGAGGACATCCGCAAGGCTAAATCTGTTATCATCGCTGCGGACAAGGCTGTTGAGATGGATCGTTTCGATGGAAAACCTTTGGTTAACCGTCCAGTTGCAGACGGTATCCGTAAGACTGAAGAATTGATCAACTTGGCTCTTTCAGGAGATACTGAAGTTTATCGTGCTGCTAATGGAGCAAAAGCTGCAACAGCATCTAATGAAAAACAAAGCCTTGGTGGTGCTTTCTACAAACACTTGATGAGTGGCGTATCTCAAATGTTGCCATTCGTTATTGGTGGTGGTATCATGATTGCTCTTGCTTTCTTGATCGACGGAGCTTTTGGTGTGCCACAAGATAGTCTTGGCAATCTCGGATCCTACCATGAGCTCGCTTCCATGTTCATGAAAATCGGTGGGGCTGCCTTTGGCTTGATGCTTCCAGTTTTTGCAGGATACGTAGCCTACTCTATCGCTGAAAAACCAGGTTTGGTAGCAGGTTTTGTGGCAGGTGCTATTGCCAAAGAAGGTTTTGCCTTTGGTAAAATTCCTTATGCCGCAGGTGGTGAAGCAACTTCAACTCTTGCAGGTGTTTCATCTGGTTTCCTAGGTGCCCTTGTTGGTGGATTTATCGCAGGAGCCTTGGTTCTTGCTATCAAGAAATACGTTAAAGTTCCTCGTTCACTTGAAGGTGCTAAATCTATCCTTATCCTACCGCTTTTCGGAACAATCTTGACAGGATTTGTTATGTTGGCTGTCAACATTCCAATGGCAGCAATCAACACTGCTATGAATGACTTCCTAGGTGGTCTTGGAGGAGGTTCAGCTGTCCTTCTTGGTATCGTTCTTGGAGGCATGATGGCTGTTGACATGGGTGGACCAGTCAACAAAGCTGCTTATGTCTTTGGTACAGGTACGCTTGCAGCGACTGTTTCTTCAGGTGGTTCTGTAGCTATGGCGGCAGTTATGGCTGGAGGAATGGTGCCACCACTTGCCATCTTTGTCGCAACCCTTCTTTTCAAAGATAAATTTACTAAAGAAGAACGCAACTCTGGTTTGACAAACATCATCATGGGCTTGTCATTTATCACTGAGGGAGCGATTCCATTTGGTGCCGCTGACCCAGCTCGTGCGATCCCAAGCTTTATCCTTGGATCAGCAGTAGCAGGTGGACTCGTTGGTCTTGCAGGAATCAAACTCATGGCGCCACACGGAGGAATCTTCGTTATCGCCCTTACTTCAAATGCCCTTCTCTACCTTGCCTCTGTCTTGGTTGGCGCAATTGTAAGTGGTGTGGTTTATGGTTACCTACGCAAGCCACAAGCATAAAATGGATTAGAATAGAAAGATTGTTACCATTTGGTGCAATCTTTTTCTCTATTCGAAATGGCTGTGAAATATGGTATAATAGAAGAATGGCAAACAAGAATACTACAAAAACAAGACGGAGACCGTCTAAAGCAGAACTTGAAAGAAAACAGGCTATCCAGAGGATGTTGATTTCCTTAGGAATTGCCTTATTGTTGATTATTGCAGCCCTCAAACTCGGCGCGGCAGGTGTCACTCTTTACAATCTCATTCGACTGGTGGTCGGAAGTTTGGCCTATGTGGCCATTGGTGCCCTCCTCATTTATCTTTTTCTATTTAAATGGATCCGCAAGCAAGAGGGACTTCTGTCAGGATTTCTCTGTATCTTTGCTGGGTTACTCTTGATTTTTGAGGCCTACTTGGTATGGAAATATGGCTTGGAGCAGTCAGTTCTAAAAGGGACCCTGTCTCAAGTTATGACGGACCTGACTGGTATGCGGGTGACTAGCTTCGCCGGTGGAGGCTTGCTTGGTGTTGGACTCTATATCCCCATATCCTTTCTTTTCTCCAATATCGGATCGTACTTTATTGGAGTTCTCTTGATTCTAGTTGGGGCACTCTTGGTTAGTCCTTGGTCTATTTATGATGTCGCAGCCTTTATTGGAGCTCAGTTCAGATCCTTCATGGAAAAACAGGAACAGAGAAAACAGGAACGCTTCATCAAGAGAGAAGAAGAGAAGGCTCGTCAAGAAGCTGAAGAAGCAGCCAGAATTCAGAGAGAACAAGAAGAACAGGATGCATTACCGCTTCCTCCTGTAGATCCTGAAACGGGAGAAATCTTATCAGAGGTACCAGACTACGATTTCCACCCAATTCCTGAGGAAGAATGGATCGAACCGGAGATTATCCTCCCTCAAACTGATTTTGACGTTCCAGATATGGAAGAAGACTTTGAGGATGAAGAGGTGCAGGTTGATTTTTCTGCCAAGGAAGCCCTTGAATACAAGCTACCAAGCTTGCAACTCTTTGCGCCAGATAAACCCAAAGATCAGTCCAAGGAAAAGAAGATTGTTCGAGAAAATATCAAAATCCTAGAAGAAACCTTTGCTAGCTTTGGTATCAAGGTGACGGTGGAACGGGCTGAAATAGGACCATCAGTTACCAAGTATGAAGTCAAGCCAGCAGTCGGTGTACGGGTTAACCGCATTTCCAATCTGGCAGACGACTTAGCGCTAGCTCTAGCAGCTAAGGATGTTCGGATTGAGGCTCCGATCCCTGGTAAATCCTTAGTCGGAATTGAAGTACCCAACTCTGAGATTGCGACCGTTTCCTTCCGTGAACTCTGGGAACAGTCTCAGACTAAACCAGAAAATCTCCTCGAAATTCCTCTAGGTAAGGCTGTCAATGGAACTGCTCGCACCTTTGAGCTTTCCAAGATGCCCCACCTACTCGTTGCAGGTTCGACGGGATCAGGGAAGTCAGTCGCAGTTAACGGTATTATCGCCAGCATTCTGATGAAAGCAAGACCAGATCAGGTCAAGTTTATGATGGTGGATCCAAAGATGGTTGAGTTATCGGTGTACAATGACATTCCTCACCTCTTGATTCCAGTTGTGACCAATCCACGCAAGGCCAGCAAGGCTCTGCAAAAGGTTGTGGATGAGATGGAAAATCGTTACGAACTCTTTGCTAAGGTTGGAGTACGAAATATCGCTGGTTACAATGCCAAGGTCGAGGAATTTAATAGCCAATCTGAGTACAAACAAGTGCCCCTGCCTTTGATTGTTGTCATTGTAGATGAGTTGGCAGATCTCATGATGGTGGCTAGCAAGGAAGTGGAAGATGCCATCATTCGTCTCGGACAGAAGGCGCGTGCTGCAGGGATTCACATGATTCTCGCAACGCAACGTCCATCGGTTGATGTTATCTCTGGTCTTATCAAGGCCAATGTCCCATCTCGTGTGGCTTTTGCAGTTTCATCAGGTACAGATTCGCGAACCATCTTGGATGAGAATGGAGCAGAAAAACTGCTTGGTCGAGGAGATATGCTCTTTAAACCAATTGATGAAAATCATCCAGTCCGTCTGCAAGGCTCCTTTATCTCGGATGATGATGTTGAACGTATCGTAAACTTCATCAAGGCTCAGGCGGATGCGGACTACGATGACAGCTTTGACCCAGGAGATGTTCCTGAAAATGAAGGAGATTTTTCTGATGGTGAAGCTGGCGGCGATCCGCTTTTTGAAGAAGCTAAGGCTTTGGTTATCGAAACTCAGAAAGCTAGCGCTTCGATGATTCAGCGTCGTTTGTCAGTTGGATTTAATCGTGCGACCCGCCTGATGGAAGAACTCGAAATGGCAGGTGTCATCGGTCCAGCTGAGGGAACCAAACCACGAAAAGTATTGCAACAATAAAAAAATAACTTCTTTCCAAATTTGGAAAGAAGTTATTTTTTTGATTACTGGTTCGTTTTAGTTTCAGAAGTCGTCGTATTTGACTGTGTTCCATTATCGCTTGTTTCTTTATTTGTAGCTGGTGTAGAAGAGTCCTGAGTTGTTGTTTTCTGTTCTTCTTTTTTCTCCTCTTTCTTGTTGGATTGAGAAGTTTCTTCCTGCGAGGTATTTTCTTTAGTAGAAGTGTTGTCCCTGTTAGGAGTAGTATTTTCCTGAGGGGATTCTTTTTGAATTTCCTTGACAACAGTTGTTTGGGTTGTCGTCGGTTCTTTTTTGTTGTTTTTGTTATTATCCATGGCGTTCATAATGGTGATAGTAGCGGTGATTAGGCCAAGGATACTACCGATGGTAGCAATCGTTTTTTGAAAGACAGTAAATCCCTTTTTGATGTGTTCTGTTTTTGGTTTTGAAGTTCTACGATAGTTAGACATGATACTCTCCTTTAATTATGATTTATTATACCTCATTTCTTTAAAAAAATCTTAAAAAAAGAGAAACCTCCCTTTCTTGTCGCAGGTCTCTTTTCGTGATACAATAGAAGGAGTGATTTTAGAAAGCGTGAGAAAACATGATCTACTTTGATAATTCGGCGACAACCAAGCCTTATCCTGAAGCACTTGAAACTTACATGCAGGTCGCTTCAAAAATTGTAGGAAATCCATCTAGTCTCCATCGTTTGGGAGATCAGGCAACACGAATTTTAGATGCTTCCCGGCAGCAAATTGCAGATTTGATTGGGAAGAAGAGTGATGAAATCTTCTTTACCTCTGGTGGAACAGAAGGAGATAACTGGGTCATCAAGGGTGTGGCCTTTGAAAAAGCCCAGTTTGGCAAGCATATCATCGTATCAGCTATTGAGCATCCAGCAGTCAAGGAATCAGCCCTTTGGCTGAAAAGTCTAGGTTTTGAGATAGATTTTGCTCCAGTTGATGAGAAAGGATTTGTGGATGTTGAAGCATTAGCAGATTTGATACGTCCTGATACGACTCTCGTCTCCATCATGGCAGTTAACAATGAAATCGGTTCTATCCAGCCAATTCAAGCTATTTCAAAACTGTTGGCAGATAAGCCGACTATTTCTTTCCACGTTGATGCGGTTCAGGCACTCGCTAAGATTCCGATTGAAAACTATCTGACAGATCGAGTGGATTTTGCAACCTTTTCAAGTCATAAGTTTCATGGTGTCAGAGGTGTTGGATTTGTCTATATCAAGTCTGGTAAGAAGATTACGCCTCTTTTAACTGGTGGTGGTCAGGAGCGAGACTCTCGTTCGACAACTGAAAATGTGGCAGGGATTGCAGCGACAGCCAAAGCTCTCCGTTTATCTATGGAAAAGTTAGATATCTTTGCTAGTAAGACAGGGCAGATGAAGGCAGTCATTCGTCAAGCCCTTCTGGATTATCCAGATATTTTTGTCTTTTCAGATGAGGAAGACTTTGCCCCTCATATCCTGACTTTTGGGATTAAGGGTGTTCGTGGTGAAGTCATCGTTCACGCCTTTGAAGACTATGATATTTTCATTTCCACAACCTCTGCTTGTTCGTCCAAGGCAGGAAAACCTGCGGGGACCTTGATTGCCATGGGAGTGGACAAAGATAAGGCCCAGTCAGCTGTGCGTCTAAGCCTAGACCTGGAAAATGATATGAGTCAAGTCGAGCAGTTTTTGACCAAGCTAAAATTAATTTACAATCAAACTAGAAAAGTAAGATAGGAGCATTTATGCAGTATTCAGAAATTATGATTCGCTATGGAGAATTGTCAACCAAGCACAAAAATCGTATGCGTTTCATCAATAAACTTCGCAATAATATTTCAGACGTTTTGTCTATCTATCCTCAAGTTAAGGTAACCGCAGATCGCGACCGTGCCCACGCTTACCTGAATGGAGCTGATTACACAGCAGTAGCAGAATCACTCAAACAAGTCTTTGGAATTCAAAATTTTTCTCCTGTGTATAAGATTGAAAAGTCAGTGGAAGTTCTGAAGTCTGCTGTCCAAGAGATTATGAAGGAAATCTATAAGGAAGGGATGACCTTTAAAATCACTAGCAAGCGTAGCGACCACAACTTTGAATTGGATAGTCGTGAACTCAATCAAACTCTCGGTGGAGCTGTTTTCGAGGCCATTCCAAACGTACAAGCTCAGATGAAAAATCCAGATATTAATCTTCAGGTTGAGATTCGTGAAGAGGCTGCCTATCTTTCCTATGAAACTTTTCGTGGAGCAGGAGGATTACCTGTGGGAAGTTCTGGTAAAGGTATGCTCATGTTGTCAGGAGGGATTGACTCACCTGTAGCTGGTTATTTAGCTCTTAAACGTGGGGTAGATATTGAGGCGGTTCACTTTGCCAGTCCGCCATACACTAGTCCTGGTGCCCTCAAGAAAGCCCACGATTTGACTCGAAAATTGACCAAGTTTGGGGGCAATATCCAGTTTATCGAAGTACCTTTCACAGAGATTCAAGAGGAAATCAAGGCTAAAGCGCCAGAAGCCTACCTCATGACCTTGACGCGTCGTTTTATGATGCGCATTACCGACCGTATCCGTGAGGTACGAAATGGTTTAGTCATCATTAATGGGGAAAGTCTTGGCCAAGTAGCTAGCCAGACCTTGGAAAGCATGCAGACTATCAACGCTGTGACTAGCACTCCAATTATTCGTCCCGTGGTTACCATGGACAAGTTGGAAATCATTGACATCGCGCAGGAAATCGATACCTTTGAAATTTCAATCCAGCCTTTTGAAGACTGCTGTACTATTTTTGCACCTGATCGTCCTAAGACCAATCCTAAGATAGAGAATGCAGAGCAGTATGAAAAACGCATGGATGTTGAAGGCTTGGTTGAGCGAGCAGTGGCAGGTATCATGATTACTGAAATCACTCCCCAGGTTGAAAAAGATGCTGTCGATGAGTTAATTGACAATCTCCTCTAATCAGAAAATCCAGAAGAATTCAGAAAAATAAATGAAAAAAGTTAGTTATTTATCCTTAAAATGGACATTTACTGACTTTTTTCTATTTTTATGGTATAATAAGATAAAATTTTGAATATAGAGAGTTTTCTGACAATGAATCATTCCTACTTTTATTTAAAAATGAAAGAACACAAACTTAAGGTTCCTTATACAGGAAAAGAGCGTCGTGTGCGTGTGCTCCTGCCAAAGGACTACGAGAAAGACACAGACCGTTTTTACCCTGTTGTTTACTTTCATGATGGGCAAAATGTCTTTTACAGCAAGGAGTCTTATATCGGACACTCTTGGAAGATTATTCCAGCCATTAAACGAAATCCAGACATCAGCCGCATGATTGTCGTTGCCATAGATAATGATGGCATGGGACGGATGAATGAGTATGCGGCTTGGAAATTTCAAGAATCTCCTATCCCAGGCCAGCAGTTTGGCGGTAAGGGTGTGGAGTATGCCGAGTTTGTCATGGAGGTGGTCAAGCCTTTTATCGATGAAACCTACCGTACCAAAGCTGATCGCCAGCACACGGCTATGATTGGTTCGTCACTAGGAGGCAATATTACTCAGTTTATCGGACTAGAGTACCAAGACCGAATTGGTTGTCTAGGTGTCTTCTCATCTGCTAACTGGCTTCACCAAGAAGCCTTTAACCGCTATATCGAGCGGAAGAAATTGTCGCCCGAACAGCGCATTTTCATCTATGTAGGAACAGAAGAAGCAGACGATACGGACAAGACCCTAATGGCTGGCAATATCAAGCAAGCCTATATCGACTCGTCGCTTCGCTATTACCGTGATTTGATTGCAGGTGGAGTAGGCTTGGGTAATCTGGTCTTGAAAGTTCAGTCTGGTGCCATCCATAGTGAAATACCTTGGTCGGAAAATTTGCCAGACTGTCTCCGATTTTTTGCAGAGAAATGGTAAGTTAAGAAAGGAGAAAGCCAATGCATATTGAAAACCTCAGCCACTGGAGTGGTCACCTCAACCGTGAAATGTACCTCAACCGTTATGGACATGCAGGAATCCCAGTTGTTGTTTTTGCTTCATCTGGTGGCAGTCACAACGAATACTATGATTTTGGCATGATAGACGCCTGTTCTTCCTTTATCGAAGAAGGTCGTGTCCAATTTTTTACCCTATCCAGTGTTGACAGTGAAAGCTGGTTGGCCACTTGGAAAAATAGTCATGACCAGGCGGAGATGCATCGAGCTTACGAACGTTATGTGATTGAGGAGGCGATTCCTTTTATCAAGCATAAGACAGGTTGGTTTGATGGCATGATGACGACAGGTTGCTCGATGGGGGCTTACCATGCACTCAATTTCTTTCTCCAGCATCCAGATGTCTTTACCAAGGTGATTGCCCTCAGTGGTGTTTACGACGCACGTTTCTTCGTTGGCGATTACTACAATGATGATGCTATTTACCAAAACTCACCTGTAGACTATATCTGGAATCAAAACGACGGATGGTTTATCGATCGTTACCGTCAGGCAGAAATCGTCGTTTGCACGGGTCTCGGTGCCTGGGAACAAGATGGTCTGCCATCTTTCTACAAGCTCAAAGAAGCCTTTGACCAGAAACAAATTCCAGCCTGGTTTGCTGAATGGGGACACGATGTCGCCCACGACTGGGAATGGTGGCGTAAACAAATGCCTTATTTTCTTGGACACTTGTATCTATAAAAGGAGTTGCCTATGAATTACCTTGTTATTTCTCCCTACTATCCGCAAAACTTCCAACAGTTTACCATCGAGCTAGCTAATAAAGGCATCACCGTTTTGGGAATTGGTCAGGAGCCTTACGAACAACTGGATGAGCCTTTGCGCAATAGCTTGACCGAGTATTTCCGTGTGGACAATCTTGAGAACATAGACGAAGTCAAACGTGCAGTAGCTTTTCTTTTCTACAAGCATGGCCCAATCGACCGCATCGAGTCCCACAATGAATACTGGCTTGAGCTAGACGCAACACTCAGAGAACAATTCAATGTCTTTGGTGCCAAACCCAAAGATCTTAAAAAAACCAAGTTTAAGTCTGAGATGAAGAAACTCTTCAAAAAAGCAGGTGTCCCTGTGGTACCTGGTGCTGTTATCCAGACGGAAGCAGATGTGGACCAAGCAGTTGAGACGATTGGCCTACCAATGATTGCCAAACCTGATAATGGAGTGGGAGCGGCAGCAACCTTTAAGCTTGAGACAGAAGACGATATCCATCACTTCAAGGAAGAATGGGACCATTCAACCGTTTATTTCTTTGAAAAATTTGTCACTTCTAGCGAAATCTGTACCTTTGACGGGCTTGTGGACAAGGATGGCAATATCGTCTTTTCAACGACTTTCGATTATGCCCATACACCACTTGATCTGATGATTTATAAGATGGACAATTCCTACTATGTGCTTAAGGATATGGATCCCAAACTGCGCAAGTATGGCGAGGCCATTGTCAAGGAATTTGGTATGAAAGAGCGCTTTTTCCATATCGAGTTTTTCCGTGACGGGGACGACTACATTGCCATTGAGTACAATAACCGTCCTGCAGGTGGCTTTACCATTGATGTTTATAACTTCGCTCACTCCTTGGATCTCTACCGAGGTTATGCGGCGATTGTTGCAGGTGAAGAGTTCCCAGCATCAGAGTTTGAACCACAATACTGTTTAGCTACATCACGTCGTGCCAATGCAAATTATGTCTATTCAGAAGAAGACTTGCTTGCTAAGTACAGCCAGCAAGTCAAGGTCAAAAAAATCATGCCAGCAGCCTTTGCAGAGCTACAAGGGGACTACCTTTATATGTTGACCACTCCGAGTCGCCAAGAGATGGAGCAGATGATTGCAGATTTTGGTCAACGTCAAGAATAACGATTAGGACAAAAGGAGTTTGACTTCTTTTGTCCTTTTCTTAAAGATAAGTTAAATAAAGCGTTTTCCATAGATTCTTTTAGAAAAGATATTGCTAAAAGGCCTAAAAATTGATAGAATAAGGATTGTCTAAAAAAATTTAAGGAGAATCTATCAAATGGATTTTACATGGGCTATTAAATATGCCACAGAATTCTTGGGAACTGCTATTTTGATCATTCTTGGTAATGGTGCAGTTGCTAACGTTGAACTTAAAGGTACGAAAGGTCACCAAAGTGGCTGGCTCGTTATCGCGGTTGGTTATGGTATGGGGGTAATGATCCCAGCTTTGATGTTTGGTAATGTATCTGGTAACCACATCAACCCAGCTTTCACTCTTGGACTTGCTGTTAGTGGCCTTTTCTCTTGGGAGCAAGTACCATATTACATCCTAGCACAAGTTTTGGGAGCAATCTTTGGTCAAGCTTTGGTTGTTGCAACTCACCGTCCTTACTACTTGAAGACAGAGAATCCTAACAATATCTTGGGTACCTTCTCAACAATTTCAAGCATCGACCACGGTACAAAAGAATCACGTTTTGCAGCTACTGTTAACGGTTTCCTCAATGAGTTTGTAGGTTCATTTGTTCTTTTCTTTGCAGCACTTGGTTTGACTAAAAACTTCTTTGGTGCTGAGGTTCTTCAATACATGAAACAAATGGCTACTCAAGCTGGACAAACTGTTGATTTAAGTGAATTGGCAGTGAAAGCTCAAGTAGCTCCACATACAGCTGCTGGGATCTCAGTTGCGCACTTGGCACTTGGTTTCCTAGTAATGGCCTTGGTAACTTCACTCGGTGGACCTACTGGACCTGGTTTGAACCCAGCTCGTGACTTTGGACCACGTCTTCTTCACGAACTCCTTCCAAAATCAGTTCTTGGTCAACACAAGGGTGATTCAAAATGGTGGTATGCATGGGTTCCAGTTGTAGCTCCAATTGCAGCGGGTATTGCAGCAGTAGCACTATTCAAACTACTTTACCTATAAGAAATGAAACTGGGGAATCCCAGTTTTTTTGTTATAAAATTTCTAAATAAAATAGATATGGCTTGTAAAATATTCGAAAATCCTTTAAAATAAAAGAGTTGGAGGAATATATGAATGTGAATGAGATTGTTCGGATCGTTCCGACTTTGAAAGTTAATAATCGAAAATTAAATGAAAAATTTTACATTGAAACCCTGGGGATGAAACCTTTGCTGGAAGAGTCTGCCTTTATTTCTCTAGGTGATCAGACAGCTACGGAGAGATTGATTTTAGAAGAGGCTCCAAGCATGCGAACACGCAGAGTTGAAGGACTTAAGAAGCTAGCTAGACTCTTGATAAAGGTTGAAAATCCTTCTGAAATCGAGGCCCTTCTTTCTCAAATGAAGTCTCTTCCTCGTCTATTTAAAGGAAAACGTGGGTATGCTTTTGAGATTGTTTCTCCTGAAGAGGATGTGATCCTTGTTCATGCAGAAAATGATATAAGAGATCTGGTACCACTGGAAACCGCTCCTGAATTTTATTCAAATACAAGTATAAAATACTTGAGCCAATTTGAGGTTTCTATGGAGTTGCGTTTGCCTGAAGGGACAGAGAGTTTACTTGATCCCGAAGGAGTAGCGCCAGCAATTACCTTTACTAAAGGGCAAGGACCAGATTTGGCTGTTGAAAACAATGTCACTTGGGACCTGACGATGTTAAAATTTTTAGTCAAGAATTTTGATCTAACCAGTCTTCGTCAGAAATTTGAAAAGACAGGCTACTTTGTCCCTAAGTCTGAAAAATTCTTCCTCGGTAAAGATACCAATAACATTGAATTGTGGTTTGAAGAAGCATGAAGTGGGAAAAAATTCTAAGAAAAATAGAAAATCAAATTGAGGCAGGGATTTATCCCGGGGCCTCTTTTGCGTATTATAAGGATGGTGAATGGAAAGAGTCTTATCTAGGATTGAGTGATCCAGAAAGAGACTTGAAGACAGAAAGTGGTTTGGTTTATGATCTAGCCAGTGTGAGTAAGGTCGTGGGAGTGGGGACGGTTTTGACCTTCTTGTGGCAGCAGGGCACATTAGATATTGATCGACCGGTAACGGATTTTTTACCGGAGTGTGATTATCCTGATATCACTATACGGCAGCTTCTGACCCATGCCACAGACTTGGACCCCTTTATTCCCAATCGAGACAAGTTAAGTGCAGAGGAATTAAGAGAAGCCATGTTTCACCTCAACAGACGAAATCAGCCAGCCTTCCTATACTCGGACGTTCACTTTTTACTCTTGGGCTTTCTTTTGGAAAAAATCTTTAACCAAGACTTGGATCAGATTATAGAAGAACAAGTTTTGGAAGCATGGGGAATGAAGGAGACCAAGTTCGGTCCCGTTGAGCAAGCTGTCCCAACAGTGAGAGGGGTGGAGGCCGGAATCATTCATGATCCCAAAGCTCGTCTATTAGGGAAACACGCTGGAAGTGCTGGTTTGTTTTCGACTGTTAAGGATTTGCAGATCTTTCTGGAACATTACTTGAAAGATGATTTTGCTGCAGAATTGAGCCGAAATTTTTCTCCTTTAGATGATAAGGAGCGTTCGCTAGCTTGGAACCTGGAGGGCGCCTGGCTCGACCATTCGGGCTATACTGGTACCTTTATCATGTGGAATCGAGAGAAACAAGAAGCTACTATCTTTTTATCCAATCGAACGTATGAGAAGGATGAGCGTACCCAGTGGATAGTCGATCGAAACCAAGTGATGGAAATGATTCGTCAAGAGGAGTAGGAAGAAGTATGTCAAAAACCGTAAAAGGAACTCTGTATACAGTAGTGGCGGGGATTGCTTGGGGCTTGTCTGGAACCAGTGGCCAATACCTGATGGCACACGGGATTTCTGCTTTAGTCTTGACCAATTTGCGACTTATCATTGCAGGCTTGGCACTGGTGTTCTTATCCTACGTGACTGCAAAGAATAAACTCTATGCTTTTATAAAAGACAGAAAAAGTCTGCTATCTCTGTTGCTATTTGCAGTGTTCGGACTTTTCTTAAACCAGTTTGCCTATCTTTCTGCCATTCAGGAGACCAATGCTGGAACAGCGACAGTTCTCCAGTATGTGTGCCCCGTTGGGATCTTGGTTTATACCTGTATGAAAGATAGGGTAGCACCGACACTGGCTGAGATTATTTCGATTGGATTGGCTATAGGAGGAACTTTTCTGATTGCGACGCACGGGAAAGTTGACCAGTTATCTGTCACACCCCTAGGTCTGTTCTGGGGCCTCTTTTCAGCCTTGACCTATGCCCTCTATATCATCCTTCCTATTGCTTTGATTAAGAAGTGGGGCAGTATTTTGGTGATTGGTGTTGGGATGGTTATTTCTGGTGTAGTGGCTATTCCTTTCACAGGAGTCTTACAGGCCAGCATACCAACCAGCTTAGATTTTCTCTTTGCATTTGCTGGGATTATCATCATCGGAACGGTTTTTGCCTATACAGCTTTCCTAAAAGGAGCTAGTCTGATAGGCCCTGTTAAGTCTAGTTTATTAGCTTCCATAGAACCAATTTCTGCCGTTTTCTTTGCCTTTCTGATTATGAAGGAACAGTTTTATGCGATTGATTTTGTCGGTATGGCTATGATTTTACTAGCCGTGACCATTATTTCTTTGAAAGATTTACTGTTGGAAATAAAGAGTAAGTAATTAAAAAATCCACTCAATCGAGTGGATTTTGTGTATATAGATGATTAGTCTTTGTTTTCGTGTGGCAAGATCAAGTTCAAGATGATTCCTGTCATGGCTGATAAAGCAGTACCTGAAAGTGTAACTGGCCCAAGTTTGAGGATGGCTCCCCCAAGTCCAAGTACTAACATGGCACTAGCAATGATGAGGTTACGCATTTGACTGAAGTCAACGCGTTCCTTAATCAAAACTTTCAAACCGTTGCTGGCGATAACTCCGTAGAGAAGGATGGACATGCCACCAAGCACAGCATTTGGAATGGTTGAAATCAAGGCAGTAAATTTCCCTAGGAAGCTAAGAGCAATGGCGATGAAGGCCGCGTTACGGATAACGGAGACAGAAGCGATACGAGTCATCCCGATAACCCCTGTATTTTCTCCGTAGGTCGTATTAGCTGGTCCACCGAGGAAGGCTGATACAGATGTCGCGATACCATCACCAAGAAGCGTACGGTGAAGTCCTGGTTCTTTCAGGAATTGACGGCCACAGATTTGGCTTAAAACTGTGTGGTCTCCGATGTGTTCTGAAATGGTTACAATAGCGATTGGCAAGATGGCGATTGTTTCAGGACCGAAGTACAAGTTGTACTCTTTAAAGGCTCCACCTGTACTAAATGGCAAGTAGAAACCAGGAATTTCAAACCAGTTGGCTTGAAGGACTGGGGAAAAGTCAACCAAACCAAGCATCATAGCGAAGATATACCCACCGATGATGGCAAAGAGGAAAGGAATGATACGAAGGAAACCTTTTCCTTTTGTATTGATAAAAGCGGCAATCAAGAACGTCACGACAGCTACAAGAGCATTCTTCCAGTTTCCGTCTGCTACAAGTCCAGCATTCGTTACAGCAGAACCAGCAAGACCAAGACCGATAACGATAATCATAGGTCCGATAATGATTGGGGGCAAGAGTTTATCAATCCATTTTGTACCTGCAAAACGAACACTTGCTGCTACAAGGACATAGACCAAACCAGTCAAGATTACCCCCGTTTGAGCGGCAGAGACATCACCCCCCATTTCTTTCATGGCTAGAGACATAGCCGTGATAAAGGCGAATGAAGAACCTAGATAAACTGGAACCTTAAAGCCAGTAGAAATCATGTAGATAAGTGTTCCGATACCGGAAGCGAAGAGAGCAACCGATACGGGCATTCCCAAAATTAAGGGAACGAGAATGGTTGCACCAAACATGGCAAATACGTGCTGGAAGCTTAGAAGAATGCCTTTACCAGCAGAAGGACGTTGATCAACGTCTAGTAACAAGTCAACAGTTGATTCCTGTTTCATAAAAACCTCACTTTTGGGCACCAAAAAAGAGCCCATTATTTTGCAGCAATAGGCCCTCAGAGTAAGACTTTTTAAAAAATAGCTATCTTTTAAAAATTTATATAAATCTGCGCCTTCGTCACCTCACAGGATGACATTAAAAACCTTTGCTTAGGATAGTATAGCAGAAAAAATTCGTTTTGTAAACGAATTTTTCCCGAGCCGAGAAACAAAAAAGCGAGGTTGATTTTGTAAACGAATTTTTCCCGAGCCTAGAAATGTAAGAGTGAGGTCCGTTTTGTAAACGAATTTTTCCCGAGCCCGGAAATGCGAGAGCGAGGTTGATTTTGTAAATTGTTTTCTGAACTTTAAACAAGGGGGCACTATTGTTTAAAGTGGGCGTTTGTTGGGCATGCCAGCCTTTCTTGGGTACTTGTTAGGTGTTTCCTTTTTCTTTTCGACCACAGTGATGTAGCGCGGATCTCCATTTGGTAGAGCGTAGCTGAGATTGTCTTCGACCTTACTGAAGAGGAGGTTGAGGACATTCTTGGCTTCTAGCAATTCCTCAGGAGCATTGCTGGCCTTGAGTGCCAATAGTTTTCCGCTGACTTTAAGATAGGGAATGGTCAGCTCAGACAAGATCTGCATACGGGCAACCGCACGAGCCGTCACCACATCAAACCGGGCACGGAAGTTCTCGTCTTGGGCAAAGTCTTCTGCCCGTCCATGGTAAAAGTGAACACCATCCAAATCCAACTCCTGAGCCAAAAGCTGAAGGAAGTTGATGCGCTTATTGAGCGAATCAATGATGGTCACATCCAGCTGAGGATAGAGAATTTTCATAGGCAGACTAGGAAACCCTGCCCCAGCTCCGATATCAAGAAGTTTGATAGTTTCATTTGAAATCAAGCCTTGCAGAATAGGTGCAATCGAATCGTAAAAATGTTTGAGATAAACTTCCTCTTTATCTGTAATAGCGGTCAGGTTAATCTTCTCATTCCACTCGACCAAGAGTTCAAAATACCGTTCAAATTGGTTCTTTTGCTGGTCCGAAAGTGGAAGATTTTGCTCAGCTAGTAGGCTGTAAAATGTTTCTGGTTTCATAGTAGTTTCCTTCTCTAGTATCATCTTATTTTACCATATTCGTTAAAATTTTGATATACTGGTAGTAATCTAAAAGCAGAAAGGAATAAGATTATGACTTGGATTATTCTTGGAGTTTTGGCTCTGATTGTTATTTTTGTGATTGTTAGCTATAACGGTTTGGTTAAAAATCGTATGCAGACCAAGGAGGCTTGGAGCCAGATAGATGTTCAGTTGAAGCGTCGTAATGATCTCCTCCCAAACTTGATTGAAACAGTCAAAGGCTATGCGAAATATGAAGGTTCTACCTTGGAAAAAGTGACAGAACTTCGTAGACAAGTAGCCACAGCAACTTCACCAGCAGAAGCTATGAAGGCTAGTGATGCCCTTACCCGCCAGATTTCTGGTATCTTTGCAGTAGCAGAGAATTACCCAGACTTGAAAGCTAGTGCTAACTTTATCAAATTGCAAGAAGAGTTGACCAATACAGAAAATAAAATTTCATACTCACGTCAACTCTACAACAGTGTTGTCAGCAACTACAATGTAAAACTTGAAAGCTTCCCAAGTAACATCATCGCAGGACTATTTGGCTTTAAAGCTGCAGACTTCCTTCAAACACCTGAAGAGGAAAAGGCAGTTCCTAAAGTTGACTTTAGTGGTTTAGGTGACTAAGATGTTGTTTGATCAAATTGCGAGCAATAAACGAAAAACCTGGATTTTATTGCTGGTTTTCTTCTTACTCTTAGCCTTGGTTGGTTATGCGGTTGGCTATCTCTTTATGCGTTCAGGTCTTGGTGGCATGATTATTGCCTTGATTATTGGTCTTATCTACGCTCTGACCATGATCTTTCAATCGACAGAGATTGTCATGTCTATGAATGGGGCGCGTGAGGTTGATGAGCAAACAGCTCCAGACCTCTACCATGTAGTAGAAGATATGGCCATGGTGGCTCAGATTCCTATGCCGCGTGTTTTCATCATTGAGGATTCTTCTTTAAATGCCTTTGCGACAGGTTCGAATCCGCAGAATGCAGCTGTCGCAGCCACTTCGGGCCTCTTAGCTATCATGAATCGTGAAGAGCTAGAAGCTGTTATGGGGCATGAAGTCAGTCATATCCGAAACTACGATATTCGCATTTCGACCATTGCTGTTGCCCTTGCCAGTGCCATTACCCTTCTGTCTAGTATGGCAGGACGGATGATGTGGTGGGGTGGCGCAGGTCGCAGACGGAGTGATAATGATCGTGATGGAAATGGTTTGGAGATTATCATGCTTGTTATCTCTCTCTTAGCCATTGTTCTAGCACCTCTCGCAGCAACCTTGGTGCAATTAGCCATTTCCCGTCAACGGGAATTTCTGGCGGATGCATCCAGTGTGGAGCTGACCCGCAATCCTCAAGGGATGATCAATTCCTTGCGCAAGTTGGACAATAGCGAGCCAATGCATCACCATGTCGATGATGCCAGCAGCGCTCTTTATATCAATGATCCTAAGAAAGGTGGGGGACTTCAAAAACTCTTTTATACCCACCCACCTATTTCAGAACGAATCGAACGCTTGAAACACATGTAAAAAAATCCAGAGGTGATCTCTGGATTTTTGCTATGTTTAAAATCTAAAAATCTTGTAAATCAACAGCTTCCAAACCCTCTTCTGTCAAGCGATAGAGGTTCGTACAGACCTCTTTTAAGAAGCGTCTGTCATGCGAAACAGTGATCAGACCGCCGGGATAAGAGGCAAAGAGTTTTCTGATTTCGGGTTGAGAAGTGGGAGAAAAGTTTCGTGTGGGCTCATCTAGAAGGAGAAAGTTTGGTTTGCGCAAGACTAAATCCAAAAGTAGGAGTTTGCCTTGTTGCCCACCAGATAAAGAATGAATCTGGTGCTGCATCTCTGGATAGCTGAAATTGAGACTGGCTAGGTGGGATTGGATTTTCTGTAGTTCCTCTTTTTGCCCTGTCTGGCTGAGATAGGCTACTGGAGATAAATTCAATTGCAGTTTTTTGTGGTAATCTTGTGGCATAAAACCAAGCGAAATTTCTCTTTTGACGCTGAGCAGTTGTTGCAACTTGGCTAACAGAGTTGATTTCCCAACACCATTTGGCCCAATGATACCGATTTTATCTTGGCCACGGACCGTTAGTTGTAACCCCTGAGCTAAAACGCGCTCTCCAATGGACAAATTTTCTTTTTCCAGTTGGATTAAGACTTTAGAAGCCGGTAATGGTTGGATGTCTGAAAAGAAAAGTTGGATTTGTTCCTCTTCAAGTGGTTTTTGGGTCATGGACTGAGCTTCCTTTTCAAAGCGTTTTTCTTGAGAGAGAACAGTTTTCATCTTTTTAGCCAATAGGCGACCGGCAGTACTGTCTTTGGTAGCTCGAAGTACAGTTTCTACATTTTGCTTGACGCGACGATGCTTTTCCATGGTTTTGTCATAGGCTCTCTGGTCGTTAGCAGCTTGCTGACTTTGCCTTGCAAAACTAGCCTTTCTCTGCTCACTATAGCGATCATAGTCTAAATGCTCGACTAGCGTTTCCGCTTCTTTCCGATGCTTGACCAGCCGCAAGTGGACAATAGTATCTGCCGTATGAGAAAGAAAGTCTTCATCATGGGAAATGAAAATAACAGTTTGACTAATCTTTCGAATCTGCCTTTTTAGCCAATCAACCGTCTCAAGGTCAAGGTCATTTGAAGGTTCATCTAAAAATAGAATCTCAAAAGGTTTTGCTAACTCGTGAATGAGCTGAATTTTCAAAGCTTCGCCCCCTGATAGACTGCCAATTTCTTGGTCGCTAGCAAAACGGTCGCTATCAAAGTGCAACTCCTCCGCCAAGCGATAAAGAATACTGTAGTCTAAATCAGCAGAATCTAAAAAGAAGTAGTCATGTAGAGTCCTATTTTTCAGGATTTCAGGGATTTTTTGAGGAATGCATGCCAGTGATTGAAGGTCAGACTGGATGTCGCCCTTGATAGTAAAATCAGATAATGCTTCCCCCATTAAAGCTCGTAGTAAAGTCGATTTACCATTTCCTTCTTCACCAATAATAGCAACCTTTTCTCCGTCTTGGATAGTCATGGTTAGGTCAGATACAAGATCTCGTAGATCTTTGTTTTGCGTGATAGTTAGATGATTGATTTTTATCATATTGTTGCCCTTTCTAGAATGTCGATAGTGCATAACAAAAAGCTCTACTTTATCTAGTAGAGCCCAAAGTCACTGTCAAAACTCTATTATCCTCGTTGAAAAAACTCGTCAAACTAGCTTGGAGCTGCCTAACCCAACCCAAGAGGAGCATAGCTTTCTAGTTTTTTGATTTTCAATGAGGACAAGATACTAGAAAATCTAGTATGAAAAGAGCACACAAAAAGAGACAAAAACAAGATCTACTAAATAAAGATTCTTTATTTGATAGACTTAGTTGTTCATGTCTCCCTTACCTCCGAGTATTAGTACCTCTATCCTATACCTTTCAGGAAATTTTGTCAATAGAAAACAAGTGATTTCAAGCTCTAAAAACCGAAAACAGGTCCATAGAGAGTCAATACGTGTTTGACATGTTCGTAGTGGAACTTGTCATAGTTGCGCCAAGCGGTGCGTGCTTGATCATTCAGTTTTAAGCTCCCTAGTCCAATCAGCAGACTAGTACGTTGGTAAAATTTCTCAAGGTCGATTAAGATACTGTTGTCTAGCTTTTCTGCTTTTTTTAGTTCCTTAAGAGTAGTGTTCAGCAGCTCTTGCAGTCGAAGATCATCGGCTGTTCCCTGTTTGCAACTTTGGTAGCTTTTATTTAACTCGGAAAGGAGTTGGTAAGCTTCAGTGATGAGTGCTTTGTCTTCCATGTGAGCATCCTCCTTGCTCTGATGTATTCTTGCCTATAGTATAGCACTAATAGGAAGGTTTGTCATAGTAAATATGTTAAAAAATGAGATTTTAATCTCAAAGTTTGGGAGGCTGACTTATAGCCTTTTCATGGTATAATCAAGTGAGTACATCTTTATGGAGGAAATATGAAGTTAAACATTCAAGAAATTCGTAAGCAACCTGAAGGCCTGCATTTTGAACAAGCTTTAGACCTGGCAGCAGAATTGTGTAAACGAAATCAAGAGATTTTAGATGTCAAAGATATCCTTGCAGTGGGGAAGGTGCAGTACGAAGACCGTCTGTATTTCTTAGACTATCAGTTGTCATATACCATTGTCCTTGCTTCCAGCCGCAGTATGGAGCCAGTTGAGTTGGCTGAGTCTTATCCAGTCACAGAGGTCTTCATGGAAGGAGCGACCAACCAACTGGACCAGGAGGTTCTTGATGATGACTTGGTCTTGCCTATCGAAAATGGGGAAATCGACCTTGCTGAGAGCGTAGCAGATAATATCTTGCTCAATATCCCAATCAAGGTCTTGACGGCAGAAGAAGAGGCTGGCCAAGGGTTTGTGTCTGGAAATGACTGGCAAATCATGACTGAGGACGAATACCAAGCTCAACAAGCAGTCAAGAAAGAAGAAAACAGTCCATTTGCTGGCTTGCAAGGACTGTTTGATGGAGACGAGTAGATGGTTTTATCCAGGAAACGTGCCCGTCATGTCATTGAGGAAATTATTGCCCTTTTTCCAGATGCCAAACCAAGTCTAGATTTTCGCAATCATTTTGAACTCTTGGTTGCGGTGATGTTGTCAGCTCAGACGACAGATGCAGCGGTAAATAAGGCCACGCCAGGTCTCTTTGCTGCTTTTCCAACACCACAAGCCATGTCTGTCGCGACTGAAAGTGAAATTGCTTCACACATTTCTCGTCTGGGACTGTATCGAAATAAGGCTAAATTCCTTAAAAAATGTGCTCAACAATTACTAGATGATTTTGACGGGCAAGTACCTCAGACTCGAGAGGAATTAGAAAGCCTAGCAGGTGTTGGTCGCAAGACCGCCAACGTGGTCATGAGTGTGGGATTTGGCATTCCGGCCTTTGCGGTGGACACCCATGTTGAGCGTATCTGCAAGCATCATGATATTGTCAAGAAATCGGCTACACCCCTCGAAGTAGAAAAACGTGTCATGGACGTTCTGCCACCAGAAGAATGGTTAGCAGCCCACCAGGCCATGATTTACTTTGGACGAGCTATCTGCCATCCCAAAAATCCAGAATGTGCCCACTATCCCCAATTATATGATTTTAGTAATGTTTAAGGGGACTCTGAAAAAGTTTTTGCTTGATTTTAAGGGTGCTTTGTGCTATAGTAAATGATAACTAAATAGTCCTTTAAACCTGTCCCGTGAGGCAGGCAAGGAGCGCGATAAAGTAGAAGGGTGAAGTCTATACTGTTTACAGTAGGGCTCGCTTGGCTATACATTTCAAGTCTCCTTGTAGAAGGAGACTTTTCTTTTTGGAGGTTTGTCATGAAGACAAAAGAAGTTGTAGATGAATTGACTGTCAAACGAGCGATTACGCGAATTACTTATGAAATTATCGAGCGCAATAAAGATTTGAATAAGATTATCCTAGCTGGGATAAAAACGCGTGGTGTTTTCATCGCTCATCGTATCAAAGAACGCTTGGAGCAGTTGGAAAATATCACTGTTCCTGTTGTGGAATTGGACACCAAACCTTTCCGTGATGATGTTAAAAGCGGAGAAGATACTTCTTTGATTTCTGTTGATGTGACAGACCGTGAAGTTATCTTGGTGGATGATGTGCTTTATACAGGTCGTACCATCCGTGCTGCTATCGATAACATTGTCGGACATGGTCGTCCTGCGCGCGTGAGTCTTGCGGTGCTAGTAGATCGTGGACATAGAGAATTGCCAATCCGTCCAGATTACGTTGGGAAAAATATCCCAACCAGCCGTTCTGAAGAGATCATCGTAGAGATGACAGAACTTGATGGCCAAGACAGAGTTCTGATTACTGAAGAAGCTTAGAAAGCTGAAGGAGTAGCCATGTCAGAAAATCAACAAGCATTGAACCATGTGGTTTCCATGGAAGACCTCACTGTTGATCAAGTGATGAAATTGATCAAACGAGGGATTGAGTTTAAAAACGGAGCCCAGCTTCCTTATGAAGACCATCCGATTGTTTCCAATCTTTTCTTTGAGGATTCTACACGGACGCATAAATCCTTTGAAGTGGCAGAGATTAAGCTAGGGCTGGAGCGACTGGACTTTGATGTGAAGACCAGCTCAGTAAACAAGGGTGAGACACTGTATGACACAATCCTAACCTTGTCTGCGCTTGGTGTAGATGTCTGCGTGATTCGCCACCCAGAGGTCGATTATTACAAAGAATTGATTGCAAGTCCAACCATTACGACTTCCATTATCAATGGTGGAGATGGTTCAGGTCAACACCCTAGTCAGAGCCTGCTTGATTTGATGACCATTTATGAGGAATTTGGTCACTTTGAGGGTCTCAAGGTTGCTATTGCAGGTGACTTGGATCATTCACGTGTTGCCAAATCCAATATGCAAATTTTGAAACGCTTGGGTGCTGAACTTTTCTTTGCAGGACCTGAGGAATGGAGAAGTCAAGAGTTTGCGGACTATGGACAGTTTGTAACTATTGATGAGATTGTTGATCAGGTGGATGTTTTGATGTTACTACGAGTTCAACATGAACGCCATGATAGTGGTGCAGTCTTTTCAAAAGAAGACTACCATGCCCAACATGGTTTGACTCAAGAACGTTATGATCGTTTGAAAGAAACAGCAATCATTATGCATCCGGCTCCAGTCAATCGGGATGTGGAAATTGCTGACCACTTGGTTGAAGCACCAAAATCACGGATTGTCCAACAAATGACCAATGGAGTCTTTGTTCGAATGGCAATCTTAGAATCCGTACTGGCGAGTAGAAACGCCAACTAAAACACAGGACGTTAAAAGACGCCAGTGAGCGTCCACGAGAGGTGAAAATATGACAAAAAGACTTCTAGTATTAGAAGATGGCACAGTTTTTGAAGGCAAGGCCTTCGGAGCAGATATTGATGTAACAGGCGAAATCGTCTTTAACACAGGTATGACCGGCTACCAAGAGTCCATTACAGACCAGTCTTATAATGGACAAATCTTGACCTTTACTTATCCTTTGGTGGGAAATTATGGAATTAATCGTGATGATTACGAATCTATCATTCCAACTTGTAAAGGAGTTGTCGTTTTCGAAGAAGCGCGTCGAGCTAGCAACTGGCGGAATCAAATGACGCTGGATGAATTTTTGAAAGCTAAGAAAATTCCTGGTATTTCAGGGATTGATACGCGTGCCCTTACTAAGATTATCCGTAAGCATGGTACTATGCGTGCAACCTTGACCCATGTTGGGGACAGTATGGATCATGTGACGGACCAGCTGCAAGCAACAGTCTTGCCGACAGACAATATCAAACAGGTTTCTACTAAAACATCTTATCCAGCTCCAGGAGTTGGTTTGAGTGTGGTCTTAGTAGACTTTGGTCTCAAGCACTCAATCCTACGTGAACTATCTAAGCGTAACTGTAACGTGACGGTTGTTCCTTATTCAACAACAGCAGAAGAAATTCTCCACCTAAATCCTGATGGAGTTATGTTGTCAAATGGTCCAGGAAACCCAGAAGATGTTCCAGAAGCACTGGACATGATTCGTGGTGTGCAAGGGAAAATTCCAATCTTTGGTATCTGTATGGGGCACCAACTCTTTGCTATGGCAAACGGGGCTAAGACCTACAAGATGAAGTTTGGTCATCGTGGCTTTAACCACGCAGTACGTGAAATTGCAACAGGACGCGTAGACTTTACCAGCCAGAACCACGGTTATGCAGTCAACCGTGAGGATTTACCAGAGCACTTGATCATTACCCACGAAGAAATCAATGACAAGTCAGTTGAAGGTGTACGTCACAGATACCAACCAGGTTTTTCTGTACAATTCCACCCAGATGCAGCTCCTGGTCCACATGACGCTAGCTACCTCTTTGATGAATTTATCGAGATGATGGAAGCTTTTAAACAAGCAAACTAAAGACGAGTGAGAAATCGTCAGAGAATTTATTTAATGGCAACCAGAGAGTTGCCGAATAGAAAGGAGAAGGGTGGTCCGTATTTGCTGAACTGAATACGGGCTACGGACGGTGCTAAAAAGATAGTTATTCCTAGAACTGATAGTTCTTCGTCATAACTCCTATTTTAGCTTTGCCCGCTTGACGCCCTTAATATCTTATAAATGCCTAAACGTACTGATATTCAAAAAATTATGGTGATTGGTTCTGGTCCGATTATTATTGGTCAGGCTGCTGAGTTTGACTACGCTGGGACCCAGGCCTGCTTGTCTTTGAAAGAGGAAGGTTATGAAGTTGTCTTGGTGAACTCAAACCCTGCCACCATCATGACGGACAAGGAGATTGCGGACAAGGTCTACATCGAACCGATCACACTCGAGTTTGTGACACGTATTCTCCGTAAGGAACGTCCAGATGCCTTGCTTCCAACTCTTGGTGGTCAGACAGGACTCAATATGGCCATGGAATTGTCTAAAAATGGTATCCTAGATGAGCTTGGAGTAGAGCTTTTAGGTACTAAATTGTCTGCTATCGACCAAGCTGAGGACCGCGATCTCTTTAAACAATTGATGGAAGAGCTCAAGCAACCAATCCCTGAATCTGAAATTGTCAACACAGTGGAAGAAGCTGTTGCCTTTGCGGCATCAATCGGCTACCCAGTTATCGTTCGACCAGCCTTTACCCTAGGTGGTACTGGTGGTGGTATGTGTGCCAACGAAGAAGAATTACGTGAAATTGCTGAAAATGGGTTGAAACTGTCACCTGTTACCCAATGTTTGATTGAACGTTCAATCGCAGGTTTCAAGGAAATCGAGTACGAAGTGATGCGCGACTCAGCTGATAATGCCCTCGTTGTTTGTAACATGGAGAACTTTGATCCAGTTGGGATTCACACAGGAGATTCTATCGTATTTGCTCCTGCGCAAACCATGTCAGACTATGAAAACCAAATGCTACGTGACGCGAGCTTGAGCATCATTCGTGCCCTTAAGATTGAAGGTGGGTGTAACGTTCAGCTGGCCCTTGATCCGCATAGCTTCAAGTACTATGTCATCGAAGTAAACCCTCGTGTATCGCGTTCGTCAGCCCTTGCTTCTAAGGCGACGGGTTATCCGATTGCCAAATTGGCTGCCAAGATTGCAGTTGGTTTGACCCTGGATGAGGTCATCAACCCAGTCACTGGTTCAACCTATGCCATGTTTGAACCAGCCCTTGACTACGTCGTTGCGAAAATTCCACGTTTCCCATTTGATAAATTTGAGAAAGGTGAACGTCGTCTTGGTACTCAGATGAAGGCAACTGGAGAAGTCATGGCCATCGGTCGTAACATCGAGGAATCTCTTCTAAAAGCCTGTCGTTCACTTGAAATTGGGGTTCACCACAATGAAATGCCTGAACTGGCAACCGTTTCTGATGATGCCTTGATTGAAAAGGTTGTCAAGGCCCAAGATGACCGTCTCTTCTACGTATCAGAGGCCATTCGCCGTGGCTACACACCAGAAGAAATTGCTGAATTGACCAAGATTGATCTCTTCTATCTGGATAAACTCTTGCACATCTTTGAAATTGAGCAAGAGTTGGGTGCCCATCCACAAGATCTAGAAGTCTTGAAAACTGCTAAACTCAATGGATTTTCAGACCGTAAGATTGCGGAGCTTTGGGAAACAACAGCTGACCAAGTTCGCCAACTTCGCTTGGAAAACAAGATTGTCCCAGTTTACAAGATGGTCGATACTTGTGCGGCAGAATTTGACTCTGAAACACCATATTTCTATTCAACCTATGGATGGGAAAATGAGTCTATCAAGTCTGACAAGGAATCTGTACTTGTCCTAGGTTCAGGTCCAATCCGTATCGGTCAAGGGGTTGAATTCGACTATGCAACTGTTCACTCTGTTAAGGCTATTCAGGCTGCTGGCTACGAAGCCATCATCATGAACTCAAACCCAGAGACCGTTTCAACAGACTTCTCTGTGTCTGATAAACTCTACTTTGAACCATTGACATTTGAAGATGTGATGAATGTTATTGACTTGGAGCAACCAAAAGGTGTTATCGTTCAGTTTGGTGGTCAAACAGCTATCAACCTTGCCGAGCCATTGGCAAAAGCAGGTGTGACCATCCTTGGTACCCAAGTCGCTGACTTAGACCGTGCCGAAGACCGTGACCTCTTCGAACAAGCCCTTAAAGATTTGGATATTCCACAACCACCAGGACAAACAGCAACCAATGAAGAAGAAGCTGTGCTTGCTGCTCGCAAGATTGGTTTCCCAGTCCTCGTTCGTCCATCTTATGTCTTGGGTGGACGTGCCATGGAAATCGTTGAAAACGAAGAAGATCTCCGTTCTTACATGCGTACCGCTGTTAAGGCCAGTCCAGACCACCCAGTCCTTGTTGACTCTTACATCGTTGGGCAAGAGTGTGAAGTTGATGCCATTTCAGATGGAAAAAATGTCCTCATCCCTGGTATCATGGAGCATATCGAACGTGCTGGTGTCCACTCAGGTGACTCAATGGCCGTTTACCCCCCACAAACCTTGTCTCAAAAGGTGCAGGAAACCATCGCAGACTATACTAAACGCCTAGCAATCGGCCTCAACTGTCTTGGGATGATGAACATCCAGTTTGTCATCAAGGATGAAAAAGTCTATGTTATTGAGGTCAATCCACGTGCCAGCCGTACAGTGCCATTCCTTTCTAAGGTAACTAATATTCCTATGGCTCAGGTAGCAACTAAGCTCATTCTTGGTCAAAAACTTGGAGAACTTGGTTACCAGGATGGACTTTACCCAGAAAGCACTCGCGTTCATATCAAGGCTCCAGTCTTCTCCTTTACGAAACTAGCTAAGGTAGACAGCTTGCTTGGGCCTGAAATGAAGTCAACAGGGGAAGTTATGGGTTCTGATACTACTTTGGAAAAAGCTCTCTACAAGGCTTTTGAAGCTTCCTACCTACACTTGCCAACCTTTGGAAATGTTGTCTTTACCATCGCTGATGATGCCAAAGATGAAGCCTTGGACTTGGCTCGTCGTTTCCAAAATATCGGTTATGGTATCCTTGCGACAGAAGGGACAGCAGCCTTCTTTGCCAGTCATGGACTGCAAGCCCAACCTGTTGGAAAAATTGGTGACGATGAACAGGATATTCCAAGCTTTGTTCGCAAAGGGAAAATTCAAGCCATCATCAATACTGTCGGAACCAAACGAACTGCTGACGAAGATGGTGAGCAAATCCGTCGTTCAGCCATTGAACATGGTGTGCCACTCTTTACAGCACTAGACACAGCAAATGCCATGCTTAAGGTGCTAGAAAGTCGTAGTTTTGTCACAGAAGCGATCTAGTTGAGAAAGAATTTTTACAGTTTTAAAGCCAGCGTCAGAAAACGCTGGCTTTTGCAATACTGATATTGCTTCTTTCAACTATCATTTTTTTTATTTGTAATCATTCTAAAATGTGATATAATAAGCGTGAATTGGAAATAGGAAATTATTTTCATTATATTTTCAAAAATTCCATTAAAAAAAGTAAAGACAGATTAGAAAGTGTAAAATTCCGATGTCTTCTTACAAAAAAGTCTCTCTTTCTGAGATCAATCAATCTATTGAAACTCCCAATAACAATCATTTTTGGCAAAATCTAAAAGCATTTTTAGGACCTGGAGCTCTTGTAGCAGTTGGTTATATGGATCCTGGAAACTGGATTACTAGTGTGGTTGGTGGTGCTTCCTACAAATATAGTCTCTTATTTGTTATTTTGATTTCATCTATCATTGCTATGCAGCTACAACAGATGGCTGGAAAGCTCGGTATCGTAACTAAGATGGACCTAGCACAGGCAACTGCACATCATGCTCCCAAATGGCTTCGCTATAGTCTTTGGGTGATTTTAGAATTAGCTTTAATGGCGACAGACTTAGCCGAGGTTTTAGGCTCAGCGATTGCCTTAAATCTTTTATTTAAAATACCGATTATGGTCGCTATCCTCTTAACCGTTTTAGATGTATTTCTTTTGTTGTTGTTGATGAAATTTGGCTTCAAAAAAATTGAAGCCATTGTGACGACTCTTATTTTAACCATATTAGCCATCTTTACCTATCTGGTGGCCTTATCCAATCCAAGTATTCAGGGTATCTTTGGTGGTTATTTACCGACTCCAACATTATTCGAAACACCATTGCCAGGTCATGAAAGCCAATTGACCTTGGCTCTAGGAATTGTGGGAGCGACAGTCATGCCCCATAATCTCTATCTTCATTCATCCCTATCCCAAACAAGGAAAATCAATCACAAAGATAAGAAGGATGTTCGAAAAGCCGTGCGTTTTATGACCTGGGATTCAAATCTTCAGTTGTCCCTAGCCTTTATTGTCAATTCCTTGCTTCTTATTTTAGGGGCATCTCTCTTTTTTGGTCATGCATCTGAAATTTCGGCATTCTCCCAAATGTACAATGCTTTACAGGATTCGACAATAGCAGGAGCGATAGCCAGCTCAACTCTGTCAACTTTATTTGCCCTAGCCCTCTTAGCAAGTGGACAAAATTCGACCATTACAGGTACTTTAACAGGACAGATTGTCATGGAAGGTTTCTTGCATCTGAAATTGCCTCAGTGGATTATTCGTATCGGTACCCGTATTTTTGCCTTGCTACCTGTGATTATAGTCGCTGTCTTGTTTGGACATCAAGAAAAAACCTTGGATCAGTTATTGGTCTATTCGCAGGTTTTTCTGTCAATCGCTCTTCCGTTTTCAATCTTCCCCTTAATCTATCTGACCTCTAAGAAGTCACTGATGGGAGAATTCACCAATGCCAAGTGGAACACTATCCTAGGTTACGCAGTTTCAATCATCTTGACCATTCTCAATATCAAGCTTCTTTTCGATATTTTTTAACCTCGTTTGAAATCAATTATAGTGTCAGCGTGAAGGTTGACAACATAGAAAGTAGTAGTGATTGGTTCATAAAAAGAAGTACAAAAAAAGAACAGTGGTAACTGTTCTTTTTTATCATTATTTGAGACCGTATTTTTTGTTGAAACGATCCACGCGTCCATCTGCTTGAGTGAACTTTTGACGTCCAGTGTAGAATGGGTGTGAGTCTGATGAAATTTCCACACGGATCAATGGGTAAGTTTCGCCTTCGAACTCAACAGTTTCGTTAGAGCGTTTTGTTGAACCGCTAAGGAATTTGTAACCAGTAGTTGTGTCCATGAAGACAACTGGGCGATATTCTGGATGGATATCTTTTTTCATTTTGCAATATTTCCTTTCTGCCATGGTCTCTTTGCGAGCCATAGATTGTTACCATACTAGTCTATCAGATTCTGATAAGTTTGGCAAGTCTTTTCCCTGATTTTATTAAAAATCTTGATAAAAAATCACTCCAGTGTTTACTGGAGTGAGGGTAGAAGAATGATTAGTTCTCTTGATTTGGAGCTTTTTCTTCTTGTTGATTTTTTACTTCTGTTTCTTTTACTGGTTCTGCGTTTTCTTCTGCTGATTTAGCCTCTTTTTCAGTTTCAGTAGGTTCTGTTTCTGTTGATTCTGTTACAGTTTCAGCTTCAGCCTCTGTTTCTGTTGGTTCGGCTACTGGCTCAGCTTCTGTTTTTGTTTCAGATTCAGATTCAGTAGTTTCTTCTTTTACTGGTTCTGCGTTTTCTGCTGCTGATTCAGCTTCCACATTAGCTGGTTCCTTAGCTTCTTCTTTTTGCTCGGTTTCCTCTTTAGCTGTCTCCGTTTTTTCAGCAGTAGTTTCTTCTTTTTTACGTTCTTGAGATTCTTTTTTGATTTCTTCGACCGCAGTTTTAACGGTAGAGCTTGTTACACGTCCGACAGTTTGAGCAAAATCTTTACCAGACTCAGCTAATTCAGTAAATGATTCTTTTGTATTTTACCACCTGACATTGCCAAGAGACCAGTTACAACTAGTGCAATGCTAGCAAGAATGGCTAAAATCAAACCAAAGCCGATTGAAATGCCATATCCACCAAAGTTAGACATGTACTTATTTACATTAAAGAGACTATTTAGTGTAACGAGAGTTGCAATTGCACCCGCGACAATGACACCAATTGAGAATCCCTTAGACATTGCTTTATTCATATTATTCAAGCACGCAAGAACAATAGACACAATAGCTGCGATAATGACAAACCACCCATCTCCTTGGTAACCATTCACGCTATAGGACCCAAAAGAACCTGCATTTAAACTAGCCCATGGCAAGAGTGAACCAAGGATTGCTACTCCAGCAGAAATGAGGATAAACAAACGATTTTTTTCCATTATTAAGTCTCCTTTTATTCAGTTTGATTTATTATACCATAAACTGAGGTACAAAGAAACCGTATATTTTAAGAATCTAGCATATAAAAGGCCAAGAAAATTCTTTCTTAGCCTTGGTGAATCTGTAGAGCCTCTTTCAGTTCTTTGTATATTTGTTCGTTTTCTTCTGGACTATAGGAATTGGCGCCACTGGCTAATGGATGCCCTCCTCCGTCGTGTTGTTTGGCAATTTCATTGATAGGAGTGATTTTACTGCGCATACGTACACGGAAGTGACCATCAGCTTGCTCAACAAAGATAGCCCAAGCCTTAACAGTATCAATTCGACCAGGTGCCCCAACAATCGCTGCTGTTTCAGCATCCGTAACCTTATATTTTTCCAAGATGTCTTGAGTAAGCAGAACGCGTGCAGCCCCATTCTCATCAACTTCTAAGTGATCATAAACATACCCTTGCAGTTTTGCAATCTTAAAGCTCATGGTATCCATTTGACGAGATAGTCCAGCAAAATCAAAATCAATTTCTCGGAGCTGGGCAGCTATTCTAAAGGTACGAGCACTAGTTGATGGGTAGAGAAAACGCCCTGTGTCCCCGACAATTCCTGCATAGAGAAGTCGTGCCGCTTCACTAGACAAAGCTAGCTGATTTTCTTGAGCAAATAATGCAATCATCTCACTGGCACTGCTTGAACTTGTATCCACCCAAGATAGGTCACCATAGATATCATCATTTGGATGGTGATCGATTTTGATGGTGAAAGCGGCTTGTTCGTAGCGTTTATCATCGATACGAGGACGATTCGCTGTATCACAAATAATAGCAAGAGCTCCTTGGTAGTCACTGTCTTGGACAGTATCCATTTCCGCCATCCAAGTTAGAGTTGGTTCGTTATAACCGACTGCTTTGATGGTCTTTTCTGGAAAATGGTGTGTGAGAAGAGCTTTCAAGCCCACTTGACTCCCTAAGGCATCTGGATCTGGTTTCATATGACGGTGAATGATAATGGTATCGTATTCTTTGATTTTCTCTAATATTTGCTGGCAAATTTCCATAAATAACCTCAATTCTTTCTCATTTCATTGTAGCACAAGAATTTTTATTTTTAAAATGAAAAAGATATGATATAATGGAGAAAGATAAATTGAGGAGGACGATATGGCATTAGCAAAAATTGTATTTGCCAGTATGACCGGTAATACCGAAGAAATTGCAGATATTGTAGCAGATAAATTGCGTGACTTGGGCTTGGATGTTGATGTGGATGAATGTACGACTGTTGACGCTTCAGACTTCTTGGAGGCTGACATCGCAATCGTTGCGACTTATACTTATGGAGACGGAGAATTGCCAGATGAGATGATGGACTTCTACGAAGACCTAGCCGATCTCAACTTGAATGGCAAAATCTACGGAGTGGTCGGTTCAGGAGATACCTTCTACGACGAATTCTGTAAGGCTGTTGATGACTTTGATCGCGTTTTTGTAGCGACAGGAGCAGAAAAAGGTTCAGAGTGTGTTAAAGTAGACCTTTCTGCCGAAGAAGAAGATATCGAACGTTTGGAACAATTCGCAGAAGAATTGGCTGCAAAAGTAGGATAAGAATCAAACTGCGCTGACTGGAAGAAGTCAGTGCGTTTTTTTATTAGTTTTTTTGGGATTTTACTAGCCTATTTAGAGGCTTTTTGATACAATAATTCAAATAAAGGAGGAGACTGTATGAACTTAGATATTATTCGGCAAGAAATTGATCAAATCGACGACCAAATCGTCAAGCTCCTAGAAGAACGGATGCATTTGGTTGAGGGAGTGGTTGCCTATAAGAAAGCCTCAGGAAAACCTATTTTAGATAGTAAGCGAGAAGAAGTCATTTTTGAAAAGGTAAGGAGTCGTGTAGAGGATAAGCGCTATCAGGAGACTATTGTTGCGACTTTTTCAGACATTCTCAAACGCTCGCGTGATTATCAGGATCAAAACATCAAATGAAAAAAGAACAATTCTATCCTCTAGGGATTTTTTTAGCTGCTATGTTGGGTGGCCTTGTCCGCTATTTTGTATCTAGTCAGTTGCCAGCCAGTCCTGACTTTCCTTGGGGCACCCTCCTTGTCAACTATCTGGGAATTTTTTGCTTAGTCTATCTAACAAAAGGCTATCTGGTCTATAAGGGAAGCAGTAAAGGTTTAGTTTTGGCTCTGGGTACAGGCTTTTGTGGTGGTTTAACAACCTTTTCTAGTCTGCTCTTGGATGCTGTGAAATTGCTCGATACCGAGCGATATCTTAGTTTGGGCATCTACCTACTTTTGAGTATTGGTGGAGGCCTGCTCTTGGCTTATGTTCTAGGGAGGAAGAAATGGTAATCGTCTATCTTGCAATCGCCTGCGGGCTTGGAGCCTTAGTGCGGTATTTCTTTTCCCGATATAATCAAACTTCTAAGTTGCCCCTAGGAACTCTCATAGCCAATCTTCTAGGATGTTTTTTGATCGGCCTACTCTACAATCATGTGGAATCCAAGGAAATCTATGCCATCCTAGCGACAGGTTTTTGTGGAGGGTTGACGACCTTTTCAACCTTGAATGACGAGCTGCAAAGACTGTTAAGTGACAAGAAGTTATTTTATAGCTATTTCCTCTTAACTTACATAGGCGGGTTTCTAGCGATTTTTTTAGGAATTCTGCTATAAATTTCTTTACTTTTAGGTGGAAATTTGGTAAACTGTATCTTGTGTGTAATGGACGCACAAAAATACAGTTTATCCGCTGAGGAAGGTTCCTCAAGATTGACAAAGATAGGAGAATAAAATGAATCCATTAATCCAAAGCTTGACTGAAGGTCAACTTCGTACAGATATCCCATCATTCCGTCCTGGTGACACTGTTCGTGTACACGCGAAAGTTGTCGAAGGAAACCGTGAACGTATCCAGATTTTTGAAGGTGTTGTTATCGCACGTAAAGGTGCTGGCATCTCAGAAAACTACACAGTTCGTAAAATCTCTAACGGTGTAGGTGTTGAGCGTATCTTCCCAATCCACACTCCACGTGTTGAAAAGATCGAAGTTGTTCGTTACGGTAAAGTACGTCGTGCGAAATTGTACTACTTGCGTGCTCTTCAAGGTAAAGCAGCTCGTATCAAAGAAATCCGTCGTTAATTCGACTAAAAAACTCTGCTCATTCAGCAGAGTTTTTCTCTAGCTCCCTTAGTTCAATGGATATAACAACTCCCTCCTAAGGAGTAGTTGCAGGTTCGATTCCTGCAGGGGGCAGTAAACTAGTAATTTTCATGTAGAAATCACTCAAGTTAAAATAGAACTCCAAAAGCGTGAGATCACGCTTTTTTGTTTTTTATCAATGATGAAAACGGGAGAATTTGCATATAATTATAAAAAGACAGGATATTTTAGTTAATTGCATATAATGATTTGATTTTTTAGGAAGTAAGGAGTAAAATTTAATTAATATGATGATTAGTTAGGAGTATAATTATGAATGGTTTAGTTTTAGGATTGGATATTGGTATTGCATCCGTAGGAGTGGGAATTCTAGAAAAAAATTCTGGAAAGATTATCCATGCGAATTCTCGTCTTTTTCCAGCTGCAACAGCTGATAATAATGTTGAAAGAAGAAAAAATAGACAGGTTCGACGATTACATCGTAGGAAAAAACACCGTGGTGTTCGCCTTAAGGATTTATTTGAAGACTATGGTTTTTTAACTGATTTTTCTAAGGTATCCATTAATCTTAATCCATATCGACTTCGTGTAGATGGCTTGAATCAGCAACTAACGAATGAAGAGCTGTTCATAGCTTTAAAGAACATTGTTAAGAGACGTGGTATTAGCTATTTAGATGATGCTTCTGAGGATGGGGGTACAGTATCGTCTGATTATGGTAAGGCAGTTGAAGAAAATAGAAAATTACTTGCTGAACAAACACCTAGTCAAATCCAACTAGAACGTTTCGAAAAATATGGTCAGGTAAGAGGAGATTTCACTGTTGTGGAAAATGGTCAGAAATGCCGATTGATCAATGTTTTTTCAACATCTGCTTATAGAAAAGAAGCTGAAAGAATTCTTAGAAAACAGCAGGAATTCAATAGTAAAATTACAGATGAATTTATAGAGGATTGTCTAAAAATCCTTACAGGGAAAAGAAAATATTATCATGGACCAGGTAATGAAAAATCTCGGACGGATTATGGACGTTTCAGAACAGACGGTACGACGTTAGATAATATTTTTGGTATTTTAATTGGAAAATGTACATTTTATCCGGATGAATACAGAGCTTCAAAAGCTTCCTATACTGCTCAAGAGTTTAACTTACTAAATGATTTAAATAATTTAACAGTTCCTACAGAAACAAAGAAACTTAGTGAGGAACAAAAGAAAACAATCATTGAATATGCGAAATTAGCGAAAACATTAGGAGCATCAACCTTATTGAAGTACATTGCTAAAATGATTGATGCTTCAGTAGATCAGATACGTGGTTATCGTGTTGATGTAAACAATAAACCTGAAATGCATACTTTTGAAGTCTATCGAAAAATGCAATCGCTAGAAACAATTTCAGTTGGGGAATTGTCTAGAAATGTTCTAGATGAGCTTGCCCATATTTTAACTCTAAATACTGAACGAGAAGGTATAGAAGAAGCGATAAACACAAAGTTAAAGGATTCTTTTAGTCAAGACCAAGTACTTGAATTGGTTCAATTTAGAAAAAATAATAGCAGTCTATTTAGTAAGGGATGGCATAATTTTTCTCTTAAACTCATGATGGAATTGATACCAGAACTCTATGAAACTTCAGAAGAGCAAATGACAATTCTCACACGATTGGGGAAACAAAAATCTAAAGAAACATCAAAAAGAACAAAGTATATTGATGAAAAAGAATTAGCAGAAGAAATTTATAACCCTGTAGTAGCAAAATCTGTCAGACAGGCCATAAAGATAATCAACGAAGCAACTAAAAAACATGGTATCTTTGATAATATCGTTATCGAAATGGCGCGTGAAAATAACGAAGAAGACGCTAAGAAAGATTATATAAAACGTCAAAAGGCAAACCAAGATGAGAAAAATGCAGCTATGGAAAAGGCTGCATTCCAATACAATGGGAAAAAAGAGTTACCAGATAGTATTTTTCATGGGCATAAGGAATTGGCTACTAAGATTCGTTTATGGCACCAGCAGGGAGAGAAGTGTCTCTATACTGGGAAGAACATTCCAATTTCAGATTTAATTCACAATCAGTACAAGTACGAAATTGACCATATTTTACCTCTTTCTTTATCGTTTGATGATAGTCTATCTAATAAAGTATTGGTTCTAGCTACAGCAAACCAGGAGAAGGGACAGCGAACACCGTTTCAGGCTTTAGATAGTATGGATGATGGTTGGTCCTACCGTGAGTTTAAATCTTATGTAAAAGAGTCTAAATTATTAGGTAATAAAAAGAAAGAGTACCTTTTAACGGAAGAAGATATTAGTAAAATTGAAGTGAAGCAGAAATTCATCGAACGGAATTTAGTTGACACTCGATATTCTTCTCGAGTTGTTTTAAATGCTCTACAAGATTTTTATAAAGCGCATAAATTCGATACAACTATTTCGGTGGTACGTGGACAATTTACCTCTCAGCTAAGAAGAAAGTGGGGACTTGAAAAATCTCGTGAAACCTATCACCACCATGCTGTGGATGCCTTAATTATTGCTGCTTCGAGTCAATTAAGATTATGGAAAAAACAGAATAATCCTTTGATTTCTTATAAAGAAGGACAATTCGTTGATTCAGAGACAGGAGAAATTATTTCGTTAACTGATGATGAATATAAAGAGTTAGTGTTTAAAGCGCCATATGATCATTTTGTTGATACATTGCGTAGCAAGACATTTGAGGATAGTATTCTATTTTCTTATCAAGTAGATTCAAAATTTAATCGAAAAATTTCAGATGCTACGATTTATGCAACAAGAAAAGCGAAATTGGATAAAGAGAAGTCTGAAGAAACTTATGTTTTAGGTAAGATTAAAGATATTTATAGTCAAGCAGGATATGATGCTTTCATTAAAATTTATAATAAAGATAAGAGTAAATTCTTGATGTATCACAAAGATCCACAAACATTTGAAAAAGTGATTGAAGAAATTTTAAGAACCTATCCTTCTAAAGAATTGAACGATAAAAATAAAGAGATCCCTTGCAATCCTTTTGAGAAATATAGACAAGAAAATGGGCCTATTCGAAAGTACAGTAAAAAAAGTAATGGTCCAGAAATTAAAAGTCTTAAATACTATGATAATAAACTAGGTAATCACATTGATATCACACCAGAAAGTAGTGATAATCAAGTGGTTCTTCAGTCACTTAAGCCTTGGAGGACAGATGTTTATTTTAATCATCAGACTAAAAAATATGAATTGATGGGTTTGAAATATTCTGATTTATCCTTTGAAAAAGGTAGTGGGAAATATAGTATTTCTAATCAGAAGTATAATTCTATAAAGAGAATTGAAGGTATCGATGAGCAGTCTGAATTTAAATTTACTCTCTATAAAAATGATTTGATATTAATAAAAGATTCAGAAAACAATGAACAAAAATTATTTAGATTTAATTCAAGGAATGATACGGCAAAACATTATATCGAATTAAAACCTTATGATAAAGCTAAATTTGATGGAGAACAAGAATTGATAACGATACTTGGAAATGTTGCGAAAGGAGGACGGTGTTTGAAAGGATTAAATAAATCAAATATCTCTATTTTTAAAGTCAAAACAGATGTTTTGGGTAATAAACATTTCATCAAAAAAGAGGGTGACGAACCAAAACTCAAATTTTAAAAAATATTTAAAAAAGAGTTGCAAACGCTTGTACAATGTATTATAATAGTAAATGTAAGGGACGCCTTGCACAGTTACTTAAATCTTGCAGAAGCTACAAAGATAAGGCTTCATGCCGAATTCAACACCCTGTCATTTATGGCGGGGTGTTTTCGTTTTGTGAAAGAGGAAAATACGATGACTTGGAGAATTGTGCATATCTGTCAGAGTGAAAAAATGCAATTAAAGTTAGATAACCTTTTAATTAAGAAAATGGGTCAAGACTATGTTATCCCACTGAGTGATATTTCGATAATTGTAGCAGAAGGAGGGGAGACTGTTGTAACTTTAAGGTTATTAAGTGCTTTAAGTAAGTATAATATTGCTTTAATTGTCTGTGATAATGAGCACTTGCCTACAGGAATTTATCATTCTCAAAATGGCCATTTTAGAGCCTATAAAAAATTACAGGAGCAATTATTGTGGACGCAGGAACAGAAAGATAAATTATGGCAGATAGTTACTTATTTCAAAATAAACAATCAGCAAGATGTTCTTGCAATGTTTGAGAAGAATATTGATTGCATTCAATTATTAGCAGACTATAAAGATCATATTGAATATGGAGATAAAACCAACCGCGAAGGTCATGCTGCAAAAGTCTATTTTAACGAACTCTTTGGAAAAAAATTCGTACGTCTTACACAACAGGAAACGGATGTCATCAATGCTGGTCTAAATTATGGTTATGCAATCATGAGAGCGCAAATGGCACGTATTATTTCTGGGTATGGTTTGAATCCCTTAATAGGAATTTTTCATAAGAATGAATATAACCAATTTAACCTGGTTGATGATCTAATGGAACCTTTTCGGCAGATTATCGATGTCTGGGTTTATCAAAATTTACGAGATGAAGAGTATTTGAAATATGAATTTCGTCTTGCGTTGACAGATACACTGAACGCAAAGATTCGTTATGGGAAAGAAACGTGTTCTGTAACGGTAGCAATGGATAAATATGTCAAAGGTTTTCTAAAATGTATCTCTGATAAGGATACTAGTAAATTTTACTGTCCGGTGGTGTCGAGTATAGAATGGAGCTAAAGAAATGAGGTATGAAGCATTGAGATTATTGTGTTTTTTTGATTTACCAATGGAAACTAATCAAGAAAAAAGGGTCTATCGTAACTTTCGGAAAGATTTAATTGCCAATGGTTTTGAAATGTTGCAGTTTTCTGTTTATTATCGAACCTGTCCTAATCGAAGTTTTGCAAGTAAATTCTATAAAAAATTAAGTCAGAGTAATTTACCAAGTGGGAATGTCCGTTTGCTAGCTGTGACTGAAAAACAATTTTCTGAAATGGTTTTAATAATTGGTGGAAAAACAAAGCAAGAAGAAGTAGTCAGTGATAATAAGTTGGTAGTTATATGAACATGAACATTAGTTATCCATACAAGGATAAAATTTCATTAAGTTTTGGTCAATTTACTCAAATTGTAGGTCAAGATCAGCAATTAAAATATTATATTTGGCAGATACTATTATGGTATTTTGGAGGAAAAAAATATAGTGAGGAAGATTTAGTTCTATTTGAACAAAATGAGCCTAAAATACTAATAGACGATATAATGGTTTCCCGGTCAGAATTCAGTGTTATTCAAGTGTCCAATATCAATGATTTAATTGAACAAATGGAATATAAAAAAGGAACAGTAGCCTATGATTATATAAAGAAAAAGATTAATTCTATAGAGATAATGGAGCAAATTGAAAATATCAATGACAATCTAGATAGGATTTCACTTCTATTGAATCAGAAGTTGAATCTTCAATTAGATGAAATTATCTATCATACCGAAGCAAAATATTTTAATACGGATCAATTGATTCAAAAGAATTTTTTACCATACTTTGGAAAAAATGATAAAAATATATCCTTTGAATTTGTAGACAATAAGACAAAGTTTTTATTATTTCTTTCCATGTTAGAAGTCATGGCGACGAACAGTTCTGAAAAGTTTTTGCTTGTCTTACGAAATTTGGATGATTTTCTATCCTATAGTGATTTTGTTGAATGTTGCGAGAAAATGGAGTTTCTGACTAATCATAATGATTCATTATATATTGTTTTGTTTCCTTCCAATGAAGGTTATCTTCATGTCACGAAAGAAGTTTTAGAGGAAATCAATATTGTTTCCGATTATGTTGATCATTTTTATTCGCTAGAATTCATGTATGATCGCTTTACCAATCAGTATCCAATAAATCAAATACCTGATGAACAAGAATTTTTAACTTCTTTAAGAAAAATTGGATCCTATTTATTTAGCTCGGACATTCTCCACATGAGTCTATCTGTAGAAGATCAAGTGGCATTAAAAATTTTGAATAATTTGTATCAATATGAAATGAAAAAAAAATTCTGTATTGGATCAATCAATCCTATGTTATTGAAATATTTGGAAGAATAGTATTGACGAGTGAGATTTAAGGCTTTATAATGTTTTTGAGGGAACAAAAATCAAAATTGACGAATTTGAGGTTTTTGTACTCTCAAGATTTAAGTAACTGTACAACTTTCTGCTTGTCTTTCTTTACAAGGCTGAGGTTTTTGTACTCTCAAGATTTAAGTAACTGTACAACTTTACCCTCAATCTGTCCCAATTGCCTCTTGGTTTTTGTACTCTCAAGATTTAAGTAACTGTACAACCTATCTGCTTTCTTTGCTGCAATTGGCCAAGTTTTTGTACTCTCAAGATTTAAGTAACTGTACAACTGAATCCATGCACGTTCAAAAGTACGCTCAGTTTTTGTACTCTCAAGATTTAAGTAACTGTACAACCTCAGCCATCAATGAAATTGTATAAAAGAAGTTTTTGTACTCTCAAGATTTAAGTAACTGTACAACTGCATTGGTTACCATGATACCTTACCCCCAGTTTTTGTACTCTCAAGATTTAAGTAACTGTACAACATACAGAACCTAAAACAATACCTAGTTTTTGTTTTTGTACTCTCAAGATTTAAGTAACTGTACAACTGTTTAACGTGTTAAACTATAATCAAGCTTGTTTTTGTACTCTCAAGATTTAAGTAACTGTACAACTTACTAGATGACGAAGAAGCTAAACCCAAAGTTTTTGTACTCTCAAGATTTAAGTAACTGTACAACTCAAAACTAGAACGGTTCTTGATGATGTCTGTTTTTGTACTCTCAAGATTTAAGTAACTGTACAACACATCCAACAAGTCAGACGGCAAGTACAAAGTTTTTGTACTCTCAAGATTTAAGTAACTGTACAACTAGAGAGCTTTTAGGGGTATTATACCAGGGTTTTTGTACTCTCAAGATTTAAGTAACTGTACAACCTTTCTGCAGAACAATCTTAAAAGGCACCGGTTTTTGTACTCTCAAGATTTAAGTAACTGTACAACAAAGAGGGAGCACGTCAGGGACGTCTAGGGGTTTTTGTACTCTCAAGATTTAAGTAACTGTACAACGATTTTCCTGCTTGGTTGCTTTATCTTTCAGTTTTTGTACTCTCAAGATTTAAGTAACTGTACAACTGTTGGATGGGAATGCTACTCCGACACTGGGTTTTTGTACTCTCAAGATTTAAGTAACTGTACAACCAAGCCACGCAGGGTTTACATCATAGGTTGTTTTTGTACTCTCAAGATTTAAGTAACTGTACAACCTTTTCCTGTTATCACAGTCAAAAACAACGGTTTTTGTACTCTCAAGATTTAAGTAACTGTACAACAGTCAAGCGATTTTCAACTTGTTCCTTATTTCTCTCTGTCTGCAGGGGGCAGTAATTCAATCAAAAAGCACTGAATGATCAGTGTTTTTTTGTCTTAAAATAGAAACCATTTCAGATGAAAATGGAGGTGTGGTATAATAGGAGAAAGTATAAGTGCTTATTTGAAGGGGAATTTCTCTCCTTATTATGAGTATTAGGATTTAGTTTTCTGAGAAAAATAATGATGTTTGAGCAAAGAAGGAAATGGAATGACAATTTCTGGGACAAGTGGTAACGTTACTTTTGACTATGAAAATGGCTATGTTCTAAAAGCAGAGGGAGAGTTGTTGACTGTTGGTAGCTTTATTGTATATAGGTCAAGCATACAGAATTGGGAGCCACCTTACAATCACATTCCTATCACACAGAACGAGATAGATAAACTTGTCGAGGAAGTGAACTCCATGATGACGGAGCAAACAATCCAGATCGAATTTATCTGAGTTAGAGTAGGAGAAGGATGATGAAAATCAATTACAGTGAACGGATAGTCATATGGGATTGGAATGGTTGTGTAATAAAGATAGAACTACCAGATATCATTCATGCGGAATATAATAAAGATGAGAACATGGTGATGGTTTATAGTGGGGAAAATCTTATTAACAAAATCGTTTTCTACTATAGTTTAGAAGGAAAACTATTAGGGCGACAAAATGTAGAGGAAGGGAGACTAGATTGGAATCATAATGGGAAGCATCAGGTTATTTTTCAACATGTACATCATCTTCGATTTAGTCCTAAATATCAGCGTATCTTCAGTATATTTCGCTCATTCAGCGATTTTGACCTTCCATCAGAACTAGAGGTTTATAATTTAGAAGGTGATAAAATCGACCAAATTGAATCTCCTGCAGGGTTTACTATGCTATATATTTCTGAGATAAGTAAAGAAAAACTGAGAATTGTATGTGAAGCTCTTAATGAAGATTGTTTTGATAAATTTGGTCGAAGTGATTTCTATTTTAATGTGGATTTAGAAACTAGAAAATGGATAAAAGATGGCGTAGCCTATTGAGGAAGAGAAAAATAATCCTGATTTTATGATATTCTGGTTGAGAGAATAACTTGCACTAGGAGAATACAAATGAAACCAACAAAACTACAATGGGAAGATGTTATCCAGTTCGAAGAAGTAAAAGGTTACGGTCAGCATATATGGAGAGATGGTAATCATTTTTATTACGTTACTGAGGAGGGAGGAATTGCCCCTCAGCGTGTAGTTTATGAATTACCAAATGAGTTTTTTGCCTTATTAGAAAGTGGGGAAAGAACGGAGTTAGAAGTATTAAGTAAACTTCAGACCGATTGTTGGCCACCGACGGAAGAAGAAAAGAAAGCTAGTGAGAAGCAATTTATATTAAAAGGCTTAACTCCTTTAATAGCTAATCCTAAGAGTTGGGAATTATTTACTCAGGAAGAGCTTGAAAGATTAATTCCGCTTGCTGAACAGAAATGGATTGACTGGAGAGGCAAACTTCCAGATGATTATGTATCGCCACTCAAGTAAAAGAGATATATAATGAAACTGAATTCCAGATATTAGAGAGCTCTAATCCAGTTCACTGAAGCTATGAAAAAGCTTATATCATTTGATTATGGTTAGAAAGGGAGTGGAAATGATAGAAAAGAGAAAACATTATAAAGGCCTAGTTCATCTAGGAGAGTTTAAGAACAAATTGGTTTACTATGACTTAAAGACAAAGAAATTGTTTTTTTCGATTCCAGAAAGAACTTCTAAGAGTCAACAGTACGTTATTCTTTCCCTGGTATTGCTATTTCTTCCTTTTATCAGATTTCTGAATGGATTGACAATCTTTAGTATACCTGCTCACAAGTATCTTTATTTGATTTTATGCTCTTGTCTTTTCTTACTTTTCGGGAAATTACTAGATGTCTATTTTAAGAAAGATTTGGATTTGTATCCGGCTCTATTTACAGATTTGGAGTATTTAGAATTCCTAGAGGTAGTAAAGAAAAGTGGAGCTGTTGTTTCTTCCGTAATTCGTGGTAGCTTTATTAGTTTGTTAGTATCTTTAGTAGCCTTCCTGTTATATCCTAGTTTTTTGCCATTATTTTTCCACTCGATGCTTTTGTTTATTCTCTATTTGTGTTTAGCCAATAATTTGCACAAGCGAAAGAAGGTCATGGAGAGTTTGATAAGAAATGTGCGCATCAACTAAATCTTTTTGTTTTTGCCTATGATAAAGAAGAATCAAAAAAGTAAAGAAAGTTGATTTATATGACAACAGAAATGCAGCAATACAAAAATTGTACGATATTAAAAAACAATAATGATTATCAGATTCTGTGGAGTAGAGGGAAAGAAGTGCTTAACTTTACCATTAGCCAGGAATTAGCAGAATGTGTTTCAAAATCAGAAAAAGATTCTTTAGAAGTAATGTTTTATTGTGAACATCATCGTTGGCCTAAGGCAGATGAGTTAGAAGACTATAATCAATCGGATACGATTGTGCATAGAGGTAATGGATTTATTGTATATGAGACAGATGGCTATTACGAAATTAGCTTCTTTAAAGAAATCGGCGGAGTCATGGGTCCAGAAGTTCGCTATCCTATTACTAAAGAACTGATGGATAAAGCATTTGAATCTTCTAGGGGAGCATACGAAGTCATGGTTTATGCTGAAACAGGACGCTGGCCTTTATAGTAAAGTGGATGACATCATAAGAACAGCCCCAAAATAGGGAATAACTAATCAGTAGACATTTGGTAGATGGAAAAGGAGATGAGAATGAAAACAATTTATTTAAGTAAAAAAGATATGTTGGAAATCTGTCAAGATGGTGATAAGTATTTCTTGCGTTATCCAACTTTTAATATTACCATGCCAGAAGTGATTAGAGAAATCCCCAAAGAAGCCGCAGATAGTTACATGTCGGGAGAACATGATGGTGAAGAATTAATTAATTATGCTAACTTCGGATTTTGGAAATCAAAAATTAGTCAAGAAGATGCTAACATACAATTTTTAAGAGATAATCCAGAATTTCTTCTTATTGAAACATATAGAAAGAGACACTATTTCTCCGAAAAAGAATTTGAAGAACTGTTAAAGAAAGCAATCTCATTAGAACTAAAGCCAACTGAACTTGATGCAATTGGTATAGTTGATAGTCATTTAGAGCTTCTTCTGGTGGATCCAGTCGGCTGGGAGGAAGAGATAGAAGTAGTCCATTTGGAAATTCTGCAAGAAAAAATGAATAATTACATTCACTTCCTCGAAAGCAAGCAGTATGTGGCACGATACGGTGATAAGTTTGACAAAAAAGTCATTCATATCAAATTACAATATTCTCCATCTGATAATGGATTGACCTTTCTTGAGGCGGTTCAGAAAGTATTGCAACCGACTGATATGAGTTTGAAGGTAGAATTATCAGAGTAATAAAGGGAGCGGAAACGCTCTCTTTTTGTGGTATAATTGGACTAGGTTACGAAGATTTTTGTTAAATAGGTAAAATAGCGAACTACTTATGCCAACGATTGGCACAACGGGGCATTCTTACGATGATTTTCTATCTGCGATTGAACGTCAAGGCTATTATGAAATCAAAAATCCACGTGTCTATAAACCAGGCACTAATGAAATTATTTCAGTTGAAGGGATTTTTAGAATTAACCAATGGAGTAAATAAATGCAGACATATAAACTAAAAACAGATACCGAGTGGGATATTATGCGGTATAAAAAAGCAATTGAAAATCACAGAGAAATAGATGCTTTCTTAGGTATTAATCCCGAGTATAGAATTGGTCATCGAGATTCATATTATCAAGACATTACGGATACCCATATTTTGATAGAATATAGCCTTTATCCAATTTATGTAGAGGGAGATTTTGATATTCCAGATCGGATTTTTGATATTTTAAAGGAATTAGCTTCTAGTCAGGATATTATACATTTATATCAAGTTGTATCATTTATCAAAAAACAAGAGGATTTACTGGAAGAATATGATTCTTTACCTTTTATTATTGATGCGGAGGCCATAGTACCTATTGTTCTTGACAGTATTTATAATCTTCCTAATGAGAAAAAGGTGAACTATTATCGTAATATTTGTAATTTAATTGATTCTATGGAACTTTTCAAAAACTGTGATAAAGAGAAAGTAGAATATATCGTTAATGAGCAAAAGAAAGAGGAAAATAAGAATAGAAGAAAAATTAAATCAGTTGCAGAGGTATGGCCAATTGTACTAGACGTTACGAGTATCGATGCGATGGGTGTTTCAGATGACCATCTAGAGTTGTTGTTGATTGATGAAAACAAATGGATAGAGTCATTAGAAGAGGAGCATCTCTTGAAACTTCAAGAAAAACTAAATAACTATATCTACTTCCTCGAAAGCAAGCAGTATGTGGCACGATACGGTGATAAGTTTGACAAAAAAGTCATCCATATCACATTCCGGTATTCCCCATCAGACAACGGTCTAGCCTTTCTCGCAGCTGTTCAGAAAGTATTGCAACCGACTGATATGAGCTTAAAGGTAGAATTACCGGAGTAATAAAGGAAGCGGAAACGATGCTAGCTATTTTTATTGATTCTATAGGTGACAAGTCAGGGACCTATAAGTTGTTAAGAAACCATTCATCCTTGCCTTTTTCTTTAATCCAATCCAGAATCAAAGATCATGACACGGTGATAGAAGTAGACATGTTAGATTTGGATGAATTGAAAAAGGTTAGAGAACTCATCCGTGAGTTGAGTGCTATTGGGACCAAGGTTACGATGAGGGATTCGACTGGTATTATCACCTTAGAAATAGTAAATAATCTTATTTCTACTTTTGAAGAGATTGCGGCAGAGAGAGAAGAACTGGATGCTCTGATGTTTGAAGAGGAAGAGTGAGTGCCACGTTTTTCAGTGGATCACCAAGTTAGTTTTTAGTAATAGAAGGAAAACTGATGAATGATAATAGAAATTTATTGCGCTTCTTACAGGAGTTGATGTACGGTCTTGTAGATCTTATCAGTGAGAAAGAATATCAGGAGTTTGTCCTTGATTCCTTAAAACTTTCAAAACAGGAGCTTGATAAAGAGAGTGATTTTTGCCCAGATATTTTATATAATCGACTGGAAAATATAGACGAGCAGGATATCTTGACATTTCAGGTATTGGATAAGAAAACCAATCCACTAGTATGGAACTGTATCGCTAATTTCTTTGTTTTAGTTTGTCACTATTCATATATTGCTTCGGAAGAAATCTACCTACCACAAACGATTGAAAGTGTCGACGAGGACATACTTGAGGTTCTTTCCTTAAGTTACAAACAAATTCTAGCTGAAAATAGGGAACTTATTTCACAAATAACTGGACCAGAATTAGAAGGATATCTAAAGGATGATCTCGTTAAAAACTACTTTGGACCACTATTTTTATCTGATGAGAACGAATAGGCCATTCGTTCAAGCATAGATCAGGAGAGGATATGCTTACTAGTTATTTTATGTTGATTTTTGCTGAGGCAATTGCGAATCGTATGGAAACAGAATATACTTCACATATTCGAACCGCCTTGGATGCATGTTGGAGTTTTTTGGAGAATAGAGATAAAAGGGGAGAGGAACTTTATCGCCTTTTAGATGATGGGACAGACTTCAGTGGAATATTTATCTACATGCAATTAGATGAAAATGAAGCGAATGGTCTCTTGTGGGACAACATTAGTTATGTAATAGGTGTGACTGCTAAAGAAGCTTTTGAGTTTGAAAATAAGAAAGAGCTTCCTTCTCCCTTGGAAAACATTGAACCGGAACTACTTGATGTCTTTATTGATAATTTAAAAGAGATTAGCATGGATCTTTATCATCACGTCGAAACAGTAAAAATTTTCATCAATAAAAATCCATACCCATCAAGAGAATCTGCCCTAAAAGAACTAGATAGACTAGGATTACTTAGATGATTTGAATAGATGATTTGGCGAAAAATCAAAAAGAACACCCCAGAAGTTAGAGTGTCATCTCTACCTTTTGGGGTGTTGTTTATTTTCTATCCTTAAGAATTTTACAATACCCAGGTACGAATAGCATGGGCAACGCCAGATTCATCATTTGTTTTGGTAATGTATTTGGCGATTTTTTTGAGTTCAGGATTTCCATTTTCCATAACAACGGGATTTCCAACGACTTCGAGCATGGCGCGGTCATTTTCTTCGTCACCGATTGCCATGGTTTCATCTTTGGTCAATCCGAGTTTTTCAGCTAGGTGAGTGATGGCTGAACCTTTGTCCACATTCTTTTTAAGGAGTTCGAGGTAGAAAGGAGCTGATTTGTTAATAGAGTAACGCTCGTAAAATTCGGCTGGAATCTTTTCAATCGCAGCATCGAGAATCTCTGGTTCATCGATAAACATACATTTGACGATTTCCTTGCCAGCCATTTCTTCAGGAGTGCGGTAAAAGATGGGCATGCTGACGAGGGTTGATTCGTGAACTGTGTATTTTCCGATATTGCGATTGGCAGTATAGATACCGTCCTTGGTAATAGCGTGCATGTGAACACCGAGCTTGCGACTGAGAAATTCCATATCCAGATAATCCTCATAGGTCAAGGATTCGCTGATAATCTCATGGCCAGTAGCAGTTTCTTGAACAAGGGCACCGTTGAAGGTTACAACATAGTCACCCTCATCTCTCAATTGCAAGTCGTCCAAAAGTTTGGCAACGCCTGCGATAGGACGACCCGTTGCAATCACGACTTTGACACCAGCTTCTTTGGCATCTTGGATGGCAGAAAAGACTTCCGGAGTGATTTCCTTTTTACTGTTAACCAGGGTACCGTCGATATCGACGGCGATTAGTTTAATACTCATAAATTTCCTCTATTCGTTCTTATTTGGGGTAAAATGATCGTTCTCAATCAAGTGTAAAAATTGCTGGGTGATACTTGCGAAGATGCTGTTTTGATCTAACATTTCTTTTGGGAAATAGAAACGATTATCTCCGTGGCGGCTGCCAGCAAGGGATTGGACGATAGGAGACAGGCTAGAGAGTTCTGCCAGTTCTCCATTTTTTTGTAAAATTTCAATCTGAGTCCGTGGATTTTCAGATTCGGGACGATAGATATCATAAGGGAGGTCAAAGTTCTTATGAATAGCAGTATAGTAGTCTGGATCAAAGCCGATTTCTTCAACCAGCTGTCTCATGGTTGCGAGTTGGTCTTGGTCTTTTTCTGAAAAAGTAATGGATTTAAAGACCTTGCGGTTGACAAAACGTTGCGACAAGTCTGCGAGAATCTTGTCAGGACTGCTCATCCAGAGTTGGAAGTAGGTATTCATCACGCCGTCATCAAGTGCCAGATAGTTAGATAGAGTAACTTTTTTTTCAAAAAAAGGTAGCAAATGTGGAGAAGTGCGTGCAAAGAAGTCCTTGTCCTCAGGGTAGAGTTCCTTAGCACGCTTGAGAAGATTCTGTAGGAGAACTTCCATGGCACGTGTTGCTGGGTGGAAATAAACCTGCATATACATCTGGTAACGACTGAGGACATAATCTTCGATGGCATGCATGCCATTGCGCTGAAAGGCGATGCCATTTTCGACAGGACGAATGACTCGGAGGATGCGAGTAAGGTCAAATTCCCCATAAGATGCTCCTGTAAAATAAGAGTCGCGCAAGAGATAGTCCATGCGGTCTGCATCAATCTGACTGGAAATGAGCTGTACGACCTGCTTGTTAGGGTAGGTATGATCGATGACACTGGCTACCTTCTCCGGGAAATCGGGTGCTACTTGTAGCAGAACTTGGTGAATCTCTGTCTCAGGACTTTGGATGATTTCCTGAGTAATGGCCTCATGATCTGTATCAAAGAGATGTTCAAAAGTATGAGAGTAGGCACCGTGCCCGAGGTCATGAAGGAGCGCAGCGGTCATGGTCAAGAGAGACTCAGCAGGATCCCATTCTTCAGGATATTTTTCTTCAAAAATCTCTGTGATGCGTCGTGCAATCTCATAGACCCCCAAACAGTGGGAAAAGCGACTGTGCTCCCCACCATGGAAGGTATAACTGGAAGTCCCTAGCTGTTTGATACGGCGAAGACGTTGAAATTCTTTTGTATTGATCAAGTCGTATATGACCTGATTGTTTACATGGATATAATTGTGAACTGGGTCACGGAATACTTTTTCGTTCATATGACCATTATAGCAAAATCCTGTTCTTTTTGGTAAAATAGTAGGATAAGAGACATGAAAGAGGATTTGATGTGAAGATTCGGATGCGAAATAGGATTCAGTTTGATGAGCAGTTGGAAGTGATTGACCAGCTTTATGACGTTGAAGTGCGTGAAAAAGGGGATTATAGCTATCTGCTTTTTTATAATGAGGAAAAAGAAAAAGTGGTTCTCAAGTTTCATGGTCAAGAACTGGTGATGACCCGTTTTTCCAATCCGAAGACCATCATGCGTTTTCTAAAGGATAGTGATAGTTTGGCCTATATTCCTACTCCAATAGGGATGCAGGAGTTCATCATTCAAACAAGTCACTACAAACTGGATGGGCAAAAGATTGAGCTAGCCTATCAACTACAAAATCAAGAGGGACACCCTTTTGCCAGCTATCAATTGGAAATTACTTGGGGATAAGAAAAAGGTTGCCGAATGCCAACCTTATTTGATATAGAGTTCTTGATTTTTTAGGACAATTTCACGTACATTTGCAAATTTCTTGAGTTTTTTAAGCTCTTCTGGATGGGTTACGAGAGTGATCACATAGCCCTCTTTACCCATGCGACCTGTACGTCCAGCGCGGTGAGTGTAAGTTTCCATGTCTCTAGGAATATCAAAGTTTACGACACATTCTAAGCTATCGATATCAATTCCGCGAGCCAGAAGGTCAGTCGCAAGGAGCAGGGTTAGCTGCTTGTCTTTAAACTTTTCCAAGATGACTTTTCGAAATTTAACATTGACGTCGCTAGCGAGGGAAACGGCCAAGACATCGCGATACTGTAGCTTTTCCTCCGCACTTCCAAGATCTGAGAGGCTGTTAAAGAAAACTAGTCCGCGGAAATCCTCTACATGAGCCAGTTTTCGTAGCATATCCACTCGGTGACGTTGGTCTACCTGCATGTAGAAATGTTGAATGTTGTCCAGTTTTTGATCAGAGAGATCAATGGTACGTGTGTTTGGTGCAATCTTTTTTTGGTCAAACTTGGTCGTCGCACTCATGTAGATGAGTTGGTGGTCACGAGGTGCGTAGTGGGTGATTTTCTCAACAAAGTGAATCTGAGAATCATCGAGCAATTGATCAAATTCATCCAGGATGATGGTTTCCACATTCATCATCTTGATTTTTTTCAATTTAATCAACTCAAAGATACGGCCAGGTGTTCCAATCAGAATTTCTGGTCCTTTTTTAAGACGTTCAATCTGGCGTTTTTGACTGGAACCTGATAAGAAGAGCTGAGCAGTCAAACCGATGGCTTCTGCCCACGTTTTACACACGTCAAAAATCTGTCCAGCTAGTTCTGTATTTGGTGCTAGAATCAAGAGCTGTTGGGCTTTTTTCTTTTGTAGTCTGAGAAGGCTTGGTAGGAGGTAAGCGAGGGTCTTGCCAGTTCCTGTTGGGCTTACTCCCAGTAGGTTTTCTCCAGCGAGGATGGGTTCAAATAGTTGAGTTTGAATGGGGGTAAATTCTTGGAAACTGAGTTGGTCGCTCAGTTCTTGCCATTCAGTGGGTAGTTTGGTTTTCATTTTTCTGCCTCAAATCTAATGCCAGCAGTCTGGCGCATGGTATAGAGTAAATCATGAACAGAGCCTGCATCATCCAGCCAAGTCAGGTAAAGCGTCTGGTCTGGTTGTTGGATCATCTGTGCGAATGCAGCGACTTCCTCAGTCATCGTATGAGGAGCCTGTTGGATAGGGAGCTGGACTTGATTTCCTTGGTGGTCGCTAAAAATAGCTGAGCGGACATGCTCGATGGTGTTGAGGGTCAAGGTTCCATCTGCTGTGTAAATCTCGCAAGGAAGATTGGAAGTGATGTTTTTCCCAGCCTTGATATGAACTTGAAAGTCAGGGTAGAAGAGGATACCGTCTCCATTTAGGTCAATGCTATTGTCAAGCTGTTGAGCCTGATAGGTCGCGTCCTGAGCTTTTCCAAAGAGGCGAATGGCAGCGTAGAGGGGATAAATCCCCAAGTCCATAAGTGCTCCACCAGCAAAACGATCTGAAAAGACATTTGGCGTCTGTCCAGCCAATAAGTCAGGCATCTTGGAAGAATACTTGGCATAATTGAAATCTGCTCCCAACACTTGCTTGTCTGCTAAAAAGTTTTTGATAGTAGTAAAAGCTTCCTCGTGGTAGTTTCGTGCTGCTTCAAAGATAAAACAATTATTTTTCTCAGCTGTCTGTCTCAAATCCAGCCACTCTTGTGGCTGAGTGACAGCTGGTTTTTCAAGAATGACATGCTTGCCAGCAGACAAGGCAGCCTTTGCTTGAACAAAATGCAAGGAGTTTGGACTGGCGATATAGACCACATCAAAGGAAGACTTAAAGAAGTCTCCTAATTGATCAAAGAGTTGGATATCCTGATAGCGGGAAGCAAAGGTTGCCGCAGTTTCTAACTTTCTAGAGTAGACAGCAACCAGCTGGTATTCTCCACTGGCATGGGATGCTTCTATGAAATGATGGCTGATAGCGCCTGTTCCGATAACACCTAATTTAAGCATAAATACTCCTTTTCCGACTTCAAATCCTTCCTTCATTATAACATAGAAAAGAAGGACTATCCAACAGATGGTAAAAATTTTCAAATGGGCTACGAATTTCTTGGAGAAAGTGGTACAATATTTAGATAAGTAGATGAAATGAGAAGGGGGAGAAGATGAGATTATTACCAATAAGAAAAATATCACGTCAGTCTAAGAGGCTAGCGCTTTTTTTGACTTTTTGTGCAGGGTATGTCGATGCCTATACCTTTATCGTGCGAGGGAACACCCTTGTGGCTGGACAAACAGGGAATGTGGTTTTTCTCTCTGTAGGACTCATTCAACAAAATGTATCGGATGCTAGTGCTAAAGTAATGACCTTGCTTTTCTTTATGATGGGTGTCTTTTTTCTGACATTGTATAAGGAAAAACTACGAATTGTTAAAAAGCCGATTTTGTCCTTGATTCCACTTGCAGTCTTATCCCTAATTATAGGCTTTGTGCCGCAAACGGTTGACAATATCTATCTCGTACCGCCCTTGGCCTTTTGTATGGGTCTGGTGACAACTGCTTTTGGAGAAGTGTCAGGTATTGCCTATAATAATGCTTTTATGACAGGGAATATCAAACGAACCATGTTGGCTTTTGGAGATTATTTCCGGACCAAGCATACGCCTTTCCTACGAGAGGGCTTGATTTTTGTTAGCTTGCTTAGCAGTTTTGTCTTCGGAGTTGTTTTTTCAGCTTATTTGACGATTTATTATCAGGAGAAGACAATTCTAGGTGTTCCTCTTATGATGAGTATCTTTTACTTCAGTATGCTTTTTGCTTCTTGGAGAAAAAAAGGAAAGAAAAAGCTTAAATTTGATTGATTTCGCTTGTAAGAAAAAAGAAGATATGCTATACTTGAAGAGTTGACTATGCACAGTCCTGTGCAACCGCACGAACATCGTTTGCTCACATAGTGAGTATAAAGTGGTTCGTCCCACGATGCTAGGCGAGTCTTCACAAAAATACGGGGAAACCCTAAAAATCATAGGAGGTGCATAATGAGCACATACGCAATTATCAAAACTGGCGGAAAACAAGTTAAAGTTGAAGTTGGTCAAGCAATCTACGTTGAAAAATTGAACGTTGAAGCTGGTCAAGAAGTTACTTTTAACGAAGTTGTTCTTGTTGGTGGTGAAAACACTGTTGTCGGAACTCCACTTGTTGCTGGAGCTACTGTAGTTGGAACTGTTGAAAAACAAGGAAAACAAAAGAAAGTTGTTACTTACAAGTACAAACCTAAAAAAGGTAGCCACCGTAAACAAGGTCACCGTCAACCATATACAAAAGTTGTCATCAACGCAATCAACGCTTAATTTTAAGGAGAACACATGATACAAGCAGTCTTTGAGAGAGCCGAAGATGGCGAGCTGAGGAGTGCGGAAATTACTGGACACGCCGAAAGTGGCGAATACGGCTTAGATGTCGTGTGTGCATCGGTTTCTACGCTTGCCATTAACTTTGTCAATTCCATTGAGAAATTTGCAGGCTATGAACCAATCTTAGAATTAAACGAAGATGAAGGTGGCTATCTAAAGGTTGATATACCAGCGGATCTTCCTTCACACCAGAGAGAAATGACGCAGTTATTCTTCGAATCATTTTTCTTAGGTATGGCAAACTTATCGGAGAACTCTTCTGAGTTCGTCCAAACCAGAGTTATCACAGAAAACTAACACGGAGGAAAACATTATGTTAAAAATGACTCTTAACAACTTGCAACTTTTCGCCCACAAAAAAGGTGGAGGTTCTACATCAAACGGACGCGATTCACAAGCAAAACGTCTTGGAGCTAAAGCAGCTGACGGACAAACTGTAACAGGTGGATCAATCCTTTACCGTCAACGTGGTACACACATCTACCCAGGTGTAAACGTTGGACGTGGTGGGGACGATACTTTGTTCGCTAAAGTTGAAGGCGTAGTACGCTTTGAACGTAAAGGTCGCGATAAAAAACAAGTTTCTGTTTACCCAATCGCTAAATAAAAAGGTCCAGTGAACCTTTTTATCCCGAGCCTTGAAATGAAAAGGCGAGGAAGCTAGAAGTAGCATAAAATAAGGCTTTCCGAGTTTTCGGAGAGCCTATTTTTTTGTTTTGATACACATTTTGAATTTAATAGAGAATAGTTAGATTTAAACTTGCGATGGACACTTTTTTCTTTTTTGGAAAAGTTCTGAAATATGGTATAATGAACAGATAGAGAAGTTGGGGGTAAAAGATGAACATTCAACAATTACGCTATGTTGTGGCCATTGCCAATAGTGGTACTTTCCGTGAAGCTGCTGAAAAGATGTATGTTAGTCAGCCAAGTCTGTCTATTTCTGTGCGCGATTTGGAAAAAGAGCTGGGTTTTAAGATTTTCCGTCGGACGAGTTCGGGGACTTTTTTGACCCGTCGTGGTATGGAATTTTATGAGAAAGCGCAGGAATTGGTCAAAGGATTTGATGTTTTTCAAAATCAATATGCCAATCCTGAGGAAGAAAAGGATGAATTTTCCATTGCCAGCCAGCACTATGACTTCTTGCCACCAACGATTACGGCCTTTTCGGAACGTTATCCTGACTACAAGAACTTTCGTATTTTTGAGTCTACCACAGTTCAAATTTTAGACGAAGTGGCTCAAGGACATAGTGAGATTGGGATTATCTACCTCAACAATCAAAATAAAAAGGGCATCATGCAACGGGTTGAAAAGCTTGGTTTAGAAGTTATTGAACTAATTCCTTTCCAGACTCACATTTATCTTCGTGAAGGGCATCCTTTAGCACAGAAAGAGGAATTGGTCATGGAGGACCTAGCGGATTTACCAACGGTTCGGTTTACTCAGGAAAAGGATGAGTATCTATACTATTCAGAGAACTTTGTCGACACCAGCGCGAGCTCGCAGATGTTCAATGTGACCGACCGTGCTACTTTGAATGGTATTTTGGAGCGGACAGATGCCTATGCGACTGGATCTGGATTTTTAGATAGTGACAGTGTTAATGGCATCACAGTCATTCGTCTCAAGGATAATCTAGATAATCGCATGGTCTACGTCAAACGGGAAGAGGTGGAGCTTAGCCAAGCTGGGACTCTTTTCGTTGAGGTTATGCAAGAATATTTTGATCAAAAGAGGAAATCATGAAAAAAAGAGGAATAGTAGCAGTCATTGTACTGCTTTTGATTGGGCTGGATCAGTTGGTCAAAAATTATGTTGTCCAGCAGATTCCACTGGGTGAAGTTCGTTCGTGGATCCCCAATCTCGTTAGCTTGACCTATCTGCAAAATCGTGGGGCAGCCTTCTCCATGCTGCAAGATCAGCAGTGGTTATTTGCTGTCATTACACTGGTCGTCATGGTAGGTGCCATTTGGTATCTACATAAACACATGGAGGATTCTCTCTGGTTGGTTTTTGGACTGACCCTGATAATCGCGGGAGGTCTGGGCAACTTTATCGACAGAATGAGTCAAGGTTTTGTGGTGGATATGTTCCACCTAGACTTTATCAACTTTGCAATTTTCAATGTGGCTGATAGCTATTTGACAGTTGGTGTGATTATTTTATTGATTGCAATGCTTAAAGAGGAAGTAAATGGAAATTAAAATTGAAAGAGGCGGACTCCGCTTAGACAAGGCTCTGTCAGACTTGACAGAATTGTCACGCAGTCTCGCTAATGAACAAATCAAAGCGGGACAAGTTTTGGTTAATGGCCAAGTCAAGAAAGCAAAATACACTGTCCAAGAGGGGGATGTCGTCACCTACCATGTTCCAGAGCCAGAAGTTTTGGAGTATGTAGCTGAGGATATTCCGCTAGACATCATCTACCAAGATGAGGATGTGGCTGTCGTCAACAAGCCTCAAGGGATGGTGGTTCATCCCAGCGCAGGTCATACCAGTGGAACCTTGGTCAATGCCCTCATGTACCATATCAAGGACCTGTCAGGTATCAATGGTGTTCTCCGCCCAGGAATCGTTCACCGCATTGACAAGGACACATCAGGTCTGCTCATGATTGCGAAAAACGATGAGTCCCACTTGGCGCTTGCCCAAGAACTCAAGGACAAAAAGTCTCTACGAAAATACTGGGCGATTGTTCACGGCAATCTGCCAAATGATCGTGGGGTGATTGAAGCACCGATTGGACGGAGCGAGAAAGACCGTAAGAAACAAGCTGTGACTGCCAAAGGGAAGCCAGCAGTGACTCGTTTTCAAGTCTTGGAACGCTTTGGAGATTATAGTTTGCTAGAGTTGCAACTGGAGACAGGACGTACCCATCAAATCCGTGTCCACATGGCTTATATTGGTCATCCAGTCGCTGGGGATGAGGTCTATGGTCCACGCAAAACCTTGAAAGGACATGGACAATTTCTCCATGCTAAGACTTTAGGATTTACCCATCCGAGAACAGGTGAAACCTTGGAGTTCACAGCAGATATTCCAGAAATTTTTAAAGAAACGCTGGAAAGATTGCGTAAAACTGAGAATAGATAAAAGAGTTGAGATAGCTGTCTCAACCTTTTTCATTTCAAGTCTTTTCTATTTTAAAGTATTCATGTTATAATGGATAAATATGAAGAATCGGAGTGAGAATATGAAGTACAAACGAATCGTCTTTAAGGTAGGGACTTCCTCCTTGACAAATGAAGACGGGAGTTTATCAAGAAGTAAAGTAAAGGCAATTACCCAGCAATTGGCTATGCTGCATGAGGCTGGACATGAGTTGATTTTAGTGTCATCTGGGGCAGTTGCCGCTGGATTTGGAGCTTTGGGTTTTAAAAAACGTCCGACTAAGATTGCAGATAAACAAGCTTCGGCTGCAGTTGGACAAGGTTTGCTCCTAGAAGAATACACAACCAACCTCCTCATGCGCCAAATAGTCTCTGCGCAAATCTTGCTGACACAGGATGATTTTGTAGATAAACGTCGTTATAAGAACGCCCATCAGGCCTTGTCTGTATTGCTTCATCGTGGTGCCATTCCTATCATCAATGAGAACGACAGTGTCGTTATTGATGAGCTCAAGGTTGGGGACAATGATACTCTGAGTGCTCAGGTAGCGGCTATGGTTCAAGCAGACCTATTGGTTCTCTTGACGGATGTAGACGGTCTCTATACTGGAAATCCCAACTCAGATCCAAGGGCTAAACGTCTTGAGAAAATTGAGACTATCAATCGTGAGATTATTGATATGGCTGGTGGAGCAGGTTCGTCTAATGGTACAGGTGGGATGTTGACTAAGATCAAGGCGGCTACGATCGCAACAGAGTCGGGTGTGCCAGTCTATATTTGCTCGTCCCTGAAATCAGATGCCTTGATTGAGGCAGCTGAAGAGACTAGGGATGGTTCCTACTTTGTTGCACAGGAGAAGGGACTTCGTACCCAGAAACAATGGCTGGCTTTCTATGCTCAAAGTCAGGGAACGATTTGGGTAGATGGTGGAGCTGCAGAGGCACTTTCAAAAAACGGGAAAAGTCTCCTTTTATCGGGTGTGGTAGAAGTGGAAGGAAACTTCTCTTACAACGATATTGTAACAGTAGCAGATAAAGAAACAGGTCAATCTCTTGGAAAGGGACGTGTCCAATTTGGCGTCTCAGCCCTAGAAGATATGCTCCGTTCTCAAAAAGCTAAGGGAGTCTTGATTCACCGTGATGACTGGATTTCCATCACTCCTGAAATCCAGCTGCTCTTTACAGAATTTTAGAGGTGAACGATGGTAAGTACACAAGAACAATTTGAACAAGTACAGGCTGTTAAGAAATCAATCAATACTGCTAGTGAAGCAGTGAAAAACCAAGCCTTGCTAGCCATGGCTGATCAGTTATTGGCAGCTACTGAGGAGATTTTAGTGGCAAATGCCCTCGATATGGAAGTGGCCAAGGGGAAAATCTCAGATGTTATGCTAGACCGTCTTTATTTGGATGAAGGACGTATAGAAGCTATGGCAAGAGGGATTCGTGAAGTGGTTGCTTTACCAGATCCCATTGGTGAAGTCCTAGAGACAAGTCGTCTTGAAAATGGCTTGCTTATTACCAAGAAACGTGTGGCTATGGGTGTTATCGGTATTATCTATGAAAGTCGTCCAAATGTGACGTCTGATGCGGCTGCCTTGGCTCTCAAGAGTGGTAATGCAGTCGTTCTTCGTAGTGGTAAAGATGCCTATCAAACTGCCCGTGCTATTGTCACAGCCTTGAAGAAGGGCTTGGATACGACTACCATTCATCCAGAGGTGATTCAACTGGTGGAAGATACTAGCCGTGAAAGTAGCTATGCTATGATGAAGGCCAAGGGCTATCTAGATCTTCTCATTCCTCGTGGAGGTGCTGGCTTGATCAATGCCGTGGTTGAGAATGCCATTGTGCCAGTTATCGAGACAGGAACTGGAATTGTCCATGTCTATGTAGATAAGGATGCAGATGAAGACAAGGCTCTATCGATTATCAACAATGCTAAAACCAGTCGTCCTTCTGTCTGCAATGCCATGGAGGTCTTGCTGGTTCATGAAGACAAGGCAACAAGCTTCCTTCCTCGCTTGGAGCAAGTGCTGGTTGCAGATCGAAAAGAAGCTGGACTGGAACCAATTCAATTCCGTCTGGATAGCAAAGCAAGTCAGTTTGTTTCAGGTCGAGCAGCCGAGGCCCAAGACTTTGATACCGAGTTTTTAGACTATGTCCTAGCGGTTAAGGTTGTGAGTAGTTTAGAAGAAGCGGTTGCGCATATTGAAGCCCACAGTACCCATCATTCAGATGCCATTGTGACAGAAAATGCTGAAGCTGCAGCTTACTTTACAGATCAAGTAGATTCAGCAGCGGTTTATGTCAATGCCTCAACGCGTTTCACTGACGGTGGGCAATTTGGTCTTGGATGTGAGATGGGGATTTCTACTCAGAAACTGCATGCGCGTGGTCCAATGGGCTTGAAAGAGTTGACCAGCTACAAGTATGTGGTTACTGGTGACGGACAGATAAGGGAGTAAGAGATGAAGATTGGATTTATCGGTTTGGGGAATATGGGTTCTAGCTTGGCCAAGGCTGTCTTGCAGGCCAAGACGGGTACTCAGATTCTTCTTGCCAATCGTAGTCAAGCGAAAGTAGATGCTTTCATTGCCAACTTTGGAGGTCAGGCTTCCAGCAATGACGAAACCTTCGCAGAAGCAGATGTGATTTTTCTAGGAGTAAAGCCTGCTCAGTTTTCTGAACTGCTTGCTCAATACCAGACCATCCTTGAAAAAAGAGAGAGTCTTCTTTTGATTTCTATGGCGGCTGGATTGACTTTGGAAAAACTGGCAAGTCTTCTGCCAAGTCAACACCGGATTATTCGCATCATGCCCAATACACCAGTGGCTATCGGCCAAGGAGTGATTAGTTATGCCATGTCAGCAAACTGTCGTGCTGAGGACAGGGAACTCCTTTGTCAGCTTTTAGCCAAGGCTGGTCTCTTGGTTGAACTTGGGGATGGCTTAATTGATGCTGCGACAGGGCTTGCTGGTTGTGGGCCTGCCTTTGTCTACCTCTTTATCGAGTCTTTGGCAGATGCAGGTGTTCAGACAGGATTGCCACGAGAAAGGGCTTTGAAAATGGCAGCCCAAACAGTAGTCGGCGCTGGACAAATGGTCCTTGAAAGTCAACAACATCCTGGAGTCTTGAAAGACCAAGTTTGCAGCCCAGGAGGTTCGACTATCGCCGGTGTAGCAAGTCTGGAAGAACATGCCTTTAGAGGCACTGTCATGGACGCAGTTCATCAAGCCTATAAACGAACACAAGAACTAGGTAAATAAGAGGTTGGATGACTCCCAGCCTCTTTTATGGTCGATTGAATGGAGAAGACGCAAAAAGATTGTCACAAAAACCTATTTTTTTGATAGAATAGAAGGTAGAAAAAAAGAAATGAGTTAGACATGTCAAAAGGATTTTTAGTCTCTCTTGAGGGACCAGAGGGAGCAGGAAAGACCAGTGTTTTAGAAGCTCTGCTCCCAATTTTAGAGGAAAAAGGAGTAGAAGTGCTGACGACTCGTGAGCCTGGTGGAGTCTTGATTGGGGAGAAAATTCGTCAAGTGATTTTGGATCCAAGTCATACTCAGATGGATCCTAAAACAGAGCTTCTTCTTTATATCGCTAGTCGCAGACAGCACTTGGTGGAAAAAGTTCTTCCAGCCCTTGAAGCTGGCAAGTTGGTCATTATGGACCGCTTCATCGATAGTTCCGTTGCATATCAGGGATTTGGTCGTGGCTTGGATATTGACGCCATTGATTGGCTCAACCACTTTGCGACAGATGGCCTCAAACCTGATTTGACACTTTATTTTGACATTGAGGTGGAAGAAGGACTGGCTCGCATTGCTGCCAATAGTGATCGCGAGGTCAATCGTTTGGACTTGGAAGGCTTGGACTTGCACAAGAAAGTCCGTCAAGGCTACCTTTCTCTTCTGGACAAAGAAGGAAATCGCATTGTCAAGATTGATGCGAGTCTTCCTTTGGAGCAAGTTGTGGAAACGACCAAGGCTGTCTTGTTTGACAGAATGGGCTTGGATAAATGAAACAAGATCAACTAAAGGCTTGGCAGTCAGACCAGTTTGACCGCTTTGTCCGTATCCTAGAACAAGACCAGCTCAATCACGCCTATCTCTTTTCAGGTTTCTTTGGAAGCTTGGAAATGGCGCAGTTTTTGGCTAAGAGCCTCTTTTGTACGGATAAAGTAGGCGTTCTACCATGTGAGAAATGCCGAAACTGCAAGCTGATTGAACAGGAAGAATTTCCCGATGTTACTTTAATCAAGCCAGTCAATCAGGTCATCAAGACAGAACGAATTCGAGAATTGGTGGGTCAGTTTTCTCAAGCAGGGATTGAAAGTCAGCAGCAGGTCTTTATTATTGAGCAGGCGGAGAAAATGCATCCCAACGCGGCTAATTCTCTGCTCAAGGTCATCGAAGAACCCCAGAGTGAGGTTTACATTTTCTTCTTGACCAGCGATGAGGAAAAGATCTTGCCAACTATCCGGAGTCGTACCCAGATTTTCCACTTTAAAAAGCAAGAAGAAAAACTCATCCATCAATTAGAGCAAGCAGGTCTAGTTAAGAAAAAAGCGACTCTCTTAGCCCAGTTTTGTCAATCACGTGTTGAAGCAGAAAAACTGGCAAACCAGGCAAGTTTTTGGATCTTGGTCGATGAGAGTGAACGCCTGCTGACCTGTTTATTAGCTAAGAAAAAAGAAAGTTATCTCCAAGTTGCTAAATTAGCCAGCTTGGCAGATGACAAGGAAAAACAAGATCAGGTTTTGCGAATCCTCGAAGTCCTCTGTGGGCAGGATCTCTTGCAAGCAAGGATTCGACAGATTTTACAAGATTTGATAGAAGCTAGAAAAATGTGGCAAGCCAATGTCAGTTTTCAAAATGCCTTGGAATACCTGGTTTTGAAGGAAATATAAACTCAAAATGAAGAATAAAGAAAGGAAAGGGCTGGTTTATGGACAAAAAAGAATTATTTGACGCGCTGGATGATTTTTCCCAACAATTACTGGTGACCTTGGCCGATGTGGAAGCCATCAAGAAAAATCTCAAGAGCCTGGTAGAGGAAAATACAGCTCTTCGATTGGAAAATAGTAAGTTGCGCGAACGCTTGGGCGAGGTGGAAGCAGATACTCCCGTCAAGGCTAAGCATGTTCGTGAAAGCGTCCGTCGGATCTATAAAGACGGTTTTCACGTATGTAATGATTTTTATGGACAACGCCGAGAGCAGGACGAGGAGTGTATGTTCTGTGACGAGTTGTTATACAGGGAGTAGGCATGCAGATTCAAAAAAGTTTTAAGGGACAATCTCCCTATGGCAAGCTTTACCTAGTAGCAACGCCGATTGGCAATCTAGATGACATGACCTTTCGTGCCATTCAGACCTTGAAAGAAGTGGACTGGATTGCGGCTGAGGACACCCGTAACACGGGCCTTTTACTCAAGCATTTTGACATTTCCACCAAGCAGATCAGTTTTCACGAGCACAATGCCAAGGAAAAAATTCCTGATTTGATTGGTTTCTTGAAAGCGGGACAAAGTATCGCTCAGGTATCCGATGCGGGTCTGCCTAGTATCTCGGACCCTGGTCATGATTTGGTCAAGGCAGCTATTGAGGAAGAAATCGCAGTTGTTACCGTTCCAGGTGCTTCTGCAGGGATTTCTGCCTTGATTGCCAGCGGTTTAGCACCACAGCCACATATCTTTTACGGTTTCTTACCGAGAAAATCAGGCCAGCAAAAGCAATTTTTTCAAGCCAAAAAAGCCTATCCAGAAACTCAGATTTTCTATGAATCACCCCACCGTGTAGCGGATACGTTAGAAAATATGCTAGTAGTTTACGGTGACCGCTCGGTAGTCTTGGTCAGGGAATTGACCAAAATCTATGAAGAATACCAACGAGGAAAGATTTCAGAGCTACTAGAAAGTATTGCTGAAACGCCACTCAAGGGTGAATGCCTTCTCATCGTTGAAGGTGCCAGTCAGGATGTGGAGGAAAAGGACGAGGAGGACTTGTTTTCAGATATCCAAGCACGCATCCAACAAGGCATGAAGAAAAATCAAGCCATTAAGGAAGTTGCGAAACTCTACCAGTGGAATAAAAGCCAACTCTACGCTGCCTATCACGAATGGGAAGAAAATCAAGAAAATGACTAAACAGGGAAGTTTGCCTTCTTCCCTTTTTTTGTTATACTAGTAGAAGAAAAATTAGAAAGATTTGTGGGTGTCAAATAGTCTAGTAACTTGTTTTGATATGAACTTAGGTTCCACCCAAAGAGGTATTAGTGTCGTGTCTCAATCTTATATCAATGTTATCGGAGCAGGTTTGGCAGGTTCTGAAGCAGCTTACCAAATCGCAGAACGTGGTATTCCAGTTAAACTCTATGAAATGCGTGGGATCAAGTCAACACCCCAGCACAAAACAGACAATTTTGCTGAGTTGGTTTGTTCCAATTCCTTACGTGGGGATGCTTTGACAAATGCCGTTGGACTCCTCAAGGAAGAAATGCGCCGCTTGGGTTCTGTCATCTTGGAGTCTGCTGAGGCTACACGTGTTCCTGCAGGCGGTGCCCTTGCGGTGGACCGAGATGGATTTCCCCAGATGGTGACTGAGAAAGTGTCCAACCACCCCTTGATCGAAGTAGTGCGTGATGAAATTACAGAATTGCCGACTGATGTTATTACAGTTGTCGCTACTGGTCCTTTGACCAGCGATGCTCTAGCTGAGAAGATTCATGCCCTTAATGACGGCGATGGATTCTATTTCTATGACGCGGCGGCGCCTATTATCGATGTCAATACTATCGATATGAGCAAGGTCTATCTCAAGTCTCGTTATGACAAGGGAGAGGCGGCCTACCTCAATGCTCCAATGACCAAGCAAGAGTTTATGGATTTTCATGAAGCCTTGGTCAATGCGGAAGAAGCACCGCTCAATTCCTTTGAAAAAGAAAAGTACTTTGAAGGATGTATGCCTATCGAAGTCATGGCCAAGCGTGGCATTAAAACCATGCTTTATGGTCCGATGAAGCCAGTCGGTTTGGAGTATCCAGACGACTACACAGGACCTCGTGATGGCGAATTTAAAACCCCTTATGCAGTTGTTCAACTTCGTCAGGACAATGCGGCTGGTAGCCTCTACAATATCGTTGGTTTCCAAACCCACCTCAAATGGGGGGAGCAAAAGCGTGTTTTCCAAATGATTCCAGGTCTTGAAAACGCTGAGTTTGTCCGTTATGGGGTCATGCACCGCAATTCTTACATGGATTCACCAAATCTTCTCGAGCAAACCTATCGTTCTAAGAAACAACCCAACCTCTTCTTTGCTGGTCAAATGACGGGTGTGGAAGGCTATGTTGAGTCAGCAGCCTCAGGCTTGGTTGCAGGTATTAACGCGGCTCGACTCTTCAAGGGTGAAAGTGAAGCTATCTTCCCAGAGACCACAGCGATTGGAAGTCTAGCTCATTACATCACTCATGCGGACAGCAAACATTTCCAACCCATGAATGTCAACTTTGGCATTATCAAGGAGTTGGAAGGCGAGCGTATCCGTGATAAGAAGGCTCGTTATGAAAAAATTGCAGAGCGTGCTCTTACCGACTTAGAGGAATTTTTAACGGTTTAATTTTTTTGAAAGAATTGCTCATGATACTATAAAAATCTTAGAAATTGTGATAAAATAGGTAGGATAAAAAAAGGAGAGTAAAAATGGCGAATCCCAAGTATAAACGTATTTTAATCAAGTTATCAGGTGAAGCCCTTGCCGGTGAACGTGGCGTAGGGATTGATATCCAAACAGTTCAAACAATCGCAAAAGAGATTCAAGAAGTTCATAGCTTAGGTATCGAAATTGCCCTTGTTATTGGTGGAGGAAATCTCTGGCGCGGAGAACCTGCTGCAGAAGCAGGAATGGACCGCGTTCAGGCCGATTACACTGGAATGCTTGGGACCGTGATGAATGCTCTTGTGATGGCAGATTCATTGCAGCAAGTTGGTGTCGATACGCGTGTGCAAACTGCCATTGCTATGCAACAAGTGGCAGAACCTTACGTACGTGGACGTGCCCTTCGCCACCTTGAAAAAGGCCGTATCGTTATCTTTGGTGCTGGAATTGGTTCACCTTACTTCTCAACAGATACAACAGCAGCCCTTCGTGCAGCTGAAATCGAAGCGGATGCCATCCTTATGGCTAAAAATGGCGTAGACGGTGTTTACAATGCCGATCCTAAGAAAGACAAGACAGCTGTTAAGTTTGAAGAATTGACCCACCGTGATGTTATCAATAAAGGTCTTCGTATCATGGACTCAACTGCTTCAACCCTCTCTATGGACAACGACATTGACTTGGTTGTCTTCAATATGAACCAACCAGGCAACATCAAACGTGTCGTATTTGGTGAAAATATCGGAACAACAGTTTCAAACAATATCGAAGAAAAGGAATAAGAAAATTATGGCTAATGCAATTGTAGAAAAAGCAAAAGAGAGAATGACCCAGTCTCATCAATCACTTGCTCGTGAATTTGGTGGTATCCGTGCCGGTCGTGCCAACGCAAGCTTGCTAGACCGTATCCATGTAGAATACTATGGAGTCGAAACTCCTCTTAACCAAATCGCTTCAATTACTATTCCAGAAGCGCGTGTTTTGTTGGTAACACCATTTGACAAGTCTTCATTGAAAGACATCGAACGTGCCTTGAACGCTTCTGATCTTGGTATTACACCAGCTAATGACGGTTCTGTGATCCGTTTGGTTATCCCTGCTCTTACAGAAGAGACTCGTCGTGACCTTGCCAAAGAAGTGAAGAAGGTCGGTGAAAATGCTAAAGTGGCTGTCCGCAATATCCGTCGCGACGCTATGGATGAAGCTAAAAAGCAAGAAAAAGCAAAAGAAATCACTGAAGACGAATTGAAGACTCTTGAAAAAGATATTCAAAAAGTAACAGACGATGCTGTGAAACACATCGACGACATGACTGCTAATAAAGAAAAAGAAATCTTGGAAGTCTAAAAATAAACAGAAAAACTCAGTTGGCATTGCTGGCTGAGTTTTATTCGAAAGAAGGAAATATGAATACAAATCTTGCAAGTTTTATCGTTGGACTCATCATCGATGAAAATGACCGTTTTTACTTTGTGCAAAAGGATGGTCAGACCTATGCTCTTGCCAAGGAAGAAGGTCAGCATACGGTAGGGGATTCGGTCAAAGGTTTTGCCTACACGGATATGAAGCAAAAACTCCGCTTGACCACTCTAGAAGTGACTGCCACTCAGGACCAATTTGGCTGGGGAACCGTAACAGAAGTTCGTAAGGACTTGGGTGTCTTTGTCGATACCGGTCTACCTGATAAAGAAATCGTTGTGTCACTCGATATCCTCCCTGAGCTCAAGGAACTCTGGCCTAAGAAAGGTGACAAACTCTACATCCGTCTTGAAGTGGACAAGAAAGACCGAATCTGGGGACTTTTGGCTTATCAGGAAGATTTCCAACGCCTGGCTCGTCCTGCTTACAACAACATGCAGAACCAAAACTGGCCAGCCATTGTTTACCGCCTCAAGCTGTCAGGGACCTTTGTCTATCTGCCAGAGAATAACATGCTTGGTTTTATCCATCCTAGCGAGCGCTACGCAGAGCCACGTTTGGGGCAAGTGTTAGATGCGCGGGTCATCGGTTTCCGTGAAGTGGACCGCACGTTGAATCTATCGCTCAAACCACGTTCCTTTGAAATGTTGGAAAATGATGCTCAGATGATTTTGACCTACTTGGAAAGCAATGGCGGTTTCATGACTTTAAATGATAAGTCATCTCCTGATGATATCAAAGCAACCTTTGGTATTTCTAAAGGTCAGTTCAAGAAAGCACTCGGTGGCTTGATGAAGGCTGGCAAAATCAAGCAAGACCAGTTTGGTACAGAGTTGATTTAGGTCTTATAGACATGATAAAGAAACTTGAAGAAATGAGTTTAGAGGAACTCTGGCAACTTTTTCCTATTTTTCTAGTAGAGCACAAGTCAGAGTGGAAAGACTGGTATGAATCGGAAAAAACAAGTCTGAAAAAAATATTGGGTGCAAATGTTATTAAAAGAATAGAACATATCGGTAGCACTGCTATCCCTAATATTTGGGCCAAAAATATCGTTGATATTCTGCTAGAAGTAGGTAGAATAGAGGATTTAGCAAGAGTCAGGGATTTATTGGTGAAGAATGGTTGGCTAGTGATGTCGGAGAGTCCTAACAGGATTTCGCTAAATAAAGGCTATACAGAGCAGGGATTTGCTGAGAACGTTTTTCATCTACATTTGCGAATGACGGGAGATCATGACGAGATTTATTTTAGAGATTATCTCTGCCAGCATCCAGATATTGCCCAAGCGTATCAGGAATTAAAACTAAGTTTGTGGAAACAATTTGAACACAATCGAGACGCCTATACAGATGCGAAAACAGATTTTATAAACCACTACGTTTCAGAGGCTAAGTCCAGTAATTTTCAAGAATCAGAAAAGTGTCATTAAAAAATCTTGATAGGAGAAAGAATTGAGAAAATCATTTTACACTTGGCTCATGACCGAGCGCAATCCTAAAAGTAATAGCCCCAAAGCCATCTTGGCAGACCTCGCTTTTGAGGAGTCAGCCTTCCCAAAACACACGGATGATTTTGATGAGGTGAGTCGCTTTTTAGAGGAGCATGCCAGTTTCTCTTTTAACTTAGGAGACTTTGACGCCATCTGGCAAGAATACTTAGAACACTAGAGACAATGAGATGAGGCTAGTATTTTATTGTTCTCTTTGCTATAATATAAAGAAATAAACGGATTAGAGAGGTTCTTTATTTGAAGGAACATTCAATAGACATTCAACTGAGTCATCCAGATGACCTGTTTCATCTTTTTGGATCCAATGAGCGCCATCTTCGTTTGATGGAAGAAGAGCTCGATGTTGTGATTCATGCTCGTACGGAGATTGTGCAGGTTATCGGAGAAGAGTCTGCCTGTGAGGAAGCCCGTCAGGTTATCCAGGCTTTGATGGTCTTGGTGAATCGAGGAATGACCGTTAGCACGCCAGATGTGGTGACTGCGATTAGCATGGTCAAAAACGATGAAATCGACAAGTTTGTCGCCCTTTACGAAGAAGAAATCATCAAGGATAATACTGGGAAACCTATTCGTGTCAAAACCTTAGGTCAAAAACTTTATGTGGACAGTGTCAAACAGCATGATGTGACCTTTGGAATCGGACCAGCAGGGACAGGGAAGACCTTTCTTGCAGTGACTTTGGCAGTAACTGCCCTTAAACGTGGGCAAGTCAAGCGGATTATCCTTACTCGTCCAGCAGTGGAAGCAGGTGAGAGTCTAGGATTTCTTCCGGGTGATCTTAAGGAGAAGGTGGATCCTTATCTTCGACCAGTTTATGATGCCTTGTATCAGATTCTCGGCAAAGATCAGACGACTCGTCTCATGGAGCGTGAAATTATCGAAATCGCGCCCCTCGCCTACATGCGTGGACGGACCTTGGATGATGCCTTTGTCATTTTAGATGAGGCACAAAATACGACCATCATGCAGATGAAGATGTTCTTGACTCGTCTTGGATTTAATTCAAAAATGATTGTTAATGGTGATATTAGCCAGATTGACCTACCTCGGAACGTCAAGTCAGGTTTGATTGATGCCCAAGAAAAGCTTAAGAACATTCACCAAATTGACTTTGTTCATTTTTCAGCCAAGGATGTGGTTCGCCATCCAGTTGTCGCTCAAATTATCCGAGCCTATGAACCAATTCCAGTTAAGGTTGAAGAAAAGAACCAAGAAACAGAATAGCAAAAAAGCAGTTCAGACGTGAACTGCTTTTTTAATGAGTGTCTAGTTTTAAACAAGTTCGTCGATAGACGTATAATCTTTATCGAGACCTTGAGCAACTGGGAGGCTAGTTAAGTAACCTTTATAAGTGGTCACACCTTGACGCAAGCCCTCATCTTCAGCAATTGCTTGTGCGAATCCTTTGCCAGCCAATGCTTCGATATAAGGAAGAGTGACATTGGTTAGGGCGATGGTTGAAGTACGGGCAACCGCACCAGGGATATTGGCAACGGCATAGTGGAGAACACCGTATTTTTCATAGACAGGTTCATCGTGCGTTGTCACACGGTCAGCTGTCTCGATAACACCACCTTGGTCAACGGCAACATCAACGATGACAGAGCCTGGACGCATTTGTTTGACCATCTCATCCGTCACCAATTTCGGTGCTTTGGCACCAGGGATGAGAACCGCACCAATCACTACATCAGCATCTCTCACACTTGCTTCGATGTTGAATGAATTAGACATAAGAGTTTGGATTTGGTTTCCAAAGACTTCTTCTAGAACTGAGAGACGTTTCGCACTGATATCTAAAATAGTCACTTGAGCACCAAGACCAAGGGCGATGCGGGCAGCATGTGTACCGACGACACCACCACCGATGATGGTTACTTTTCCTTTTGGAACACCTGGTACACCACCAAGTAGAACACCAGAGCCACCAGCTTGCTTAGTAAGGAAGTGGGCTCCGATTTGAACAGCCATACGACCTGCAACCTCACTCATAGGAACGAGGAGCGGTAGTTGTCCTTGATTGTCACGAACAGTTTCATAGGCAATTCCTGTTGTTTTTGCTGCTAGCATGGCATCTGCTAATTCTGGAGCAGCGGCCATGTGCAAGTAGGTGAAGAGGAGAAGATCGTCGCGCAGATAACCATATTCAGAAGCTAGTGGTTCTTTTACTTTCACGACCAACTCGGCAGCCCAGGCTTCGGCAGCAGTAGCGACAATCTCAGCTCCTTGCTTTTGATAGTCTGCATCAGTAAATCCTGAACCGAGACCAGCATTTGTTTCGATGAGAACACGATGTCCACGGCTGACTAAACTATGGACGCCAGCAGGAGTGAGGGCAACGCGGTTTTCATTATTTTTAATTTCTTTTGGAATTCCGATTAACATAGAGATAACCTACCTTTCAATTGACGGTCTTGTTTTAGTTGTCACATTTCAGTTCATAAATCAAAAATGTGATGGTTTTATTGTATATGAAACCGCTTCAAAAATCAAGAAAAACTTGTCATTCAAATTTATTTATGCTAGACTAGTGAGAATCAAGCTCTAATGGAGGAAAAAGCATGGAATCAATATTTGTGAAATTTGCCCAGTATCCATCTATAGAAACGGAGCGTTTATTGCTCCGACCTGTAACCTTGGACGATGCAGAAACTATGTTTGAGTATGCCTCAGACAGAGAAAATACACGCTACACTTTTCCAACAAATCAAAGCTTAGAAGAAACTAAGAATAACATTGCTCAGTTTTACTTGGCTAATCCCTTGGGACGGTGGGGAATCGAACTAAAAAGCACTGGCCAGTTTATCGGAACCATTGATTTGCACAAGATCGATACTGTTCTTAAGAAGGCAGCCATTGGCTACATTATCAATAAAAAATATTGGAATCAGGGATTGATGACAGAAGCCAATCGTGCCGTGATTGAACTGGCTTTTGAGAAGATTGGAATGAACAAGTTGACCGCTCTTCACGATAAAGACAATCCCGCATCAGGAAAGGTCATGGAGAAATCAGGTATGCGTTTTTCCCACGAAGAACCCTATGCCAGAATGGATAATAAAGAACCAGGTCGAATTATCACAAGAGTTCATTATGTCTTGACCAAGGAAGACTATTTTATAAATAAGTAAGCAGTTGAAAAGATTTTTCAGCTGTTTTTTCTTTCTCTTACGAATAACTTAAGAGAGGAGAAAATATGGAAGCAATTATCGAGAAAATCAAAGAGTATAAAATCATTGTCATTTGTACTGGTTTGGGTTTGGCCTTGGGCTCATTTTTCCTACTAAAGCCAACTACACAGACACCCGTCACAGAAACAAATTTGCAGACTGAAGTCGCAGCTGTTTCAAAGGATTCATCATCTGAAAAGGAAATCAAGAAGGAAGAAAAGGAAGAATCTCCTGAACAAGATCTAATCACAGTAGATGTTAAGGGGGCTGTTAAATCGCCAGGGATTTATGATTTGCCAGTAGGGAGTCGTGTTCATGATGCCGTTCAGAAGGCAGGTGGCTTGACAGATGAGGCAGATAGCAAGTCGCTCAATCTAGCACAGAAAGTCAGTGACGAGGCTCTTGTCTATGTTCCAACTAAGGGAGAAGAAGCAGCTAGTCAGCAGGCTGCCTCTGGAACGACTCCTTCGACAAGTAAAGAAAAGAAAGTCAACCTCAATAAAGCTAGTCTGGAAGAACTAAAGCAGGTCAAAGGCTTGGGAGGAAAACGAGCCCAGGATATTATCGACCATCGTGAGGCAAATGGCAAATTCAAGTCGGTTGATGAATTAAAGAAGGTCTCTGGTATTGGCGCTAAGACCATAGAAAAGCTAAAAGATTATGTCACAGTGGATTAAGAATTTCCCTATTCCTCTAATCTATCTGAGCTTTCTGTTGCTCTGGCTTTACTATGCCATTTTTGGAGCGTCCTATCTCGCACTGCTAGGTTTTGTTTTTTTGCTCGTCTGTCTCTTTTTTCAATTTTCTTGGAAATCTGCTGGAAAAGTTCTAGCGATTTGTGGAGTTTTTGGATTTTGGTTTCTGTTTCAAAACTGGCAACAGACACAAGCTAGTCAAAACCTAGTGGATTCTGTTGAGAGGGTACGGATTTTACCAGATACTATCAAAGTCAATGGAGATAGTCTGTCCTTTCGGGGCAAGGCTGACGGCCGTACCTTCCAAGTTTACTATAAACTCCAGTCCGAGGAGGAGAAAGAGCACTTTCAAGCCTTGACAGATCTTCACGAGATAGAGCTAGAAGGGAAAGTCTCTGAACCTGAAGGTCAGAGGAATTTTGGTGGCTTTGACTACCAAGCCTATCTGAAAACTCAAGGGATTTACCAGACACTGACTATCAAGAGTATCCAGTCAATGAAACAGGTTAGCAGTTGGGATATAGGAGAAAATCTGTCTAGTATACGTCGAAAGGCTGTAGTTTGGATCAAGGCGCACTTTCCAGACCCTATGCGCAACTATATGACAGGGCTGTTATTAGGACATCTAGATACGGACTTCGAGGAGATGAATGAGCTCTATTCCAGTCTTGGAATTATCCATCTCTTTGCCTTGTCGGGTATGCAAGTGGGCTTCTTTATGGATGCCTTTAAGAAACTCCTCTTGCGATTGGGCTTGACCCAAGAAAAGTTGAAGTGGCTAACTTATCCCTTTTCTCTTATCTATGCAGGTCTGACAGGATTTTCAGCTTCGGTCATTCGCAGTCTCTTGCAAAAGTTACTGGCCCAACATGGTGTTAAGGGTTTGGATAATTTTGCCCTAACGGTCCTTGTCCTCTTTATCATCATGCCTAACTTTTTCCTAACTGCAGGAGGAGTCTTGTCCTGCGCTTATGCTTTTATCTTGACCATGACTAGCAAAGAAGGCGATGGGATCAAGGCTGTTGCCAGAGAAAGTTTGGTCATTTCTTTGGGAATATTGCCCATTCTATCCGTTTATTTTGCAGAATTTCAGCCTTGGTCTATCCTTTTGACCTTTGTCTTTTCTTTTCTGTTTGATGTGGTATTCTTACCGCTTTTGTCCATCTTATTCATCCTGTCTTTTGTTTACCCAGTCACTCAGTTTAACCTTGTCTTTGAGTGGTTGGAGAACATCATTCGCTTGGTATCGCAGCTGACAAGCAGGCCTCTGGTCTTTGGACAACCCAACGCATGGCTGTTGATTCTACTGTTAGTTTCATTAGCCTTAGTCTATGACATGAGGAAAAACATCAAAAGACTAGCAGGATTCAGTCTCTTTGTCGTAGGGCTCTTTTTCTTAATCAAGCATCCTCTGGAAAATGAAATTACCATGCTGGATGTAGGGCAGGGAGAAAGTATTTTCCTACGGGATGTGACTGGGAAAACTATTCTCATAGATGTAGGTGGTAAGGCAGAATTTGACAAGAAAATCCAAGCTTGGCAGGAAAAGGCGACGACCAGCAATGCCCAACGTACCTTGATTCCCTATCTAAAAAGTCGAGGAGTAGCCAAGATTGACCAGCTAGTTTTGACCAATACAGACAAGGAGCATGTTGGAGATTTGCTGGAAGTAACAAAGGCTTTCCATATCGGGGAGATTTTAGTATCAAAAGGAAGTTTGACACAGAAGGAATTTGTGGTAGAACTAGAAGCAAGCCAAACCAAGGTTCGGAGTGTGACAGTTGGGGACAAGATATCCATTTTTGGAAGTCAGTTAGAAGTGTTATCTACAAGGGAAAATGGAGAAGCTAATCCCGATGATTCCTTGGTTTTTTATGGGAAACTTTTGGATAAGCACTTTCTCTTCACTGGAAACTTGAAGGAGAAGGGAGAGAAGGATTTTCTAAAGCAATACCCTAACTTAGAGGTGGATGTCTTGAAAGCAGGCCAACATGGTTCTAAAACGTCCTCAAATCCAGTTTTTCTAGAAAAACTCAAACCAGAGATCACTCTCATTTCAGTTGGAAAGAACAATCGTGCCAAACTCTCCCATCAGGAAACTTTGACCCGACTGGAAGTCATCAAGAGTAAGATTTACCGAACCGATCAGCAAGGAGCCATTCGCTTTAAAGGATGGAATAGTTGGCGAATTGAAACGGTTCGATAAAATAGACAAACTTTTCGAAAAAATGACTTTTTATCTTGACAAGGGATAGAAAACTTGGTATCATATAAAAGTTGAGAAAAGCAGAAGTGAGAGCTTCTCGCCTCGTGACATCAAGTTGCCTGGCCCTACGGATGAAAAGTTTCTAAGAAACGCTATCATAACGTGCGGGCTTGTATCATTACAGGCCCGCTCTTGTTTTTCTCTAATAATAAAAAAGAGGTGAAAACCATAGCAAAGCAAGACTTATTCATCAATGATGAAATTCGTGTACGTGAAGTTCGCTTGATCGGTCTTGAGGGAGAACAGCTAGGCATCAAGCCACTCAGCGAAGCGCAAGCATTGGCTGATAGTGCAAATGTTGACTTAGTATTGATTCAACCCCAAGCAAAACCACCTGTTGCTAAAATTATGGACTACGGTAAGTTCAAATTTGAGTATCAGAAAAAGCAAAAAGAACAACGTAAAAAACAAAGTGTTGTTACTGTGAAAGAAGTTCGTCTGAGTCCAACTATTGACAAGGGTGACTTTGACACAAAACTTCGCAATGCACGCAAGTTCCTTGAAAAAGGAAATAAAGTTAAGGTATCCATTCGCTTTAAAGGGCGTATGATCACCCATAAAGAGATTGGTGCAAAAGTTTTAGCCGAGTTTGCTGAAGCAACACAAGATATTGCGATCATCGAACAACGAGCTAAGATGGATGGACGCCAAATGTTCATGCAGTTGGCGCCAGCAACTGACAAAAAATAATTGTCAGAAAGTTAAATAAAGGAGAAAAAATCATGCCAAAACAAAAAACACACCGCGCATCAGCTAAACGTTTCAAACGTACAGGTTCTGGTGGACTTAAACGTTTCCGTGCTTACACTTCTCACCGTTTCCACGGAAAAACTAAGAAACAACGTCGTCATCTTCGTAAAGCATCTATGGTGCATTCAGGAGATTTCAAACGTATCAAAGCAATGCTTACTCGCTTGAAATAATAGCCTAACAGTAAGTAAACAATTCTAGGAAATATTTGGAGGAAATAAAATATGGCACGTGTTAAAGGTGGCGTTGTATCACGCAAACGTCGTAAACGTATTCTTAAATTAGCAAAAGGTTACTATGGAGCTAAACACATCTTGTTCCGTACTGCAAAAGAACAAGTAATGAACTCTTACTACTATGCATACCGTGACCGTCGTCAAAAGAAACGTGACTTCCGCAAATTGTGGATCACTCGTATCAACGCGGCAGCTCGTATGAACGGACTTTCATACTCACAATTGATGCATGGTTTGAAATTGGCTGAGATCGAAGTAAACCGTAAAATGCTTGCTGACTTGGCTGTTAACGATGCAGCAGCTTTCACAGCTCTTGCAGATGCAGCTAAAGCAAAACTTGGTAAATAATGACAACTGTTTCATTCTTACTCTCGTGGTTTTTACCGCAAGAGTAGGGTGAAACTTTTTTATTTACCATAAATGATTTTCTATTCTAAAGAGTAAATCACAGATTTTTTCAAAGAAAATAGGATATTTCTTGTATAATAGGAATATCTAAAAAAGATTTGGAGTTAGAAGAAGATGATAGTAGGTATTGATTTAGGAACGACTAATTCTTTAGTAGGGGTATACCAAGATGGCCAGGTCAAGCTGATTCCCAATGCTTTTGGTGAGTATTTAACTCCTTCTGTTGTGGCTTTGGATGACAATGATGAGATTATAGTTGGAAAAATTGCCAAGGAACGCTTGGTGACCCACCCAGACAAGACGGTTTCTCAGTTCAAGCGTTTTATGGGGACCAAGCATGAGTTGACGCTAGGAAATCGAGCATATAAGGCTGAAGAATTAAGCTCTTTTATCATTCGAAAGTTGGTAGACGATGCAGAGACCTATCTTGGAGAAAAGGTTGAGGAAGTGATTGTTAGTGTTCCAGCCTATTTCAATGATGCTCAACGCTATGCGACCAAACTAGCAGGGAAATTTGCAGGCGTTCAGATTGATCGGATTATCAATGAACCTTCCGCAGCGGCTCTAGCTAAAAGATCTATGGTAAACCAAGAAGATCAATCTTTTATTGTAGTCGATTTTGGTGGTGGGACTCTTGACATTTCAGTTGTAGAGCTTTTTGATAATATTGTCGAAATCGTGTCGATTGCAGGGGACAATCGTTTGGGAGGAGAAGACTTTACTGCGGCTATTGCTGAGGAATTTTTAGTCTCCAATCAATTAACCAAGGATACGATTTCCCGAGAATTTTATAGCAAAATTCTGGTACAGGCTGAAAAGACAAAGCTAGAACTCAATGATAAAGAAGAAGTGAAGATGACAGTTCTGGACCAAGATCAGGAATACACTCTAGACTTGAGCTACCAGCGTTTTTATGAGCTTTGTCAACCTCTGCTAGCCCGTGTTAAGGCCGTTTTGGACCGTGCCTTGATGGATGCGCGCTATAGCTATGTATCATCAGATAACTTTGTTCTTGTTGGGGGGACTTCGAAACTCCGCTTGGTTCAGGATTTTTTATCCTACTGTATCAATCAAGTGGTGCAGGTTTCGGATGATCCCGATCGGATGATTGCGAGAGGTTGTGCCCTTTTAGCAGGAATAAAAGAGCGGCAAGGTGAGATACGAGATTTATTACTGTCTGATATTTGTCCTTTTACACTGGGGATTGAGATAGTTGGAGACCGTTTTTCGCCGATTATTGAGCGAAATTCAACCCTACCTGCTTCACGCATCGAGCAGTACTATACGGCTGAATTGGGACAGAGCCAAGTCAAGATAAAGGTCTATCAAGGTGAGATGATGAAGGCATCACAAAACCTGTTTCTAGGAGAATTAGAAGTTCCCGTCCCTGTGAATACTAGAGTAAATGAAAGTTTCACAGTTCGATTTACCTATGATTTAAATGGGATTTTGGATGTCGAAGTGAAAATTGATTCAACACAGGAAGTCTTTAGTCATGTTATTCTCCAAGATAGTGTTACTCTGACAGAAAAGGAAATCAAGGCTAAGCAAGCAGAGTTGACTCGCTATAAGATTAATGCTCAAGAAACAGAGGTTTATCGTTTCTTGATTGAAAAAGCGAATCGCGTGTACAGTATGCTCTTGGGGAGAAGAAGAGATGAGCTAATGGCTGAAACTAGACGATTTGAAGAAGAGGTCAGTCAAGCATCTGTGTATCATTTGCCAAAACTTTATCAATCATTTTCAAACTATTTAGACTTCCTAGAGCGAGGACTGTAAAAGAGGAGACCTTATGAATATATGGGAAACTTTAGGGATAGAGCCAACGACTGACGTCAAGCTTATTAGAAGGCGTTATGCTGAACTGGTTCGGCTCTATCACCCAGAAGACCAACCAGAAATTTACCAAGAAATTGTTGAAGCTTATCAAAAAGCCTTGACTTATGCGAGATCTAGAAATACAAAACCAGAAAATAGTCTAAGAAAAGCGAGTGACTCTCAAGAAGCTGCTGAACTTGAAGAAGAGGCGAATGAAAAGCCTAACTCTAGTCTCCACTTTGAAAACTTGACTGAAGAAACGAATACTGAGAACGAAGAGTCTGAAAGATCAAGTCTTGATTTCAGTGATTATCAGAAATCAACTGATAAAACAAGCAATTCCTTTAACTTTGAAACCTTTAAAGCAGAAGAGGATGAGCAAAAGTCAACCCTTGACTTTGGTGACTATGATGAGGAAGTTCAGCTAAATGGAGATTCTGAAGCAAGAGCTAAGAATACCCTCAACTTTGAAACGTTTGGTGACGAAGAGAACCGTGGGCAAGAAGAAACAACAAGATCTACTCTTGACTTTAGTGGTTATAATGAAGGAACCTATCTGATCCGAAATGCGATTGAAAGTATTGTAGGTAATCCTGACTATACCATAGAAGAACAAGAACATCTTTGGAAACAGTTTTTTAGTCAGTATCGATATGATATGAGCACTGTTCAGTCTGTTTTAGAAGAAATGGATGTTTATATTTTTAATAAACCGGAGCAATTTTCTATCCTCATTCCCTTGCTGGAAGACTATATACCTGACTTCCGATACTGGGGCTATTACTATAAACTGAAGCATTGGAAGGTTAAAAGAGCTACCGCCTACAAAAATGGAGAGTCTCTTGAAGATGCAAAAAAAGAAATTTCGAATTTGTATGCTTCTTATCGTTTATGTCAAGCAATCCTTGAAGATTCCCAAAGAGCTAATCAGATTGGAACTTGGATAAAATTTTTCAGTCAATCATTTTCTCCTAGTACTGTCCTTTTTCTCTTGAATAACAGTAAACAAATGATTACTTGCATTCCAGTTTTGGCTTATATCTTGGAGAAGATTAAACCAGAGATTGGAGAAGAGGAACAAAAAGCCTATGATGAACTTCTAGCTTACTTTGAGGAATTACAAGCAGATTCAGAAGAACCATTCGATATCCATTCTTATAATTTGCTAAATCCATCGGAGGTTGAGGAAAAACTATATCTTTTACTCTATAGTCCATATCAAGACGAGTATAAACTGTTACGTGATTGGCAATACCTTTTTGAATCAGTCAAAGATCACACGCTCCTACTTGATTTGTTAGAAAAAGTGGACGTCTATCCTTTAACCAATGCGAAAGTGTTAGCTCTCGTTCTCCAATTTGTAGAACGTTATAGTGATGAGGAATCAAATGCTTACCTGAAGAAACTCAATTTCTGGAAGAGTATCCATTCTTATCCTTCAGTGGTAGAGGAGTATGCACTTAACAAAAAAGAAAATTTTGATTACTGGTACAATGAAGGTTATCTTTATATAGATAAGCTTACTAATAGCGATGAAGATATCAATGATTGGGAGAAGTGGAGAAGCTACTTTAAAGGAAGACCACGCATTCTAACGATTTTACTTCAACAGATCTATAAGGAGTACCATCGGTTTACAGATGGCGATCTCCTAAGATATGTTTTAGCTCCTTTTCCTACTTCTAAAATGGCTCCCCAAATGATGACGGAGGAGACAGACCAGAAACTAGAAGAGATGACAGTTTATGCTTATGAACTTAGTCATCCAAAGGCCAAGCTCTCTTATTTGGATTGGAAAAAAAGACAAGTCTTTAAAAATAAGTTTCTTCAGCTTTTCTCTGGTCTCTTTACGATTGTATGTTTGCTACTTAGTATTCTAGAGAGACCTGGTTATAATTCATGGGTTCATGCTGGTATGTTTTCTCTCTTTTACGTCTATATGCTAAAATTAAGGAAAACACCGATTGAGGAAGGAGTGACTGCTAGGGGAGAAAAACGAAAATTCTACTACAGTCCTCATCCATGGTTCCTGCTAATCTTGTTATTAACCCTCGTCATTCCATCCTTACCGTTTGGTCTCATTGGTGCCCTTATGTTCATTACATTTTTCAGCTTCATCGATGGTTTCCAAGTGAGTCAGGGGCTGAAGTGGGATTATTCTTTGGATAAGCTGATTCCTGTCGGTATCTTTCTTTCTGCTGGCTTCTTATCTGCTTTGGTAAATCGAAGCCAGATCATTTCCGGAGTTGCAATGATGTACTTCCATATTTTTGTAATCCTTGTGATTTGCTTGTCTTTTACACGATTTAGTCCCGGATTTCCACCATCATTGAAAAAAATTCTCCTTCCAGCAATCTTGGGTATCCTACTCTTTCAATTATTGCCTTTCGTTCACAGCCGCTTAAACATTTTTAATCCAAATATCCTAAGAAATGAGACTCTGGCCTTGACGGTTATCCTTTTGTTAAATGGTATCGTCTTGTCTTATTTTACAAAGGAACAAGGCTTCATGATTGGTGTGAAGAAGGTCTTTATGATTTATGGCTTGCAGATCTTTATTTTCCTAAGAAGACTGTTCCGAATCCTATTCGCACTTATACCCGATTTTAGCAAAATTTATTTTGAAAAAGACCTGTTAATCCTGAATAGCGAATTTGCTTTCTACTTCCTCGAGGGACTTTTTGTCCTGATCATGCTTTTCCTTATTCGCAATATACGCAAGGAAAATCGTAAAAGTGCTTCTTAGAATGAAAGCGTAGAGAAGAGGACTCTAGTTCAAGTTTCTAGTAAATTTTCCTGAATAAAGGTATAATAGAACTATTCAAATGAAAGAGGTAATGAAGATGGCTTCAAAAATGTTACACACTTGCTTGCGAGTAGAAAACCTTGAAAAATCAATTGCATTCTATCAAGATGCTTTTGGTTTTAAAGAGTTGCGTCGCAAGGATTTTCCAGATCATGCTTTCACCATTGTCTATCTAGGACTTGAGGGGGATGACTATGAGTTGGAGTTGACCTATAACTATGATCACGGTCCTTATGTGGTAGGAGATGGCTTCGCCCATATCGCTCTCAGCACACCTGACCTTGAGGCCCTACATCAAGAACATAGCGCCAAAGGCTATGAGGTGACAGCCCCTAATGGACTTCCAGGAACTCAACCAAACTATTACTTTATCAAGGATCCTGATGGCTACAAGGTCGAAGTCATTCGTGAAAAATAATCCAGTAAAGTCAAGTAGAATGTTCGTTTTCTGCTTGACTTTTTTTCTTTGAAAGAGTATACTAATACAAATTTAACCTTTAAGGGGAGTCCAGAGAGACTTACAAGGTGTCAGATAAAAGGGATAGGGGACTCTCTGTGGAGACTTTTTAAGTGTGCGCATGAGTTCTAGCCTAACCCAACTGAGGCCTTGCATTAGCAAGGTCTTTTCTTTATCTGGTCCCCTTAAATTTAAGGAGGAAAAGTCATGAATCCCACGTGTAAGAAGCGTTTTGGTGCCATTCGTTTGGAGACCATGAAGGTGGTCGCTCAGGAGGAAATTGCGCCAGCAATCTTTGAATTAGTCCTAGAAGGGGAGATGGTTGAAGCCATGCGAGTAGGCCAATTTCTCCATCTGCGCGTGCCTGATGATGCCCATCTCTTGCGTCGTCCTATTTCAATTTCGTCTATTGACAAGGCAAACAAGCAGTGTCATCTCATTTATCGAATTGAGGGGGCTGGGACCGCAATTTTTTCAACCTTAAGTCAGGGAGATAGTCTTGATGTGATGGGACCTCAGGGAAATGGTTTTGACTTGTCTGATTTAGACAATCAGAGCCAAGTTCTCCTCGTTGGTGGTGGGATTGGTGTTCCACCCTTGCTTGAGGTGGCCAAGGAATTGCATGCGCGTGGGGTGACAATAGTGACAGTCCTCGGTTTTGCCAACAAGGATGTTGTGATTCTCGAAACTGAATTGGACCAATATGGTCAGGTTTTTGTAACGACAGATGATGGTTCTTATGGCATTAAGGGAAATGTGTCAGTCGTCATCAATGACTTAGACATTCAATTTGATGCTGTTTACTCATGTGGAGCTCCTGGAATGATGAAGTACATCAATGAAAGATTTTATGATCATCCAAGAGCCTATCTATCTCTGGAATCTCGTATGGCTTGTGGGATGGGGGCTTGCTATGCCTGTGTTCTAAAAGTGCCAGATAGTGAGACTGTCAGCCAACGTGTCTGTGAAGATGGCCCTGTTTTCCGCACAGGAACAGTTGTATTATAAGGAGAAAGTCATGATTACAAATCGCTTACAAGTTTCACTACCGGGCTTGGATTTGAAAAATCCCATCATTCCAGCATCAGGCTGTTTTGGTTTCGGCCAAGAGTATGCCAAATACTATGATTTAGACCTTTTAGGCTCCATTATGATCAAGGCGACGACACTTGAACCCCGTTTTGGGAATCCTACTCCCAGGGTGGCAGAAACGCCTGCAGGTATGCTCAATGCAATCGGTTTACAAAATCCAGGTTTAGAAGCTGTTTTAGCTGAAAAGTTGCCTTGGCTGGAAAGAGAATATCCTTCGCTTCCCATCATCGCCAATGTAGCAGGCTTTTCAAAACAAGAGTACGCTGCCGTTTCTCAGGGGATTTCCAAGGCTACAAATGTAAAAGCTATCGAGCTCAATATCTCTTGTCCGAATGTGGATCACGGCAATCATGGACTTTTGATTGGGCAAGATCCTGACTTGGCTTATGAAGTGGTAAAGGCAGCTGTGGAAGCCTCTGATGTGCCAGTTTATGTTAAATTAACCCCTAGTGTAACGGATGTTGTCACCATCGCCAAAGCCGCAGAAGATGCAGGGGCAAGTGGCCTAACCATGATCAATACCCTTGTCGGTATGCGCTTTGACCTTAAAACCAGAAAACCAATCCTAGCCAATGGAACAGGTGGAATGTCTGGACCAGCAGTCTTTCCAGTAGCCCTCAAACTCATCCGCCAAGTCGCCCAAACAACCGACCTTCCCATCATTGGAATGGGAGGAGTGGATTCTGCTGAAGCAGCGATAGAAATGTATCTAGCTGGGGCATCTGCCATAGGAGTTGGAACAGCCAACTTTACCAATCCTTATGCCTGTCCTGATATTATTGAAAATTTACCAAAAGTCATGGATAAATACGGCATTAGCAGTCTAGAAAATCTCCGTCAGGAAGTCAAAGCCAATCTGAGATAAGCTAGGTCTTCCTTATCGTCAACAAGAAATAGAATCTTCATCAATTTGTAATATTTCCGTCGATTAACTATGTTACAATAGGGTTTAGAAAACGTTATTGGAGCATTTAAATGAAACGATGGAAAGTGGCCCTAGTAAGTGCTGGCTTATTGGGGTGTTTTTTTACTGTAGTGGAGACAGCAAAAGCAGAAGAGGGGACTTGGCAAGGAAAGACCTACCTCAAAGCAGACGGGAAACCAGCAACCAAGCAATGGCTTTTTGACCAAACGCATCAGAACTGGTTTTATCTTAAAGATAATGGTCAACGTGCAGAAAATGGCTGGTTGACAGTTGGTGGTAAAGATTACTATTTTAACGAAGCTGGAAAATTAGCTACGAAAACGTGGGTTGGCCAGTACTATGTGACTGAAAGTGGTGCTAAAGCAAAGGAACAGTGGATATTTAATCAGGAAAAAGAATCCTGGTATTATCTCAAGTCTGATGGTCAGAAAGCTCAAAAAGAATGGATTCAACAAGGTCAAGAAAAATATTACCTTAAAGAAGACGGGAAAATGGCCAAAGATGAGTGGATCACTCAAGGTGAGAACCAGTACTACATCAATTCACAAGGTAAAATGCTGAAAAATGCTTGGCTTGGTAAAAGCTATATATCAGAAAATGGTAATAAGGTTAAACAAGCCTGGATTTATGATGACAACTATAGCAGTTGGTTCTACCTTCAACAAGATGGTACCTATGCTGAAAATAGGTGGTTAACTATAGATGGGAAGGACTACCATTTTAAATCAGGCGGTTATCTTTCTACTGAACGTTGGATTGATCGCTTCTATGTTGCGAAGAGTGGAGCTAAATTGAAATCGGAATGGCTCTTTGATAAGAATTATGATGCTTGGTTTTACTTGAAAGCTGACGGAACCTATGCCGAAAAAGGCTGGGAAACGATTAAAGAAAAAGATTACCATTTCAAATCAGGCGGCTATCTTTCTACCGAGCGCTGGATAGATCGTTTCTATGTTGCGAAGAGTGGAGCTAAATTGAAATCGGAATGGCTCTTTGACAAGAATTATAACTCTTGGTTTTACTTGAAAGCTGACGGAACCTATGCTGAAAAAGGTTGGCAAACCATCAAAGGAAAGGATTACCATTTCAAATCTGGTGGCTACCTCTCTACGGAAACTTGGATTGACCGTAATTATGTGACAAGTAGTGGATCAAAAGCTGGTAAAGGATGGCTCTTTGATAAGAATTATAACTCATGGTTCTATATCAACTCTGATGGAAATTATGCCAATAAAGAATGGCTCTGGGATAATGGTTACTACTATCTCAAATCTGGTGGTTATATGGCTGCGAGTGAGTGGGTATGGTACAAGAATAACTGGTTCTACCTCAAGTCAAATGGAAAGATGGCTGAGAAAGAATTAATCTACGATTCATCCGACCAATCATGGTACTACCTTAAATCAGGCGGTTATATGGCAAAAAATGAAACTGTGGATGGTCATACCTTGGATGCTTCTGGTAGATGGCATGTTGCGGATAAAACCAAATATTACAAAGTTAAACCAATCACTGCCTATGTCTATAGTGCATCTGGAGAAATCTTGAGTTACATTAACCAAGGAAGCATTGTTTCACTGGATAGCTCGACGCGAAAAGGCGGCCGACTTGCAGTTTCGATTTCTGGCTTGTCTGGCTATATGAATCAAAGTGATTTGACAGCAGTAGATGAAGGAAGCGAGTTTATCCCTCATTATACTAGTGATGGGAAATTCCTCTACCATGAACTCTCTCCTTATACGAGTATCAAAGTAGCTCCACACACATCTGCCATGGTTATTGGTAAGAAGTACTACTCAACTGATGGAGAGCATTTTGATGGCTTTACCATTAAAAATCCTTTTCTCTATAAAAACTTGAGAGAACCAAGTAATTATAGTGCAGCTGAATTGGATAAACTGTATTCGATGATGAACTTGCAGGATAGTCCTCTCGCAGGTAAAGGAGCGACTTTCAAAGAAGCTGAAGAACGCTACGGTGTCAATGCCCTTTACTTGATGGCACATAGTGCTCTTGAAAGTGCGTGGGGACGCAGTCAAATTGCCAGAGATAAGAACAACTTCTTTGGTATTGCCGCTTATGATACGAGCCCATATCTCTCAGCCAAGAGCTTTGATAATGTGGATAAAGGAATCCTTGGAGCGGCCAAGTGGATTCGTGAGAACTACATCGACTATGGCAGAGACCACCTTGGAAATAAAGCAACCGGGATGAATGTTCGCTATGCTTCTGATCCTTACTGGGGTGAGAAGATAGCCAGCATCATGATGACTATCAACAGCAAACTTGGTTGGAAAGACTAATCAAAAGAAATCAACGATAACTACTGAAAAGTGGTTATCGTTTTTGTTTTAAACATTGGAGTAGAAAGAATATAATAACAGCATCTTTATTCTTGAACAATTAACAAAATGATAGTAAAATATAATAGAATATATTAATCTAATCACTATATAAAAGGAGGCTTTTATGAAAAAGTTACTATCCTTCTCAATTGCCTTACTTTCAATCACAACACTAGTTGCTTGTTCTGGACATAAGGCGGAATCAAAGGTCCCAGAAGAAAAAATTGAACAGAAGCAAATCAAGTTTGATGAGAAGTTGTTTAAAGAAGCTGGACTTTTGCCTTTTAAAAATGAAAAGCAGCTAGAACTTGGGGAATTGGATTATAAATCACGCGCAACGGGTGCTCATATTCAACTCAAGGACAGCGATGAGCCAACTGAGAAGAGAGAGTCCAAGTTGGCTTATGATCCAGTTGGATGGCACAATTATAAATTCTTTTATGGTGACGGTAAAAAAGAAGCTTGGTTGATGAGTAGAGGTCATCTGATTGGTTACCAATTTAGCGGATTAAATGATGAAAAGAGGAATCTGGTTCCAATGACTAACTGGCTAAATGCTGGAAATTATTCTGGAACAGATGACCAAAACCAAAGTAGCATGCTTTACTATGAAAATCGATTGGACTCTTGGTTGGCCAATCACCCGAACTACTATCTTGACTACAAGGTGACCCCAATCTATCAGAAGGATGAATTGATTCCGAGACAAATTGAATTGCAGTATGTGGGAATTGATGAAAATGGCAAACTCTTGGAAATCAAATTGGGTGGTAGTAAAGAAAAGGTTGATCAGTATTCAGTGACGCATGTTGTTTTAGACAATATTTCAGCTAATGCGGAAATCAATTACTTGGATGGTACGGCTAAAAATACAATTGAAAACAAAGAAGAAAAAGCTAAAAAAGAAGCTGAAGAAAAGGCTAAGAAGGAAGCTGAGGAAAAAGCCAAGAAAGAGGCTGAAGAAAAAGAAGCAGCTGAAAAGAAAGCAAAAGAAGAAGAGCAGGAAAAAGCTCGCCAAGCCGCACAAGAACAGGAAGAAAGCCAGGAATCAAATTTGCAATCAACAAATTCAGGTGGCTACTTTAGAGATAAAAACGGAAGATGGCACAGACCAAATGGTAAATTCGCTTCTAAGAAAGAAATTAGAGAAGCCGGATTGCAGTGGTAGGAAGAATTTAGCAGATATACAGTCAAAAAGCCGTTGGAAAACGGTTTTTTGCTATAATTAATTGAAGAATGTAGAATTAAAGGAGAACATCATGACTTTTGAAGAAATCCTGCCTGGATTAAAGGCTAAGAAAAAATATGTACGAACTGGTTGGGGAGGGGCTGAAAACTATGTCCAACTCTTTGACACTATAGAACAAAACGGGGTTGCACTTGAAGTGACGCCTTATTTTCTAATCAACGTGTCTGGAGAAGGGGAAGGTTTTTCCATGTGGAGCCCGACACCTTGTGATGTTTTGGCGACGGACTGGGTAGAAGTGCATGACTAGACGTGTATTGATCACGGGAGTAAGTTCAGGGATTGGTCTGGCTCAAGCTCGTCTATTTTTAGAAAAAGGTTATCAAGTTTACGGGGTGGATCAGGGTGAAAAGCCTGACTTGCAAGGTGACTTTCACTTTTTACAACGTGATTTAACCTTGGACTTGGCGCCTATTTTTGACTGGTGTCCTTATGTGGATGTTTTGTGCAATACTGCAGGAGTTTTGGATGATTACAACCCCCTTTTGGAACAATCAGCCCAGGAAATTCAAGAAATTTTTGAAATCAACTATGTGACTCCTGTTGAGTTGACTCGCTATTATTTGATGCAAATGCTGGAAAATAAAAAAGGAATCATCATCAATATGTGTTCGATTGCTTCAAGTCTAGCTGGTGGAGGTGGTCACGCCTATACCTCGTCTAAGCACGCCTTAGCTGGCTTTACCAAGCAGTTGGCTCTAGACTATGCTGAGGCTGGGATTCAGGTCTTTGGGATTGCTCCAGGGGCAGTCAAGACAGCTATGACCGCTGCGGACTTTGAACCAGGTGGGCTGGCGGACTGGGTGGCTAGTGAAACGCCAATCAAGCGCTGGATTGAGCCAGAGGAAGTAGCAGAGATTAGCCTTTTCTTAGCAAGCGGAAAAGCGAGCGCCATGCAAGGGCAAATCCTCACGATTGATGGTGGTTGGTCTTTGAAGTAGGAGGAGTTAGATGGAAATCAAAAAACACTTTGGAGTCTATGCTGTTTGCTTTGAAAACGGGAAGTTACTCTGCATTGAAAAAACGAGAGGCCCTTATCAACATCGTTATGATCTACCTGGTGGTAGTCAGCAACTTGGTGAAGGACTGACGGAAACGCTGATTAGAGAAGTTATGGAAGAGACAGGATTTACTGTTAGAAGCTACTCCAATCCTCGAATCTACGATGTTTTCGTCAGGGAAGAGTTAAAAAATTTTATGGTTCACCATGTCATGGCCTTGTATGATGTTGAAATGAATGAGAGTGCACCTCAGGTTACGATTTCGGAAGCTGTCTCTGATGGTGCGAATGATTCACTCGGATATATTTGGATGGATATTCAGAAAATCACAGAAGAAAATGCATCACCATTAGTCTTGAAGATTAAGTCTGAATTATTAGGATTTCCAGAGCTGGACAAGACCTTGTATATGAATTGGAAGGTGAATGATGAGAAACCAACTTGTCCTTAGTGGCGAACAAATTGTTGAAAAAGTTTATCCTCAGTTATTGCACCACGTCGGTATGATTCGTGGAGAATACTTACTGAGAGAGCTCAATCAAAATATCCTATTAGCAAGTTGTCAACAATTTGTAAAAGATTATCTAGATACCATTTGCTCCTTGTACTCAGATGAAGAGGTTTGGTATCGTTTTTCAGAGTTAACAAATACAGAAGCTAATTGTTTAGAGGGGACTAAAGAGCATTTTGATGAAAATCATCCCTTGTTTGGTTATAGAGGAACTAGGCGCTTGCTGGCGTGTCCTGATGAATTTCAGGCTGAAGCACATGTCGTTACAGAAGTTTATCAAACAAATCCCAATCTGTCTGTTATTTTTCCTTTTATCAATGATGCTGAGCAGTTAAAACAAGCTATTAGAGTATTGCGTGAGCATGGTTTTACTGGAAAAGTCGGCACAATGATTGAATTACCGTCAGCTTATTTTGACTTGGACAGGATACTGGAAACTGGTATTTCAAAGATTATAGTTGGAATGAATGATTTGACTTCTTTTGTTTTTGCGACTGTGAGAAACAGTCAATGGCATGATATGGAAAGTCCAATAATGTTAGATATGCTAAGAGATATGCAGGATAAAGCAAGGATAAAAAAGATTGACTTTACTGTAGCAGGCTATCTGAATACTTCTTTCATACAAAAAATGAATCAGATGGGTATCAAGTGTATTATCCACTACAGTTCTATTCCAGAGATTTTTAATTTAGAGATTGATCATCCAGACCACCTCAAACGTATAAAAGAAGTAAGTAAAAAATTACAAAGGAGCAACCCATGACACCGCAAGAAATGTGGAATGACTACAAGCAAATCAACCCCTCTATCGGAGATGAGATAGATGCCTGGGCTTTTGGAGTGGAAGCAGATCTCTTGGCAGATTTGGTTTTAAAAGGCGAAAAGACAGCAACTGCCTCAGCCTACGACCTCTATGCAATAGAAGACGAACCTCTTCCACGAGAAGGAACCTTTGACATCATTTTAGATAGCCAAGATCGAGCTGTCTGCATTGTCGAAATTACTAAGGTTTCCGTTCAGCCCTTTCATCAAGTTTCTGCTGACCATGCCTATAAGGAAGGTGAGGGAGACAAATCTTTAGCCTATTGGCGTCAGGTTCATGAGGACTGTTTCGCCGAGTGGCTGAGAGAGGCAGGACTGACTTTTACACCTGACAGCAAGGTTGTTTTGGAAGAATTTCGCAAGGTCTACCCACTCTAGACTGCAGAAGGAAGAAAGTTTTGGAAATTACCGTCCAATCCTTTTTTCTAAAGCAAAACATGATATAATAAGTTTGTTTGAAGAAGAGTAAAACTCTTAAACTTAGAATAGGAGAAAACTATGCAAGCAGTTGAACATTTTATTACCCAATTTGTTCCTGAACATTATGATTTATTTTTAGACTTGAGTCGTGAGACCAAGACCTTTTCTGGGAAGGTGACCATTACTGGTCAAGCACAGAGTGACCGTATTTCCCTTCACCAAAAAGACTTGGAAATCACTTCTGTGGAAGTTGCAGGTCAAGCTCGTCCATTTACAGTTGACCATGACAATGAAGCCCTTCATATCGAATTGGCTGAGGCTGGTCAAGTTGAATTAGTCATCGCTTTTTCAGGAAAAATCACAGACAACATGACAGGTATTTACCCTTCTTACTACACAGTTGATGGAGTCAAGAAGGAAGTCTTGTCTACTCAGTTCGAGAGCCATTTTGCGCGCGAAGCCTTCCCATGTGTGGATGAGCCAGAAGCAAAAGCGACTTTTGACCTCGCTCTACGTTTTGACCAAGCAGAAGGTGAAGTGGCCTTGTCAAACATGCCAGAAATTGATGTGGAAAACCGTAAGGAAACAGGCATCTGGAAGTTTGCGACAACACCTCGTATGTCTTCTTACTTGTTGGCCTTTGTAGCAGGTGATTTGCAAGGTGTGACCGCTAAAACTAAAAACGGTACCCTTGTAGGTGTCTACTCAACCAAAGCTCACCCATTATCCAACCTTGATTTCTCACTGGACATCGCCGTTCGCTCTATCGAGTTTTATGAAGATTACTACGGAGTTAAGTACCCAATCCCTCAATCACTTCACATCGCCCTTCCTGACTTCTCAGCAGGTGCTATGGAAAACTGGGGTCTTGTGACTTATCGTGAAGTTTACTTGGTTGTGGATGAGAACTCAACCTTTGCTAGTCGACAACAAGTTGCCCTTGTTGTGGCACATGAGTTGGCTCACCAATGGTTTGGTAACCTCGTGACTATGAAATGGTGGGATGATCTTTGGCTTAATGAAAGCTTCGCAAACATGATGGAATACGTCTGTGTGGATGCCATCGAGCCAAGTTGGAATATCTTTGAAGACTTCCAAACAGGTGGAGTTCCAGCGGCGCTTAAACGTGACGCGACGGATGGCGTTCAGTCTGTCCATGTCGAAGTCAAACACCCAGATGAAATCAATACGCTCTTTGATGGCGCTATCGTCTATGCTAAAGGAAGCCGTCTCATGCACATGCTTCGTCGTTGGCTAGGTGATGCGGATTTCGCTAAAGGATTGCATGCCTACTTTGAAAAACACCAGTACAGCAATACCATCGGTCGTGACCTTTGGAATGCTCTCGGACAAGCATCAGGTCGTGATGTTGCAGCCTTCATGGACTCTTGGTTGGAACAACCTGGTTACCCAGTTCTCACTGTCAAAGTTGAAAATGATGTCTTGAAGATTTCACAAAAACAATTCTTTATCGGTGAGCATGAAGACAAGAACCGCCTCTGGGTAGTGCCACTCAACAGCAACTGGAAAGGTCTACCAGATACACTTGAAACTGAAAGTATCGAAATTCCTGGCTACGCCGCTCTTCTTGCTGAAAATAAAGGAGCACTTCGCCTTAACACTGAAAATACAGCCCACTACATTACAGACTATCAAGGAGACTTGTTAGATGCTGTTCTTGCTGAGCTAGAGTCACTTGATAACACAAGCAAACTGCAAATCGTCCAAGAACGTCGTCTGCTTGCTGAAGCAGGGCACATTTCTTATGCTGACTTGCTCCCAGTCCTTGATAAACTTGCTAAGGAAGAGTCTTACCTTGTTGTTTCAGCTGTTTCTCAAGTGATTGCTGCCCTTGAACGCTTTATCGATGAAGGTACAGAAGCTGAGAAAGCCTTTAACAGTCTGGTTGCTAAATTGGCTCGTCATAACTATGACCGTCTTGGTTTTGAAGCTAAAGACGGAGAATCAGATGAGGATGAATTGGTTCGTCAGCTGGCCGTTTCTATGATGATTCGCTCCAATGATGCAGAAGCTAGTCAAGTCGCTAGTCAAATCTTTGCAGCTCATAAGGAGAACCTTGCAGGACTTCCAGCAGCCATCCGTGCACAAGTTCTCATCAATGAGATGAAACACCATGAGACCAAGGACTTGGTCGCAACTTATCTGGACCTCTACACTCATGCGACGGATGCGGTCTTCAAACGCCAGTTGGCAGCTGCTCTAGCCTACAGTACAGATGCTGACAATATCCAAACCTTGATTAGTTCATGGAAGGACAAATTTGTGGTCAAACCTCAAGACCTTTCTTCATGGTACCTCCAATTCCTCGGACACCAAGCAACTCAAGAGACTGTTTGGGTATGGGCGCGCGAAAACTGGGATTGGATCAAGGCAGCTCTTGGTGGCGACATGAGCTTTGACAGCTTTGTCATCTTCCCATCACATATCTTTAAAACAGAGCAACGCTTGGCAGAGTACAAGGAATTCTTTGAACCACAACTTTCTGACCTAGCTCTTAGCCGTAATATCCGCATGGGGATCAAGGATATCGCAGCGCGTGTTGACTTGATTAAGCGTGAAAAAGCTGCAGTAGAAGCTGTTGTAGCCCAATATGCTAAAGCTTAATTCGTTTATGTAAACAAAAACTCAACTTTCTATCTGAAAAGAAGAGAGAGTTGAGTTTTTTTTAAGGCAATTTTGGTATAATAATCATAAGAAGGAGGAGTTTCTGATGATAAAAATCTTATTAGTAGAAGATGACCTGGGTCTGTCAAACTCAGTATTTGACTTTTTGGATGATTTTGCAGATGTCATGCAGGTCTTTGATGGAGAAGAAGGTCTCTACGAAGCTGAAAGTGGCGTTTATGACTTGATTTTGCTTGACCTGATGTTGCCGGAAAAAAATGGGTTCCAAGTCTTGAAAGAATTGCGTGAAAAAGGAATCACGACACCAGTCCTTATCATGACTGCCAAAGAGAGTTTGGATGACAAGGGACACGGTTTTGAGCTTGGAGCGGATGACTACCTCACCAAACCTTTCTACCTTGAAGAACTCAAAATGCGAATCCAAGCCCTTCTCAAACGTTCAGGTAAGTTTAACGAAAACACCTTGACCTATGGAGATATTGTCGTCAACCTTTCAACGAATGAAGTGAAGGTGGAAGACACTCCTGTGGAACTACTCGGAAAAGAGTTTGAATTATTGGTTTACTTCCTTCAAAATCAAAATGTTATTCTTCCTAAGACGCAAATTTTTGACCGTCTATGGGGATTTGATAGCGATACGACGATTTCCGTTGTAGAAGTCTATGTCTCAAAAGTTCGTAAGAAATTGAAGGGAACAGCCTTTGCTGAAAATCTTCAAACCTTGCGTAGTGTCGGGTATATTTTAAAAGATGTTCAATAAACTAAAAAAAACATGGTATGCGGATGATTTCAGCTATTTCATTCGAAACTTTGGAGTGTTCACCCTGATCTTCTCTGCTATGACCTTGATTATCCTCCAGGTCATGCACTCGAGTCTCTACACTTCTGTAGATGAAAAACTCCAAGCCCTTAGTAGCAGTCCCCAAGCGGTTATCCAGTTAGCCCTGAATCGGGCAACTGAAGAGGTTAAGGATATTCAACCAGCAACAGCGGATGCCAACAAGGCTGAAATCAAGCCCAATGTCAGCTCCAATACGGAAGTCTTGCTCTTTGACAAGGATTTTAATCAGCTCTTACTGGGCAATCGCTTTTTAGGTTTGGACAAGATCAAGCTGGACAAAAAGGAGTTGAATCACATTCGCCAAATCCAAGTTGTCAATAGCTATGGTCAGGAAGAAACCTATCGGATGATTTTGATGGAAACCAACTCATCTTCCGTCTCAAGTAACGTCAAATATGCTGCGGTTTTAATCAATACCAGCCAGCTCGAGCAAATCAGCCAAAACCACGAGCATTTAATTGTTGTAGTCATGGCTAGTTTCTGGCTCCTGTCTTTAATTGCCAGTGTTTATCTGGCACGTGTCAGTGTCAAACCCTTGCTGGAAAGTATGCAAAAGCAGAAGTCCTTTGTTGAAAATGCGAGTCACGAACTGAGAACGCCTTTGGCCGTTTTACAAAATCGTTTAGAAAATCTCTTTCGAAAACCAGAGGCAACGATTATGGAATCCAGCGAAAGTATCGCTTCCAGTCTTGAAGAAGTTCGCAACATGCGCTTCCTCACGACCAATCTTCTCAACCTTGCACGTCGCGATGATGGAATTAAACCAGAAATAGCAGAAGTATCACCACAGTTCTTTAAGACGACCTTTGCTAACTATGAGTTGATTGCTTCTGAAAATGATCGTATTTTTGAGTATGAAAATCAGATTTATCGTCCCTTTATGACCGATCAGTTGCTCCTAAAACAGCTCATGACCATCTTATTTGACAATGCCATCAAGTATACTGAAGAAGATGGGAAAATTGAGTTTATAGTCCATGCTACAGATCGTCACCTCTATCTAACAGTAACGGATAACGGAATTGGAATCTCAGCTGCTGACAAGAAGAAAATCTTTGACCGTTTTTATCGTGTAGACAAGGCAAGAACTCGTCAGAAAGGTGGCTTTGGTCTTGGACTATCCTTGGCCAAGCAAATCGTAGATGCCTTACGAGGAACGATTAGCGTAAAAGATAACAAACCTAGAGGAACAATTTTTGAAGTTAAGATCGCTATTCAATCTCCTTCAAAACGTAAGAATAAATAAAAAAGACAGTTAGAGAACTGTCTTTTTTGATAACTAGAAAAGAGGTTGGTAGTAGTACCAACCTTTATTTCGAAAATTTTCGTTTCATTATCTTTCGTTGAAGTTGTAAAAGGGCGAAACTAAGACCCATTGCAGCGACAAAGGATAAAGCTGTATTTAATTTTATAGCTAAAAAGATAAAACTAAAAAGTGCCATAAAAATACAGAAACAAGCGATATTTACAAAAAATAAAATCTCTTTTAGGTTAGGGCCGACTGGGGCTTCAGGTGTGTAATCTTGGTAAAGCGGAGTTTGTTTTGATTCGGGAGCTTGTTCAAACTCATAAGCTTCTAGTTTTCTTGCGGACATGATTCTCTCCTTAACAGTACATAACTATTTTATCATTTTTTATGCAGAGAATTATTACAGGATTGTTACAAAACTACTAAAGTCTCTTATCATCCTCTAAGTCGCTCTCTTGACACCTACAAGGGAAAATGGTAGCATGGATGTTACACTTAAAACAGATGACATGACCTTCTCTTTTATAAATATACTGAGAAAGAAAAGGATAACTTATATAAATTGATAGTAAGCTGAGGCTTTTCCTAAGATGATTTGTTAAGTTGCTACCCTGATTTATTTTAAAAAGTATTGGTAGGAGTTGTTTTGAATGGATGATAAGACAGAGATTCTGTCTATTGAACTGGGTAGCTTTTTGCTACCTCTGGGAAAAGTAAAAAGGAGATAAGCATGTATCTTGCTATCAAAGAGATATTACGAAACAAACTTCGATATAGTTTGATTCTAACTACCATTTTTCTTATCGCTTTCATGGTCTTTTTTATGACCAGTCTAGCTCTTGGTCTTGTGCGAAACAACCGAGCAGCTATTGATAATTGGCAAGCGACGGGTGTCGTTTTATCCGACTACGCAAATGATAATTTGACAGCATCCTTTATTCCTGAAAAGGACTACAAGGACAAGAGTTCTGAAGAGGCTGCTCCATTGGGCTATATGTTCGCTGTAACCAATCTAGTCGATGGTAGTGAAAAGGTCAATGTTTCCATTTTTGCTCAAAACTGGGACTCTTTTATCTCTCCTAGTTTGACGGAGGGTCGTTATCCTGAAGGAGATGATGAGGTTGTCGTGGATCAGTCTTTTGAGAACTATGGGATGAAGCTAGGTGATGCCATTCAGCTCAATGGAAGTGATTCAAGTTACAAGATTGTAGGCCTGACTCAAGGAAATAAGTTTTTCACTGAGCCTGTTGTCTTTACGAGTCTGACAACTTATTGGACCTTACAAGGAACCTTGAAAGCCAATCGTTCCATCACTGCCTTGGTATTGAAAAATGACATAGAAGTGTCTGGCGATGGACTGAAACAGATTTCCATTCCAAAAATGATTTCGAAAATTCCTGGTTACACACCTCAGGTGAATGTATTTTCAGGAATGATTCTCGCTATGATTGTCATTACAGGCTTGATTGTGGGGATTTTTGTTTATATCATTACCATCCAAAAACTAGGCCTTTATGGAATAATGCGAGCTCAAGGGATACAGATCAAAACCATTGTATGGTCTCTATTCTGTCAAATCTTCCTCCTAGCTGGTATGGGGATTGCTTTAGCCTTGCTGGCAATCGGAGGAGTGATTTTAGTCTTACCAGCTACCTTCTTTTTCTATCCAAGTTGGATAGCCTACTCTGTCCTAAGTTTGGTAATTTCCTTGATGGCCCTTCTAGGTGGTGTCATTTCACTTCCACGCTTGTTAAAGGTGGACCCGATTACTGCGATTGCAGAATGATAAGGAGAATAGTATGACAGCATTGATTGAAATGAATCAAGTGACAAAAACCTACGGGGAAGGAAAGATGAAAGTCGTAGCCCTGCATGAGACGAATTTTCAGCTAAATGCGGGAGAGTTCGTAGCTATCGTTGGACCTTCAGGTTCCGGAAAGACGACCTTTCTAACAACTCTAGGACAACTACAGGAAGCATCGAGTGGAAAGATTCTAGTCAAGGGGAAGGAAACAGGCAGTTTGACGGAGAAGGAAAAAACAGATCTCCGTTTTAGAGAGTTTGGTTTCATTCTCCAGGCTTCAAACTTAATTCCTTTTCTAACGGTCAAGGAACAGCTAGATTTGATAGACAGACTAGATAAGGGGAAAAATAGTAAAAGTGACCGAAAAGAGCTGTTTGACTTGTTGGATTTGGAAAAAGTTCAAAATCATTATCCCAAAGCTCTATCGGGTGGTGAACGTCAACGTGCCGCGATTGCTAGAGCGCTCTATAACAATCCAAGCATTGTGCTTGCAGATGAGCCGACAGCCAGTCTTGACACTGAGCGTGCTTACCAAGTAACGGAGATGCTGGCTGCCATTGCCCATGAACAAGGTAGAGGAGTTGTTATGATTACGCACGATACTCGTCTTCTTGATAAGGTTGATCGTATTTATGTCATGAACGATGGCCACCTAGTTGAAGAAACACATGCATAAAATAGAGTGAATGGTACAAGTTACTGTTCACTTTTTTGATTGGAAAAGATAGAAACAAGTTTAACTTTTTGTGAAACTCTCAGTAACCATAGCTGATTTTTGAGAAATGTGGTATAATCTTCCTTATGGAAAAGATTATCATTACAGCAACTGCTGAAAGTATTGAACAAGTTGAACAACTGCTTGAAGCTGGCGTAGACCGTATCTATGTCGGTGAGAAAGATTTTGGCCTTCGTCTGCCAACAACCTTTAGTTATGAAGAGTTGCGCACCATCGCTAAGTTGGTTCATGAAGCAGGCAAAGAATTGATTGTTGCGGTTAATGCCCTCATGCACCAAGATATGATGGACCGTATCAAGCCTTTCCTAGACTTCTTGGAAGAAATCAAGACAGACTATATTACTGTTGGGGATGCAGGTGTCTTTTACGTTGTCAATCGCGATGGTTATTCCTTTAAGACCATTTATGATGCTTCAACCATGGTAACAAGCAGTCGTCAGATTAACTTCTGGGGTCAAAAGGCTGGCGCCTCTGAGGCGGTTTTGGCGCGTGAAATTCCATCTGCTGAACTCTTCAAGATGCCAGAGATTTTGGAAATTCCTGCTGAAGTATTGGTTTATGGGGCTAGTGTCATTCACCATTCTAAGCGTCCGCTCTTGCAAAACTACTATAACTTCACGCACATCGATGATGAAAAGACACGTAAACGTGACCTCTTCTTAGCAGAACCGAGTGACCCTGAGAGCCATTATTCTATCTTTGAAGACAATCATGGTACTCACATCTTTGCCAACAATGACCTTGATTTGATGACCAAATTGACAGAATTGGTCGAGCACGGCTTTACTCACTGGAAGCTAGAGGGGCTCTACACACCTGGTCAGAATTTTGTAGAAATTGCTAAACTCTTTATCCAAGCACGTAGCTTGATTCAAGAGGGGAATTTCAGCCATGACCAAGCTTTCTTGTTAGATGAGGAAGTGCGCAAGTTACACCCTAAAAACCGTTTCCTCGACACAGGATTCTATGATTACGATCCTGATATGGTTAAATAGGACACCAAAACCCGAAATAAAAATGTTCGGGTTTTTCAAGTGTATTCATGAAATAAAAACGGATACATGTTATAATAAAAGTAGCTCTTTAATGGAGGTGTTTAAGTGGAGAATCTGAAAAAGATGGCAGGTATCAAGGCTGCTGAGTTTGTCAAGGATGGTATGGTTGTTGGACTCGGTACTGGATCAACTGCCTACTATTTCGTAGAAGAAATCGGTCGTCGGATCAAGGAAGAAGGTTTGCAGATTACTGCTGTGACAACTTCCAGTGTGACTAGTAAACAGGCTGAAGGACTTAACATCCCGCTCAAGTCGATTGATCAAGTAGACTTTGTCGATGTGACGGTTGACGGGGCGGATGAAGTAGATAGCCAGTTTAACGGAATCAAAGGCGGAGGTGGTGCCCTTCTGATGGAGAAGGTTGTCGCAACGCCCTCAAAAGAATACATTTGGGTGGTGGATGAAAGCAAACTGGTCAAGAAACTAGGTGCTTTTAAATTGCCAGTAGAAGTGGTTCAGTATGGTGCAGAACAGGTCTTTCGTCGGTTTGAGCGAGCTGGCTATAAACCAAGTTTCCGTGAAAAAGACGGCCAACGTTTTGTGACCGATATGCAGAACTTTATCATTGACCTAGCTTTGGATGTCATTGAAGATCCAATTGCCTTCGGGCAAGAATTGGACCATGTCGTTGGTGTCGTAGAGCACGGCTTGTTTAACCAAATGGTGGATAAGGTCATCGTAGCGGGACGAGATGGGGTTCAGATTTTAACTTCAACAAAAGCAAACTAATCAACATAATAAGGAGATACACTATGTCAAAATTTAATCGTATTCACTTGGTGGTACTGGATTCTGTGGGAATCGGTGCTGCGCCGGATGCCAATAACTTTGTCAATGCAGGAGTTCCAGATGGAGCTTCTGACACACTGGGACACATTTCAAAAACAGTTGGTTTGAATGTGCCAAACATGGCTAAAATCGGTCTAGGAAATATTCCACGTGAAACTCCTCTTAAGACTGTACCAGCTGAAAGCAATCCAACAGGGTATGCAACAAAATTGGAAGAAGTTTCCCTTGGTAAGGATACCATGACTGGTCACTGGGAAATCATGGGACTCAACATTACCGAGCCTTTCGATACTTTCTGGAACGGATTCCCAGAAGAAATCCTGACAAAAATCGAAGAATTTTCAGGACGTAAGGTCATTCGTGAAGCCAACAAACCTTACTCAGGTACGGCTGTTATCGATGATTTCGGACCACGTCAAATGGAAACTGGAGAGTTGATTATCTATACTTCAGCTGACCCTGTTTTGCAAATTGCTGCCCACGAAGACATTATTCCTTTGGATGAACTTTATCGTATTTGTGAATACGCTCGTTCGATTACCCTTGAGCGTCCTGCCCTTCTAGGCCGTATCATTGCCCGTCCATATGTTGGTGAGCCAGGTAACTTCACTCGTACAGCAAATCGTCGTGACTTGGCAGTATCTCCATTTGCTCCAACTGTTTTGGATAAATTGAACGAAGCTGGCATCGATACTTACGCTGTTGGTAAAATCAACGATATCTTTAATGGCGCTGGTATCAATCATGACATGGGCCACAACAAGTCAAACAGCCACGGAATTGATACACTATTGAAGACAATGGGACTTGCTGAGTTTGAAAAAGGATTCTCTTTCACAAACCTAGTTGACTTTGATGCCCTTTATGGCCACCGTCGCAATGCTCATGGTTACCGTGATTGCTTGCATGAGTTTGATGAGCGCTTGCCTGAAATTATCGCAGCTATGAGAGAGGATGACCTTCTTTTGATTACTGCGGACCATGGAAATGACCCAACCTATGCAGGAACAGACCACACTCGTGAATATATTCCACTTTTAGCTTACAGCCCTAGCTTTAAGGGAAATGGTGTCATTCCAGTTGGACATTTTGCAGATATCTCAGCGACAGTTGCGGATAACTTTGGTGTGGAAACTGCCATGATTGGTGAAAGTTTCTTAGATAAATTGGTATAAGATGACGCGCTATGCTTTACTGGTAAGGGGCATTAATGTCGGTGGGAAGAATAAGGTTGTTATGGCGCAACTTCGTCAAGAACTGACAGAGTTGGGACTGGAAAAAGTTGAAACCTACATCAACAGTGGCAATATTTTCTTTACTTCGACAGATGACAAAGCCCAATTGGTTGAAAAGTTAGAGGCTTTCTTTGAAATCCATTATCCATTTATTCAGAGCTTTTCTTTGCTGAGTCTTGAGGACCTTGAAGCGGAAATTGAAAATCTACCTGAATGGTGGACCAAAGATTTGGCACGAAAGGATGTTCTCTTTTACACTGAGGGATTGGATGTGGCTCAAGTCATTGAGAAAGTTGAAAGTTTGGAACTAAAAGATGAAGTGGTTCATTTTGGAAGACTTGGGATTTTTTGGGGGAAATTTTCTGAAGAATCCTACTATGCAACTGCCTATCACAAGCACTTGCTCAAGATGCCTTTTTATCGCCACATCACCATTCGCAATGCAAAAACCTTTGACAAAATCGGTCAAATGTTAAAAAATAATAAAGGAGATACACAATGACATTTTTAGATAAAATCAAGGAAACAGCTGCTTTCCTGAAAGACAAGGGAATCCAAGCGCCTGAGTTCGGTCTAATCCTTGGATCAGGACTTGGAGAATTGGCAGAAGAAATCGAAAATCCAGTTGTAGTAGACTATGCAGATATCCCAAACTGGGGCCGTTCGACAGTAGTCGGTCACGCTGGGAAATTGGTATATGGTGACCTTTCAGGCCGCAAGGTCTTGGCTCTTCAAGGACGCTTCCATTTCTATGAAGGCAATCCTCTTGAGGTCGTGACTTTCCCAGTACGTGTAATGAAAGTCCTCGGTTGTGAAGGTGTCATTGTAACCAATGCAGCTGGCGGTATTGGTTTCGGTCCTGGTACCTTGATGGCTATCTCAGACCATATCAATATGACGGGGGAAAACCCATTGATGGGTGAAAACTTGGATGATTTTGGTCCACGTTTCCCAGATATGTCTAAAGCCTACACTCCAGAATACCGTGCTACTGCCCATGAAGTGGCTAAAAAACTCGGTATCAAGCTTGATGAAGGTGTCTATATTGGTGTAACAGGTCCGACTTATGAAACCCCAGCAGAGATTCGTGCCTATAAGACATTGGGAGCAGATGCAGTTGGTATGTCTACAGTTCCTGAAGTTATTGTGGCAGCTCACTCGGGCTTGAAAGTTCTCGGTATTTCATGTATTACGAACCATGCTGCTGGTTTCCAAGAAGAACTCAACCACGAGGAAGTTGTGGAAGTGACAGAGCGTGTTAAAGGCGACTTCAAAGGCTTGCTTAAAGCGATTCTTGCTGAATTGTAATGTCATGAGAGTTCACTTTATTTTACATGAGACATTTGAGGTTCCAGGCGCATATCTAAAATGGGCTCTAGAACGAGGTCATCAAATTACATCAACAAAGGTTTATGAAAAAGAACCTCTTCCTGAAACAATTGACGGGATTAATTTTCTGATTGTCATGGGTGGTCCTCAATCACCTGATGAGGATAGAGAAAACTTCCCATACTATGATCCAAAGGCTGAGCTTGCTTTTATGAAAGAAGCGATTGCTGCAGATATTTATATTGTTGGTGTCTGTCTTGGTGCGCAACTCCTGTCTGTTGCCTATGGTGCGAAGTATGAACATAGTCCAGAGCGCGAGATCGGCGTTTATCCTGTGACATTGACGATGCAAGGTCTAACAGATCCTCATGTCAGCTTGTTCGGAAAAAACATAGAAACCGGCCACTGGCATGGTGATATGCCAGGGCTGACAGAGGATGCTGTTGTTCTTGCGACCAGTCAAGGTTGTCCACGTCAGATTATTCGTTTCAGTCCAAAACATTATGCCTTTCAGGCTCATTTGGAATTTGATCCAGACGCAATAGAGTTATTGATTGCTGCGGATGGTGAGGAGAAATTAAGAGAGCAAAGTGAAAAGTTGCCTTTTGTTCAAACACCAGAAGAATTACGTGGAAACGATTATTCTGAAATGAATGCAAAACTGTATGTATTTTTAGATTCATTGGTAAACTAGGAATTACAGAAAGGCAGAGTATCTGAGTTATAGTCAAACTCGGGCTAATTGTTCTGTGAAATATTTAATTTTAAAATCAAGAAAGAAAGGATGGGTAAACCGTATTTGTTGAACTGAATACGGGCGGAGAACTGTGTAAAAAAGATAAACTGTCTAGCATCTGCGATGCGTCGTCAGTTTCCTATTTTTACTTTGTTCTCTGTCGCTATCCTAAATATACAAAAAGAAAGGTAGAGTAAGGTGTTCAGATTTGAACACGAGCGGAAAACTTTTCTAAAACATTGAAAGGTAGGGTAGTTTGGTTTTGAATTGAACCCGAGCTATTCTCCTATTTATCATCAAAATTAAGAAAGAAAGGAATTGAACCCACCCTAAAAGCAGTGGGAAAAAGATAGTTGGTCTAGCGAGCATCGCTCACTGCGCCCAACTCCTATTTTCCCTTCGCTTTTTGACGGGTTTGGTATCTTATATTATGTCTATCCATATTGCTGCTCAGCAGGGTGAAATTGCTGATAAAATTCTTCTTCCTGGGGATCCTCTTCGTGCGAAATTTATTGCGGAAAACTTCCTTGAAGATGCTGTTTGTTTTAATGAAGTGCGTAACATGTTTGGTTACACTGGTACTTACAAGGGTCACCGTGTATCTGTCATGGGAACTGGGATGGGGATGCCTTCCATTTCGATTTATGCGCGTGAGTTGATTGTGGACTATGGTGTAAAGAAATTGATCCGTGTGGGAACTGCGGGTTCATTAAATGAAGATGTTCATGTCCGTGAATTGGTCTTGGCGCAGGCGGCTGCAACCAACTCAAACATTATCCGCAACGACTGGCCACAGTATGATTTTCCACAAATCGCTAGTTTTGATTTGCTAGACAAGGCCTACCATATCGCCAAAGAACTTGGTATGACCACCCACGTTGGGAACGTTTTGTCATCAGATGTCTTTTACTCAAACTACTTTGAAAAGAACATCGAGCTTGGTAAATGGGGAGTCAAGGCTGTGGAAATGGAAGCAGCGGCTCTTTACTATCTTGCTGCCCAACACCACGTTGATGCACTTGCTATCATGACCATTTCTGATAGCTTGGTCAATCCAGATGAAGACACTACGGCAGAAGAACGCCAAAATACCTTCACTGATATGATGAAGGTTGGTTTGGAAACCTTGATTGCAGAGTAAAATGTAAAAGAAAATCCTGATTTCAAGTGGAATCAGGATTTTTTCATAGATGCGATTTTTTCTGGGTCTGGTGTAACGCGGAGGGTCTTTTGTCCTGTGTAGGTTACAAAACCGGGTTTGCCACCAGTTGGTTTATTGAGTTTTTTCACTTCAATCATATCTACCTGAACTAGATTTGACAAGCGCCCTTTGGAAAAGTAGGCCGCTAGTTCTGCCGCATCTGTTTTAACTTCATCAGATGGATCAAGATTTCCTGAGATGACGACGTGGCTTCCAGGAATGTCCTTGGCATGGAACCAAAGTTCCTCCTTGCGGGCCATTTTAAAGGTCAATTCCTCATTTTGCAGGTTGTTTCGTCCGACATAGATGATGGTCTTGCCATCGCTCGCCAGATACTGTTCTGGTTTTTTGCGTTTCTGAATTTTCTCGCGTTGGCGTCTTCTAATAAAGCCAGTTTGGATCAATTCTTCACGGATTTCAGCGATTTCCTCCAGCCCAGCTTGATTGAGAACAGTCTCGACACTTTCTAGATAAAGGATGGTAGCCTTGGTTTCCTCAATCAGCTCAGTAAGGTATTTGACTGCTTCTTTGAGTTTCTGGTAACGCTTAAAATAGCGTTGGGCATTCTGACTGGGAGTCAAGGCCTTATCAAGCGCAATGGTGATAGGTTGATTGGTGTAGTAGTTGTCCAAGGTAACCTGATCTTGGTCATTAGGCACTTGGTGGAGGAAGGTTGTCAACAATTCCCCTTTTTGGCGAAATTCCTCAGCATTGTCTGTTGCCAGTAATTCTTTTTCTTGTTTTTTCAGCTTATGTCGATTTTTTTGAAGTTCATTTTCAACGCGACGAATCAGTTCACTGGCTTGCTGTTTGACACGGTCCCGTTCAGCCTTGTCCTTATAGTAGGTGTCCAGCAAGTCAGAAAGACTGGTAAAAGGCTCTCCCACCTGATTTGCAAAAGGAACTGGGCTGAAAGAAGTCTCCGTTAGGAAAGGCTTGGTTTCTTGCCCGAAGAAGTTTCGGAAAGTAGACAGTTTATCACTGACAAGAATGTTTTCCAATTCATTTGCCGTATCACGTCCCAGACCTTGAAAGAGACTTTGAAGATTTTTTGCCGTTAGTTCTTGGGTTTGCAAGATTTCAAAAAGTTTTTCATCCTGGATAGTAAAAGGGTTGCGGGATTCGGTACTTGGGGGAGCGATATAGGTCGATCCGGGGAGCAAGGTGCGGTAGCTGTTTTGTGAAAAACCAACGTGTTTGATGACTTCGAGGATTTTATGGCTACTTTTATCCACGAGAAGAATATTACTGTGTTTGCCCATAATCTCTATAATCAGAGTCGCCTGGATATGATCTCCAATTTCGTTTTTATTGGAAACCGTGATTTCCACAATACGGTCATTTTCGATTTGCTCGATCGACTCAATCAGGGCACCCTGCAAATACTTTCTCAAAACCATGATAAAAGTGGAAGGTTGGGCTGGATTTTCAAAGGTTGTTTGGGTCAGCTGGATGCGACCAAAAACGGGATGAGCAGAGAGGAGCAGGCGATGGCTTTGGCGATTGCTGCGGATTTGCAAGACCAATTCTTGTTCAAAAGGTTGATTGATTTTCTGGATGCGACCATTGACTAACTCTCTTCGCAATTCCTCAATCATGTGGTGTAAAAAAAATCCGTCAAATGACATCGTTCTCTCCTTGTGATTGTATTCCATAGTATTATATCAAAAAGGTAGAATAAAATCATGGAAATGTGGTATAATAAAGCCAAGTAAAGAGAATCGAGAAGTACATGTATATTGAAATGGTAGATGAAACTGGTCAAGTTTCACAAGAAATCTTGCAACAAACCCAAGAAATTTTGGAATTTGCAGCCCAAAAAATAGGAAAAGAAGACAAGGAGATGGCAGTTACTTTTGTGACCAACGAGCGTAGCCACGAACTCAATCTAGAGTACCGTGATACGGATCGTCCGACAGATGTCATTAGCCTTGAGTATAAACCAGAGTTGGACATCTCCTTTGACGAAGAGGATTTGCTTGAAAATCCTGAATTGGCAGAGATGATGTCTGAGTTTGATGCCTATATTGGGGAACTGTTCATCTCTATCGATAAAGCGCATGAGCAGGCTGAGGAATACGGTCACAGCTTTGAGCGTGAAATGGGCTTCTTGGCAGTACACGGCTTTTTACACATTAACGGCTACGATCACTACACTCCGGAAGAAGAAGCGGAGATGTTCGGTTTACAAGAAGAAATTTTGACAGCCTATGGACTCACAAGACAATAAACGAAAATGGAAAAATCGTGACCTGGTATCCAGTTTAGAATTTGCTCTTACAGGAATTCTGACTGCTTTCAAGGAAGAACGCAATATGCGAAAACATGCAGTGACGGCTCTAGTAGTCATCTTTGCAGGTTTTGTTTTTCAGGTGTCACGAATCGAATGGCTCTTTCTCCTAATGAGCATTTTCTTAGTAGTAGCATTTGAGATTATTAACTCTGCTATTGAAAATGTAGTGGATTTAGCCAGTCACTATCACTTTTCTATGTTGGCAAAGAAAGCCAAGGACATGGCAGCAGGAGCTGTGCTAGTGGTCTCTCTTTTTGCTGCAATGACAGGTGCACTTATCTTTATCCCACGCATTTGGGATATACTATTTTAAACTATAAGAGGAAATTATGACATTTAAATCAGGCTTTGTAGCTATTTTGGGACGTCCCAATGTTGGGAAGTCAACCTTTTTAAATCACGTCATGGGGCAAAAGATTGCCATTATGAGTGACAAAGCGCAAACAACGCGCAATAAAATCATGGGGATTTACACCACGGATAAGGAGCAAATCGTCTTTATCGATACACCGGGGATTCACAAGCCCAAAACAGCTCTTGGAGATTTCATGGTGGAATCAGCCTATAGTACTTTGCGTGAAGTGGATACTGTTCTATTCATGGTGCCAGCTGATGAGCCACGTGGTAAGGGCGACGATATGATTATCGAGCGTCTGAAAGCTGCCAAGGTTCCTGTGATTCTGGTGGTGAATAAGATTGACAAGGTCCATCCAGACCAACTTTTGGCTCAGATTGATGACTTCCGTAACCAGATGGACTTTAAGGAAATTGTTCCTATCTCAGCCCTTCAGGGAAATAACGTTTCTCGACTAATCGATATTTTGAGTGAAAATCTAGAGGAAGGTTTCCAGTATTTCCCATCTGATCAAATCACAGACCACCCTGAGCGTTTCTTGGTTTCAGAAATGATTCGTGAGAAGGTTCTTCATTTGACTCGCGAAGAGATTCCTCATTCTGTCGCAGTAGTGGTCGACTCTATGAAGCGTGATGAAGAGACAGACAAGGTTCACATCCGAGCAACCATCATGGTGGAGCGCGATAGCCAAAAAGGAATTATCATCGGAAAAGGTGGCGCTATGCTCAAGAAAATAGGGACCATGGCCCGTCGTGATATCGAACTCATGCTAGGGGACAAGGTTTTCCTAGAAACTTGGGTCAAGGTCAAGAAAAACTGGCGTGATAAAAAGCTAGATTTGGCTGACTTTGGCTATAATGAAAAAGAATACTAAGTAGAGGTGGGCTCATGCCTGCTTCTTGTTTTTACAGAAGGAGGATTTATGCCTGAATTACCTGAGGTTGAAACGGTTCGTCGTGGCTTAGAAAAATTGATCTTGGGAAAGAAGATTTCTAATATAGAGATTGCTTATCCCAAGATGATTAAGACGGATTTGGAAGAGTTTCAAAAGGAATTGCCTGGTCAGATTATCGAGTCAATGGGACGTCGTGGAAAATATCTGCTTTTTTTCCTAACAGACAAGGTCTTGATTTCCCATCTGCGGATGGAGGGCAAGTATTTCTACTATCCGGACCAGGTTCCTGAACGCAAGCATGCCCATGTTTTCATCCAGTTTGAGGATGGTGGTACGCTTGTTTACGAGGATGTACGCAAGTTTGGTACGATGGAACTCTTGGCGCCTGACCTTTTGGATGCCTACTTTATTTCTAAGAAACTAGGCCCTGAGCCCAAAGATCAGGACTTTGATTTGCAGGTCTTTCAAGCTGCCCTAGCCAAGTCTAAAAAGCCTATCAAATCTCACCTTTTAGACCAAACCTTGGTAGCTGGCCTTGGTAATATCTATGTGGATGAGGTTCTTTGGCGAGCTCAGATTCATCCAGCTAGACTTTCCCAGACTTTGACGGCAGAAGAAGCGTCAGCTATTCATGACCAGACCATTGCTGTTTTGGGACAGGCAGTCGAAAAGGGCGGTTCCACCATTCGGACCTATACCAATGCCTTTGGGGAAGACGGAACCATGCAGGACTTCCATCAGGTCTATGATAAGACTGGACAAGCATGTTCGCGCTGTGGGACAGTGATTGAGAAATTCCAGCTCGGTGGACGGGGAACTCATTTTTGTCCTCAGTGTCAAAGGAGGGGCTGATGGGAAAAATCATCGGAATCACAGGAGGAATTGCCTCTGGTAAGTCAACTGTGACAAATTTCCTAAGAGAGAAAGGTTTTCAAGTGGTGGATGCTGACACAGTCGTCCACCAACTACAGAAACCTGGTGGTCGTCTTTATCAGCTCTTAGTTCAGCACTTTGGACAAAAAATAATCCTTGAAAATGAAGAACTCAATCGCCCTCTCCTAGCTAGTCTCATCTTCTCAAATCCTGAGGAGCGGGAATGGTCTAAACAAACCCAAGGAGAGATTATTCGTGAGGAATTGGCTGCACTGAGAGACCAGTTAGCTCAGACAGAAACGGTTTTTTTCATGGATATTCCCCTGCTTTTTGAACAGGACTACAGTGCTTGGTTTGATGAAACGTGGCTGGTCTATGTGGACCGTGATGTTCAGGTGGAACGTTTCATGAAACGGGATCATCTTTCTAAGGAAGTAGCAGAGTCCCGTTTGGCCGCCCAATGGTCTTTAGAAGAAAAGAAAAAATTGGCGAGCCATATATTAGACAATAATGGCAGTCGTGATCAGCTTGTGGCTCAAGTAGTGAAGTTACTTGAAGGAGGCGATAGCTGTGCAAGAGATTAGTTGGAAAGAGAATCTTCGTGTCGCCTGGTTCGGTAGTTTTCTAACGGGCGCCAGCATTTCCTTGGTCGTTCCTTTCATGCCTATCTTTGTGGAGCAGTTGGGAATTGAAGGAGACCAAGTTGCTTTCTATGCTGGATTAGCCATCTCAGTTTCGGCTGTTTCAGCAGCTCTAGTTTCTCCCATCTGGGGTATTCTTGCTGACAAGTACGGTCGAAAACCCATGATGATTCGAGCAGGTCTTGCCATGACCATTACGATGGGAGGTTTGGCCTTTGTTCCGAATATCTATTGGCTACTCTTTTTGCGCTTGCTCAATGGTGTATTTACTGGTTTTGTCCCCAATGCAACGGCCTTGATTGCTAGTCAGGTACCCAAAGATAAGTCTGGAGCGGCTCTGGGGACTCTATCTACAGGTGTAGTTGCAGGAACATTGACGGGTCCCTTTGTTGGGGGCTTTATTGCTGAAATTTTTGGCATTCGTAATGTCTTTTTATTGGTAGGTGCTTTCTTATTTTTAGCTGCAATCCTAACCATTTTCTTTATCAAGGAAGATTTTCAGCCAGTTGCTAAGGAGAAGGCTATCCCAACGAAAGAAGTATTTTCTTCTTTCAAGTATCCTAGACTTTTAGTGAATCTATTTTTGACTAGCTTCGTCATTCAATTTTCAGCTCAATCAATTGGTCCCATTCTGGCTCTCTATGTGCGGGACTTAGGGCAGACTGAGAATCTCCTCTTTGTATCAGGATTGATTGTATCCAGCATGGGATTTTCTAGCATGATGAGTGCTGGAATTCTAGGAAAACTTGGCGATAAGGTAGGGAATCATAGATTGTTAGTTGCGGCGCAGATTTATTCCGTCATCATTTACCTTCTTTGTGCCCATGCAACCAGCCCCCTTCAACTTGGCTTGTATCGTTTTCTCTTTGGTCTGGGAACAGGAGCTCTCATACCAGGTGTCAATGCTCTTCTTAGCAAAATGACTCCAAAATCAGGTATTTCACGGATTTTCGCCTTCAACCAAGTCTTTTTTTACCTTGGTGGAGTGATCGGACCTATGGCGGGATCCGCAGTTGCAGGATATTTGGGCTACCATGCTGTCTTTTATGCGACAGCAGCCTGTGTAGCTTTCAGTTGTTTATGCAACTTAGTACAATTTAGATCATTATTAAAAGTAAAGGAAATCTAGTGCGAGTAAAAATCAATCTCAAGTGCTCCTCTTGTGGCAGCATGAATTATCTAACCAGTAAGAACTCCAAAACCCATCCAGACAAGATTGAGGTGTTAAAATATTGTCCAAAGGAAAGAAAAGTAACTTTACATCTTGAATCTAAGTAGAATTTATGGTAAAATAATAGGGATTTTAAGGAGTTTGATATGTATAACCTATTATTAACCATTTTATTAGTATTATCTGTTGTGATTGTGATTGCGATTTTCATGCAACCAACTAAGAACCAATCCAGCAATGTATTTGATGCCAGCTCAGGTGATTTGTTTGAACGTAGTAAAGCGCGTGGTTTTGAAGCTGTGATGCAACGTTTGACAGGTATTTTAGTCTTTTTCTGGCTAGCCATTGCCTTAGCATTGACGGTATTATCAAGTAGATAAGAAATGGGCAGGACTAGGTCTTTGCCTATTTTTATTTTTATACTCTTCAAAAATCAAATTCAAACCACGTCAGCGTCGGCTTGTCGTATATGTGTTACTGACTTCGTCAGTTCTATCCACAACCTCAAAACGGTATTTTGAGCAACCTGCGACTAGCTTTCTAGTTTGCTCTTTGATTTTTATTGAGTATTAAATGATGTTTGAGAAGGTCTTACAGTAAAAGAAAATTAAAAAATCTAGAAAGAAAACATGAAAGATAAAATTAAAGAATATTTACAAGAGAAGGGGCGAGTGACGGTAAATGACCTAGCTCAGGCTCTCGGAAAGGATGGATCCAAGGATTTCCGTGAGTTGATTAAAACCCTGTCTCTCATGGAAAGAAAGCACCAGATTCGTTTTGAAGATGATGGTAGTTTATGTCTGGACCAAAAGAAGAAACATGAAATCACCCTCAAAGGGATTTTTCATGCCCATAAAAATGGCTTTGGCTTTGTCAGTATAGAAGGCGAAGAGGACGACCTTTTTGTAGGGAAAAACGATGTCAACTACGCTATTGATGGCGATACCGTTGAGGTCGTGATTAAGAAAGTCGCTGACCGTAATAAGGGAACGGCAGCAGAAGCCAAAATTATTGATATCCTAGAACACAGCCTGACAACCGTTGTCGGTCAAATCGTTCTTGATGAGGAAAAACCCAAGTATGCAGGTTACATTCGTTCTAAAAATCAAAAGATTAGTCAACCCATCTATGTTAAGAAACCAGCCCTCAAACTTGAAGGAACAGAGGTTCTCAAGGTCTTTATCGATAAGTACCCAAGTAAGAAACACGATTTCTTTGTCGCTGATGTGCTAGATGTTGTTGGACATTCTACAGATGCAGGGATTGACGTTCTTGAAGTCTTAGAGTCCATGGATATTGTTTCAGAATTTCCAGAGGCTGTTCTCAAGGAAGCAGAAAGTGTACCAGAAGCTCCATCAGAGAAGGATATGGAAGGTCGTCTGGACCTGAGAGATGAGATTACCTTTACCATTGACGGTGCGGATGCTAAGGACTTGGATGATGCGGTACACATCAAGCCTTTGAAAAATGGCAATCTAGAACTCGGAGTTCACATCGCGGATGTTTCCTACTACGTGACTGAGGGTTCTGCCCTTGACAAGGAAGCCCTTAACCGCGCAACTTCTGTCTATGTGACAGACCGTGTAGTACCTATGCTACCAGAACGCCTTTCAAACGGCATTTGCTCTCTTAATCCACAAGTTGACCGCCTGACCCAGTCTGCCATTATGGAAATTGATAAACATGGTCGTGTAGTCAACTACACCATCACACAAACGGTTATCAAGACTAGTTTTCGTATGACCTATAGCGCTGTCAATGACATCCTAGCTGGCGATGAGGAGAAGAGACAAGAGTTTAAGAAAATTGTTCCTAGTATCGAGCTCATGGCCAAGCTTCACGAAAGGCTAGAAAACATGCGTGAGAAACGTGGTGCCCTGAATTTTGATACCAGCGAAGCTAAGATTTTGGTGGATAAAAAAGGCAAGCCTGTGGATATTGTCCTCCGTCAACGCGGCGTTGCTGAGCGGATGATTGAGTCCTTCATGTTGATAGCCAACGAAACAGTTGCCGAACACTTCAGCAAGCTGGACCTACCTTTTATCTATCGGATTCACGAGGAGCCCAAGGCTGAAAAAGTTCAGAAGTTTATTGATTACGCTTCGAGCTTTGGCTTGCGAATTTATGGGACTGCTAGTGAGATTAGCCAGGAGGCCCTTCAAGACATCATGCGTGCTGTTGAGGGAGAACCTTATGCGGATGTATTATCCATGATGCTTCTCCGTTCTATGCAACAGGCTCGCTATTCAGAGCACAATCATGGTCATTATGGTCTTGCTGCAGACTATTACACTCACTTCACCAGCCCCATTCGTCGTTATCCTGACCTTCTAGTCCATCGGATGATTCGCGACTATGGGCGTTCTAAGGAAATAGCAGAGCATTTTGAACAAGTGATTCCAGAGATTGCGACCCAGTCTTCCAACCGTGAGCGCCGTGCCATCGAGGCAGAGCGTGAAGTCGAAGCCATGAAAAAGGCTGAGTACATGGAAGAATATGTGGGTGAAGAGTATGATGCGGTTGTATCCAGCATGGTCAAGTTTGGTCTCTTTGTTGAATTGTCAAACACGGTTGAAGGCTTGATTCATATCACTAATTTACCTGAATTTTATCATTTTAATGAACGTGATTTGACTCTTCGTGGGGAAAAATCAGGAATAACTTTCCGTGTAGGACAGCAAATTCGCATTCGGGTTGAAAGAGCCGATAAGATGACAGGTGAGATTGACTTCTCTTATATCCCAAGTGAGTTTGATGTCATTGAAAAAGGATTGAAACAAGCTGGTCGCAAAGAAAGAGGGCGTGGTTCAAGTCGTCGTTCAGATAAGAAGGAAGACAAGAGAAAATCAGGGCACTCAAATGATAAGCACAAGCATTCACAAAAAGATAAAAAGAAAAAAGGCAAGAAACCTTTTTACAAGGAAGTAGCTAAGAAAGGAGCCAAGCATGGCAAAGGGCGAGGGAAAGGTCGTCGCACAAAATAAAAAGGCGCACCACGACTATACAATCGTAGATACGCTAGAGGCAGGGATGGTCCTGACTGGAACTGAAATTAAGAGCGTTCGAGCAGCTCGAATCAATCTCAAGGACGGCTTTGCCCAAGTAAAAAATGGGGAAGTCTGGCTGAGCAATGTCCATATCGCCCCTTACGAAGAGGGCAATATCTGGAACCAGGAACCTGAACGTCGTCGTAAACTCCTGCTCCATAAGAAGCAAATTCAAAAATTGGAACAGGAAACCAAAGGAACAGGAATGACCCTAGTTCCCCTCAAAGTCTATATCAAAGATGGCTACGCTAAACTCCTTTTAGGACTTGCTAAAGGGAAACATGACTATGACAAACGGGAGTCGATCAAGCGACGTGAACAAAACCGCGACATCGCGCGTGTGATGAAAGCTGTCAACCAGCGTTAAGAAGAGGAAGTAAAATGGAAAAACTAATTGCCTATAAACGGATGCCCTTGTGGAATAAACAGACCATGCCTGAAGCAGTTCAGCAAAAGCACAATACCAAGGTCGGCACTTGGGGAAAAATTACTGTCTTGAAAGGGGTACTCAAGTTTATTGAATTAACCGAAGATGGTGAGGTTCTAGCTGAGCACCTCTTTGAGGCAGGAGCAGACAACCCTATGGCACAACCGCAAGCCTGGCACCGAGTAGAGGCTGCAACAGACGATGTAGAGTGGTATTTGGAATTTTATTGTAAACCTGAGGATTATTTCCCTAAGAAATACAATACCAATCCAGTCCATTCAGAGGTCCTAGAGGCTATGCAGACAGTGAAACCGGGAAGAGCCTTGGATTTGGGTTGTGGTCAGGGGCGTAACTCTCTCTTTCTCGCACAGAATGGTTTTGATGTGACAGCTGTGGATCAGAATGAATTGTCCCTTGAAATCTTGCAAAGCATTGTGGAACAAGAGGATCTAGACATGCCTGTAGGACTATACGATATCAATTCGGCCAGCATTAGCCAAGACTATGATTTCATCGTATCGACAGTTGTTCTGATGTTCCTACAAGCGGACCGCATTCCAGCTATTATCCAAAATATGCAGGAGCACACCACGGTCGGTGGCTATAACCTTATCGTCTGTGCTATGGATACAGAGGATTATCCTTGCTCAGTCAATTTCCCATTCACCTTTAAAGAAGGGGAGTTGGCGGACTACTACAAGGATTGGGAATTAATTAAGTACAATGAAAATCCAGGACATTTGCACCGTCGTGATGAAAATGGCAATCGTATTCAACTACGCTTTGCGACTATGTTAGCTAAAAAAATCAAGTAAATCAAACATATACAAGCGAATAGTAACCGATTTGCAAGGTTTCTATTCGTTTTTGTTTGCGTTGGTTGATTGGGGCGAGCAGGATTTTATGCTATACTAGAAGTAGGAAATCTGAGTAGTAGAACTGTATTGCTGATACTCTCAGCGCAAGAAAGTCTTTATGATGGAGGTGGTCGAATGACGAGTCTTTTGGTGGAATTGTATGATCGGCATGTATTGGAAAAGAATGTCTACCAAGCCTTTATCAGTGATTGTGACGAGATTCTCTTTCTTTCTTTGACAAAAATAAGCAATGAAGAGAAAGTCTCCCTCCGTCAGTTTATTCTTGATGAGGTGCACCATATCCAACGAGTGACCTTTCGTCAGCTAACTTTAGAACAATTAACAGATCAGTTAGATTATTGCCTAGCAGGTTACGACCAAGTCCTTCTCGATGTTTTTGGCGGGGATTCACTACTAGCCTTATCTCTCTATCAATATGGCTTGGATCGGCAGCTCCCCATCGTTGCCATGGATGTCGAGCGGGGAAAACAATACAAGTGGGTAGCCGGTCAGTTAGAAAAAGAAGACTTGGACATTCCAACCCTAAGCATCCAACAGCTGATAGCCTTGCGTGGTGGAAAAATGCTCAAATCAAAACGCCCTATCCACTCAGATCAGCAAATTGCAGCCATTAAAAAGCTAGCCAGCTCTGCTATTTCCAATCCTGCTCACTGGTATCAAGTGACCCAATTTTTCTCTCTAGCTAAGACCAATGACCTGCATGCTGAGACAGAAAAGATACTGGAAAACAATGGCAGGTATTATCACTATCCAAAATCCCTTATTCCTTTACTTGTGGAAGCAGGAATGCTTTGTATTGAAAGCGAAGACAAGAAACGAGTAGCATACAGCTTTCCAAGTCAAGAAGCTCAAGTTTTTTGCCGCAACAAGGGGCATATTTTAGAGGTGTATCTTTATCTCTTGGCGCTGGAATCGCAGCTGTTTGATGAGTGTATGATAGGCGGTGAGATTGATTGGAATGGCATCTTTCCAGAGGCGGACAATGTTCAAAATGAGATTGATGTCATTCTGAGAAAGGGACGCTCGATTACCTTTATCTCTTGCAAGATGACAGATTTATCAGTTGAAGCCATTAACGAACTAGAAGTCTACGCCAATCATTTTGCTGGGGAGAGTTGCCTCAAGTTGATTGTTTGTACGGGAAAAATCAATCCAGCTTATGCCAATCGTTGTCAGGAATACGGCGTGCTGGTCATTAGAAGTGAGCAGATTCCTAATCTCATTCCCATGCTAAAAAAATATTCTAAGAGACAAAAAAGATAAGAAATAGTATCATGAAAGGCTGGAATTCCAGTCTTTTTTGCTTCTTTTTCGAATAAATGAGAAAAGGAGGTAGCCCATGTTTGTAGCCAGAGATGCCAAGGGGAATTTTGTGAATGCCCTCGAAAATGATGTGACCAAGCAAGCTTATACTTGTCCAGCCTGTGGAGGCGGACTACGATTACGCCAAGGACAGAGCATTCGAACGCACTTTGCCCATGAAAGGTTAAGGGATTGTATGGCCATTTTTGAGAATGAAAGTCCAGAACACTTGGGCAACAAAGAGGGCCTTTATCACTGGGCCAAGAAAGACAATCAGGTCGCCTTAGAATATAGTCTGCCCGAGATTCAGCAGATAGCAGATGTTCTCGTCAATGAAAAATTAGCACTGGAGGTTCAGTGCAGCCCCTTGTCTCAAAAGCTTTTAGGCGATAGAAGCCAAGGATACCGCAGCCAGGGCTATCAGGTTATCTGGCTACTGGGAGAAAAACTCTGGTTAAAGGAGCGATTAACACAACTGCAAAGGGGCTTTCTCTATTTTAGTCAAAATATGGGTTTCTTTGTTTGGGAACTGGATCTCAAAAGGAAAATTTTGAGACTCAAATATCTTCTGCATCAGGATCTACGTGGCAAGCTTCATTTTCAGGTCAAAGAATTTCCCTATGGAAAAGGAAATCTCTTGGAAATTCTACGATTTCCTTATCAGAAACAAAAACTGCCTCGTTTTGCAGTTGTGCAAGATTCCACTATCTGTCACTACATTCGCCAACAGTTGTACTACCAAAACCCTTACTGGATGAAAAAACAGGAGGAGGCTTATCAACGAGGAGACAATCTATTAAACCGTCAACTGGATGACTGGTATCCCCAGGTCAGACCGATAGAGTCAGGAGATTTTTTGCAGATTGAAACGGATTTGGCTAGCTATTATAGAAATTTTCAGGCCTACTATCAAAAAAATCCGAAAAATAATCGCCAAAAGCTCTATCCACCAGCCTTTTATCACTTATATTTCTCAAAAAATGTGGTAAAATAGAAAGGATGGAGGAATCTTATGGTATTACAACGACATGAAATAAATGAAAAAGATACATGGGATCTTTCGACAATCTACCCAACAGACCAGGCTTGGGAAGAAGCCTTGAAAGATTTAACTGAAAAAGTACAAACAGCAGCCCAGTATGAGGGACATCTCTTGGACAGCGCAGACAGTTTGCTTGAGATCACAGAATTCTCACTCGACTTGGAACGCCAAGTTGAAAAGCTTTATGTCTATGCGCATATGAAAAATGACCAGGACACGCGTGAGACCAAGTATCAAGAGTACTATGCCAAGGCAATGACCCTATACAGTCAGTTAGAACAAGCCTTTTCATTCTATGAACCTGAGTTTATGGAGATTAGCGAAGAGCAGTATGCGGCCTTCCTAGAAGCTCAACCAAAACTCCAAGTTTACAAGCACTTTTTTGACAAGCTCTTGCAAAAGAAAGACCATGTTCTTTCGCAACGTGAGGAAGAATTGCTTGCTGGAGCAGGAGAAATCTTTGGTTCTGCTAGTGAAACCTTCGCTATTTTGGACAATGCGGATATTAGCTTCCCATACGTGCTTGATGACGAAGGCAATGAAGTGCAACTCTCACACGGTACTTACATCCGTTTGATGGAGTCTAAAAACCGTGAAGTGCGTCGTGGTGCCTATGAAGCCCTTTATGCGACTTACGAGCAATTCCAACATACTTATGCTAAGACCTTGCAGACAAATGTTAAGGTGCAAAACTACCGAGCAAAAGTTCGCAACTATAAGAGTGCTCGCCATGCAGCCCTCGCAGCAAACTTTGTTCCAGAAAGTGTCTATGACAATCTAGTAGCAGCAGTTCGCAAGCATTTGCCACTCTTGCATCGTTACCTAGAACTTCGTTCTAAAATCTTAGGTATTTCCGACCTCAAGATGTACGATGTCTACACACCACTTTCGTCAGTAGATTATAGCTTTACCTACGAAGAAGCCTTGAAAAAGGCAGAAGAAGCTTTGGCAGTTTTAGGTGACGACTACTTGAGCCGTGTTAAACGTGCCTTCAGTGAGCGTTGGATTGATGTCTATGAAAACCAAGGCAAGCGTTCTGGTGCCTACTCTGGTGGTTCTTACGATACCAATGCCTTTATGCTTCTCAACTGGCAGGACAATCTAGACAATCTCTTTACCCTTGTCCATGAAACAGGTCACAGTATGCACTCAAGCTATACTCGTGAAACCCAGCCTTATGTTTACGGGGATTACTCTATCTTCTTGGCGGAGATTGCCTCAACCACAAACGAAAATATCTTGACAGAGAAATTGTTGGAAGAAGTAGAAGACGATGCAACTCGCTTTGCTATTCTCAATAACTTCCTAGACGGTTTCCGTGGAACAGTCTTCCGTCAAACTCAATTCGCTGAGTTTGAACACGCCATCCACCAAGCAGACCAAAATGGAGAAGTCTTGACAAGTGATTTCCTCAATAAGCTCTACGCTGACCTGAACCAAGAGTACTATGGACTCAGCAAGGAAGACAATCCTCAGATCCAATACGAGTGGGCACGCATTCCACATTTCTACTATAACTACTATGTTTATCAATATTCAACTGGTTTTGCAGCTGCTTCAGCCTTAGCTGAAAAGATTGTCCATGGTAGTCAAGAAGACCGTGACCGCTATATCGACTACCTCAAGGCAGGTAAGTCAGACTATCCGCTCAATGTTATGAGAAAAGCGGGAGTGGATATGGAGAAGGAAGACTATCTCAACGATGCCTTTGCAGTCTTTGAACGCCGCTTGAACGAGTTTGAAGCCCTTGTTGAAAAATTGGGACTAGCTTAAGATGGTAGAGTCTTATAGTAAAAATGCCAATCACAATATGCGTCGGCCTGTCGTCAAGGAAGAAATCGTTGAACTCATGCGCCAGCGTCAAAAGCAGGTGACAGGTTCCTTGAAAGAATTGGAGACCTTCGCTCGCAAGGAAAACATTCCCATTATTCCCCATGAAACGGTCGCGTATTTTCGATTTCTCATGGAGACTATACAGCCCAAGAACATTTTGGAAATTGGGACGGCTATCGGTTTTTCAGCACTCTTGATGGCGGAACATGCGCTAGATGCCAAGATTACAACTATTGACCGTAATCCAGAAATGATAGGCTTTGCCAAGGAAAACTTTGCCCAGTTTGACAGTCGTAAGCAAATCACCTTACTTGAAGGTGATGCTGTTGATGTTTTATCTACTTTGACAGAAACATATGATTTTGTCTTTATGGATTCGGCCAAGTCAAAGTATATCGTCTTTCTGCCTGAAATCCTCAATCACTTGGAAGTTGGTGGAGTAGTCGTCTTGGATGATATTTTCCAAGGAGGAGATGTTGCCAAGGACATCATGGAAGTCCGCCGTGGTCAACGAACCATTTACCGTGGTTTGCAAAGACTTTTCGACGCAACTTTGAACAATCCAGGTCTAACAGCGACTCTAGTTCCACTTGGAGACGGCATTCTCATGCTAAGAAAAAATCTAGCAGAAGTAGAGCTTCCTGAGAGCGAATGATTTTCAGGTAAATTTAAGAAATTATAGTAAAATAGATAAGGTAACACTTATCGTAAAAGGAGTAAAAATGAAGAAAAAACTTATGGCAGGAGCCATCACACTTTTATCAGTAGCAACACTTGCAGCTTGTTCAAACAGTTCTGAAGGAAAAGATTTGATCAGCATGAAGGGCGATGTGATTACAGAGCATCAATTCTTTGAAGAAGTAAAGAACAATCCAACTGCACAACAAGTCTTGCTCAATATGACCATCCAAAAAGTATTTGAACAACAATATGGGTCAGAGGTAACAGATAAAGATGTGGATGACGCCGTTGCTGAGGAACAAAAGAAATACGGCGATAGCTACAACAGCGTGCTTCAACGTGCAGGTATGACACCTGAGACTCGTAAAGCTCAAATCCGTACCAGCAAATTGGTTGAATTAGCGGTTAAAAAGGCTGCTGAGAGTGAGTTGACAGACGAAGCCTACCAAAAAGCTTTTGAGTCTTACACACCAGATGTAACAGCTCAAATCATCCGTTTGGATAATGAAGACAAGGCAAAAGAAGTACTTGAGAAAGCTAAAGCAGAAGGTGCGGATTTTGCTCAGTTGGCAAAAGACAACTCTAACGACGATAAAACAAAAGAAAATGGTGGAGAAATCACTTTTGACTCTGCTTCAACAGAACTTCCAGAACAAGTCAAGAAAGCAGCCTTTGCCTTGGATGTGAACGGGGTTTCTGATGTGATTACAGCTACTGGAACACAAGCCTACAGTAGTCAGTTCTACATCATCAAAGTAACGAAGAAAACAGAAAAATCTTCTAATATCGAGGATTATAAAGAAAAATTGAAGACCATCATCTTGACTCAAAAACAAAATGATTCAGCCTTTGTTCAAGGAGTAATTGGTAAAGAATTGCAAGCAGCAAACATCAAGGTTAAAGACCAAGCCTTCCAAAACATCTTCACCCAATACATCGGTGGTGGTGACTCAAGCTCAAGCAGCAGTTCTTCATCTAACTAAGTAAGCAAAAAACAAATCTCAAAAGAGATTTGTTTTTTTATACCTGATACGAGAAAATGAGTAAAATTCGAAGGATTAAAGGATAAGAGTTTTTTTCTTTCTGAAAAAGTGGTATAATAGCAATCAAAACTAGAAAATAAAACGGAATTGGGAACAGAAGCGTCTGTTCCTATTAGAGTGGTGAAATATGAAAATTAGCAAAAGGCACCTACTAAACTATTCCATTTTGATTCCTTACTTCCTTTTATCGATTTTGGGACTGATTGTGGTGTACTCGACAACGAGTGCAACCTTGATCGAAGAAGGAAAAAGTGCCTTTCAATTGGTGCGTAACCAGGGGATCTTCTGGATAGCTAGTTTGATTCTGATTGCCTTAATCTATAAATTAAAATTAGGTTTCCTAAGAAACGGACGTCTTATTTTTATCGTAATGATTGTGGAGATGGTTCTTTTAGCTCTGGCGCGACTGGTCGGAACACCTGTTAATGGAGCATACGGATGGATCTCTGTAGGACCTGTAACGATTCAGCCTGCGGAATACCTTAAGATTATCATCATCTGGTACCTGGCGCATCGATTTTCAAAACAGCAAGATGAGATTGCGGTTTATGACTTCCAGGTTTTGACACAGAATCAGTGGCTACCTCGAGCTTTTAACGACTGGCGTTTTGTTCTGCTAGTTCTGATTGGTAGCCTGGGAATTTTCCCAGACTTGGGAAATGCGACCATCTTGGTCTTGGTGGCGCTCATCATGTATACCGTAAGTGGAATCGCCTATCGTTGGTTCTCAACCATTCTGGCTCTCTTGGCAGGGAGCTCAATGTTAGTCTTGTCTGTCATTCGCTTTGTTGGGGTTGAAAAGTTCTCTAAAATTCCTGTATTTGGTTACGTTGCTAAACGTTTTAGTGCCTTCTTTAATCCTTTTAATGACTTGGCGGGTGCAGGACACCAGCTCGCAAATTCCTATTATGCAATGGTAAATGGTGGCTGGTTCGGGCTGGGATTAGGGAATTCTATCGAGAAGCGTGGTTATCTGCCAGAAGCCCATACGGATTTCGTCTTTTCGATTGTTATTGAGGAGTTTGGATTCGTAGGAGCCGGTATGATTTTGGCTTTACTCTTCTTCTTGATTTTACGAATCATCTTGGTTGGTATTCGAGCAAAGGACCCTTTTAACTCTATGGTTGCTATTGGTGTCGGAGGAATGATCCTTGTTCAGGTCTTTGTCAATATCGGTGGGATTTCAGGGTTGATTCCTTCTACAGGGGTAACCTTCCCCTTCCTTTCACAAGGTGGGAACAGTCTATTGGTATTATCCGTAGCCATCGCGCTTGTACTAAACATTGATGCCAGCGAAAAACGTGCCAAACTTATCAGAGAATACGAGAATCAAATCGATGAAAGTCTGTAAGGATTGTATGGAAAGGAAAGTATATGTCTCTTCAAAAATTAGAAAACTATAGTAATAAAGCAGTCGTCCAAGAAGAAGTCTTGATTCTGACTGAGCTATTAGAAGATATCACAAAAAATATGCTAGCGCCAGAAACCTTTGAAAAGATTATCCAGTTGAAGGAATTATCAACTAGCGAGAATTATCAAGGGCTCAATGACCTAGTGACCAGTCTTTCGAATGAAGAAATGATTTACATTTCACGCTATTTCTCAATCCTTCCACTTTTGATTAATATCTCTGAGGATGTGGATTTGGCCTATGAAATCAATCACCAAAACAATGTGGACCAAGACTATCTAGGGAAACTATCTACAACGATTAAAATGGTAGCTGAAAAAGAAAATGCAGCTGAAATTTTAGAAAAGTTAAATGTCGTTCCCGTCTTGACCGCTCATCCAACGCAAGTACAACGCAAGAGTATGCTGGACTTGACCAACCATATCCATACGCTTTTGCGCAAGTACCGTGATGTCAAACTTGGCTTGATTAATAAAGAAAAATGGCACACAGATCTACGTCGTTACATTGAAATTATCATGCAAACGGACATGATTCGTGAGAAAAAATTGAAAGTAACCAACGAAATCACCAACGTGATGGAGTATTACCAAAGTTCTTTCCTGAATGCTGTTCCGCGTTTGACGGCTGAGTATAAAAAATTGGCTAAAGAACAAGGTATCGAGCTTCAGCATCCAAAACCGATTACCATGGGGATGTGGATCGGAGGAGACCGTGATGGAAATCCTTTCGTAACTGCGGAAACTCTTAACAAATCAGCCTTGACTCAGTGCGAAGTCATCATGAACTACTATGATGAAAAGATTTATAATCTTTATCGTGAATTTTCACTTTCAACCAGCATCGTGAATGTCAGTGACAAGGTCCGTGAGATGGCGCTGAAGTCACAAGATAACTCGATTTATCGTGAAAAAGAACTCTATCGTCGTGCCCTCTTTGACATCCAAGCTAAGATGCAGGCAACCAAGGCTTATTTGATTGAAGACAAGGACCTTCAGCCTAGATATGCCACTGCAGATGAATTCTATCAAGATTTGTTGGCCATTCGCGATTCTCTCCTTGAGAACAAAGGAGAATACCTGATTTCAGGAGAATTTGTAGAGTTGATGCAAGCTGTCGAAATCTTTGGTTTCTACCTTGCTTCTATCGATATGCGCCAAGACTCTAGTGTTCACGAAGCCTGTGTAGCTGAATTGCTAGCATCTGCTGGTATCAATGATCACTATAGCGATCTATCTGAAGATGAAAAATGCGCACTCCTCTTAAAAGAGTTGGAAGAAGATCCTCGTATCCTCTCAGCGACTCATGCTGAAAAGTCAGAACTGCTTGAAAAAGAACTCTCTATCTTTAAAGCTGCGCGCAAATTGAAGGATAAACTAGGTGAAAATGTCATTCGTCAAACCATCATTTCTCACGCAACCAGTGTATCTGATATGCTAGAGCTAGCCATCATGCTCAAGGAAGTCGGCTTGGTTGATGCTCAAAAAGCCCGCGTTCAGATTGTTCCCCTCTTTGAAACGATCGAGGACTTAGACCATTCGGAAGAAACCATGAGAAGATATTTTTCTCTTCCTTTGGCTAAAAAATGGATTGCTTCAAAAGATAACTATCAGGAAATCATGCTCGGCTACTCTGATAGTAACAAGGACGGTGGTTACCTGTCCTCGTGTTGGACTCTCTATAAAGCGCAACAACAACTGACTGCTATTGGGGATGAATTTGGCGTTAAGGTCACTTTCTTCCACGGTCGCGGTGGTACTGTGGGTCGTGGTGGTGGACCAACTTATGAAGCTATTACGTCTCAACCACTCAAGTCTATCAAGGACCGTATCCGTCTGACTGAGCAGGGAGAAGTGATTGGAAACAAATACGGTAACAAAGATGCAGCCTACTATAACCTTGAAATGTTGGTTTCTGCAGCCATTAACCGTATGATTACCAAGAAGAAGAGTGATACCAATACGTCAAATCGTTACGAAGCTATTATGGATCAAGTAGTGGACCGTAGCTACGATATCTATCGTGATTTGGTCTTTGGAAATGAACATTTCTATGACTATTTCTTTGAATCAAGTCCAATCAAAGCTATTTCAAGCTTCAATATCGGTTCGCGTCCAGCTGCTCGTAAGACCATCACTGAAATTGGCGGTTTGCGTGCTATTCCTTGGGTCTTCTCATGGTCACAAAGCCGTGTCATGTTCCCTGGGTGGTATGGTGTGGGATCAAGCTTTAAAGAGTTTATTGATCAAGATCCAAAGAATATCGAGTTCCTTCGAGACATGTACCAAAACTGGCCTTTCTTCCAATCTTTGCTTTCCAATGTAGACATGGTCTTGTCTAAGTCTAACATGAACATTGCTTTTGAATATGCCAAGCTCTGTGAAGACGAAGAAGTACAAGCTATCTACTACACTATTTTAGATGAATGGCAGTTGACTAAGGACGTTATTTTAGCTATCGAAGGTTATGACGAACTCTTGGCAGAAAACTCTTATCTAAAAGACAGTCTAAACTATCGTATGCCTTACTTTAATATCCTGAACTACATCCAGTTGGAGTTGATCAAACGTCAACGTCGCGGCGAATTGTCAGCAGACGAAGAAAAACTGATCCATACAACTATCAACGGAATTGCAACTGGTTTGCGTAATTCAGGCTGATATTCTACAAACTTCCTCCTTTTTCAAGGGGAAGTTTTTGAATTGTTTAAAAAATTCTAAAAATAAGCTTGACAAGTAGTTGAAAAATGATATAATTTAAACATTCAGAAAGTAATCATGCTCATTTTATAGAGAGTCTGTGGTTGGTGAAAGCAGATAGATGAAATTGATGAAATTGGGCTGAATGTACTTAAGAATTTGAAATCATAAAAATTCGGTGAGCACACCTTACAGTGCAACTCGTTATTGCGAGAAAGAGCGATAGGGATATTCCCTATAATTGAGGTGGCACCGCGCATCGACGTCCTCACACAAGTTTTTTGTGTGAGGACTTTTTCTATTAGGAGGATGATGATGGAATTTAAACGATGGCGTCGCTTGATGATGTGATTTAAAAAATTAAGGTAAAAGAATTAAGGAGAAAGAAAAATGAAAAATAAACGTTTGATTGGAATTGTCGCTGGATTAGCAGTATTGGTGGTGGCTAGCTTGATTTATTCATCTATGAACAAGCCATCAGCTAAGGAAGAGCAAAAGGTTGCTAAGGTTGGTGTCCTTCAATTTGTTAGTCACCCATCCTTGGACTTGATTTACCAAGGGATTCAAGATGGACTAGCTGAAGAAGGCTATAAGGACGATCAAGTAAAAATCGACTTTATGAACTCTGAAGGAGATCAGAGCAAGGTTGCAACCATGAGTAAACAATTGGTAGCAAATGGAAACGATGTAGTTGTTGGGATTGCAACACCAGCAGCTCAAGGACTCGCTAGTGCTACAAAAGACCTACCAGTTATCATGGCTGCTATTACAGACCCAATCGGTGCTAACTTGGTCAAAGATTTGAAAAAACCAGGTGGCAACATCACAGGGGTGTCAGACCACAACCCTGCTGAACAACAAGTGGAATTGATTAAAACTTTGACACCAAATGTCAAAACAATCGGTGCTCTTTACTCAAGTAGCGAAGATAACTCAAAAACACAGGTAGAAGAATTCAAGGCTTATGCTGAAAAAGCAGGTTTGACAGTCGAAACATTTGCTGTTCCATCAACAAATGAAATTGCTTCAACAGTCAATGTCATGACAAGTAAGGTTGATGCGATTTGGGTTCCAATTGACAACACCATCGCATCCGCATTTTCAACAGTTGTTTCAAGCAACCAAACAGCTAAAAAGCCAATCTATCCAAGTGCCACTGCCATGGTAGAAGCAGGTGGATTAGCATCTGTAGTAGTTGACCAACACGATCTTGGAGTGGCTACTGGTAAAATGATTGCCAAAGTTTTGAAAGGTGAAAAACCAGCTGATACGCCAGTTAATGTCTTTTCAACTGGTAAGTCAGTGATTAACAAAAAACTAGCGCAGGAACTTGGTATCACCATTCCTGAGTCCGTTCTAAAAGAAGCAGGACAAGTGATTGAATAAAGATAAAGGAGGAGCTGGACACATCTCCTCCCATTTTTACTAAAGAAAGAAATGAGTGAAAGATTATGATAGTATCCATTATTTCTCAGGGGATGGTCTGGGCGATTTTAGGTTTGGGAATCTTTATGACTTTTCGAATTTTGAATTTTCCAGATATGACTACTGAAGGTTCTTTTCCTCTTGGGGGAGCAGTAGCTGTAACCTTGATAACACAGGGAGTCAACCCATTTTTAGCAACCCTAGCCGCAGTAGGAGCGGGCTGTCTAGCTGGAATGGCGACAGGTCTCTTATATACCAAAGGAAAAATCCCAACCCTCTTATCAGGGATTCTGGTCATGACTTCCTGCCATTCCATCATGCTCATGATTATGGGGCGTGCCAACTTGGGGCTTCTTGGGACCAAGCAAATTCAAGATGTCTTGCCTTTTGATTCGGATCTCAATCAACTCCTGACTGGATTAATCTTTGTAGCTCTTGTAATTGGTCTCATGCTCTTTTTCCTTGATACCAAACTAGGTCAGGCCTACATCGCTACTGGTGATAATCCAGATATGGCTCGTAGCTTTGGTATCAATACGGGTCGTATGGAACTCATGGGCTTGGTTCTCTCAAATGGGATCATCGCGCTTGCAGGAGCCTTAATTGCTCAACAAGAAGGATATGCAGATGTTTCTCGAGGAATCGGCGTGATTGTCGTAGGGCTTGCTAGCTTGATTATTGGTGAGGTTTTGTTCAAGAGTTTGACCCTGGCAGAGCGACTCATGACCATCGTTGTAGGGTCTATTGCTTATCAGTTCCTCGTTTGGGGAGTGATTGCTCTTGGGTTTAATACAAGTTATCTTCGTTTGTACAGCGCCTTGATTTTGGCAGTTTGCCTCATGATTCCAACCTTCAAAAGCAAATACCTGAAAGGAGTCAAGTTTAGCAAATGACAGCAATTGTAGAATTAAAAAATGCCACCAAAGTCATCACGAATGGCTTTGACGAAGAAAAAATCATTCTGAATGATGTTTCTCTTGAAATTTTCGAACATGATTTCATTACCATCTTAGGGGGAAATGGAGCTGGGAAGTCAACGCTTTTTAACACTATTGCAGGTACCTTGCCTTTAACAAGTGGAAGTATCCGTATCATGGGGGAGGATGTGACGCATTTTTCACCTGAAAAGCGGGCTAAGTACTTGTCTCGTGTCTTTCAGGATCCTAAAATGGGTACGGCTCCTCGTATGACGGTGGCGGAAAATCTCTTGATTGCCAAGTTTCGTGGTGAGAAGAGAGGACTCCTTCCTAGAAGGCTATCAAGTCATCGGGGAGAGTTTCAGGCTACCATTGAAAAAGTGGGAAATGGTCTTGAAAAGCATCTAGATACTCCGATTGAGTTTCTTTCAGGTGGACAACGTCAGGCCTTGAGTCTCTTGATGGCAACCTTGAAGCGACCAGAGTTGCTCTTGTTGGATGAACACACAGCAGCTCTCGACCCAAAGACTAGTGTTGCCTTGATGGAGTTAACAGATGACTTTGTCAGCAAGGATCATCTAACAGCCTTGATGATTACCCACCATATGGAAGATGCACTAAAGTATGGCAATCGTCTGATTGTCATGAAGGAAGGTCGTATCATCCAAGACCTCAATAAAGAAGAAAAAGCTAAGATGAAAATCTCAGACTACTATCAATTATTTGAATAGATGGGTTAAATAATCATCAAAAATAGTGAAGAAAAACTTAGAATCCTGAAAGTGTTTCTGAGTTTTTTATCTTCTCTTTCTATATAGAAGAATAAGGCAAAGAGAATTACGGAAAGCGTATGAAATGGTTTACTTTTTTTCAGAAATAAGCTATACTAGTTTACGTGAAACTATGATAAGATGGAGGTATTGTGTATGGTTGACAAGCAAGTCATTGAAGAAATCAAAAACAATGCCAACATAGTGGAAGTCATAGGTGATGTGATTTCTTTGCAGAAGGCTGGACGGAACTATTTAGGGCTCTGTCCTTTTCATGGTGAAAAGACCCCCTCTTTCAATGTTGTTGAAGACAAGCAGTTTTATCACTGTTTTGGCTGTGGGCGTTCAGGAGATGTCTTTAAGTTTATCGAAGAATACCAAGGCGTGTCCTTTATGGAAGCCGTTCAACTCTTAGGAGAGCGCGTCGGTATTCAACTAGCTATGCCGGTACAGTCTCGTCCTCAACAAGCTTCACCCCATCAAGCTCTATATGATATGCATGAAGAAGCTGCCCGTTTTTACCATGCCATCCTCATGACGACAAAGATGGGAGAAGAAGCAAGGGCTTATCTCTACAAACGCGGATTGACAGACGATGTTCTGAAGCACTTCCAGATTGGACTAGCTCCAGCAGAGAGAACCTATCTCTACCAACGTTTAGCTGACAAGTTTGAGGAAAAGGATTTATTGGATTCCGGCTTGTTTTATCTGTCAGATGGCAATCAGTTTTATGATACTTTTTTCGGACGGATCATCTTTCCTTTGACCAATGACAAGGGGCAGGTTATTGCATTTTCAGGTCGTATCTGGCAAGAAACGGATAGTCAGACTGCCAAGTATAAAAATAGCCGTTCAACTGCAATTTTTAACAAGAGTTACGAATTGTATCATTTGGACAAGGCAAAAAAGGGAACAGGTAAGGTTACAGAGCTCTATCTGATGGAAGGCTTCATGGATGTGATTGCAGCCTACCGTGCTGGTATAGAAAATGCTGTAGCTTCCATGGGAACAGCCTTAAGCAAGGAGCATGTTGACCACCTCAAACGCTTTACCAAAAAAATTGTTCTCAGCTATGATGGCGACAAGGCAGGGCAGGCAGCAACAGCCAAGGCTTTAGAGGAGTTAAAAGACTTTTCAGTGGAGGTTGTTCGAGTACCTGATGCCATGGACCCAGATGAGTATTTGCAAAAGAATTCTACTGAAGACCTGGCTTACCTTTTAACCAAGACCCGGATTAGTCCTATAGAGTTCTATATTCACCAGCTCAAGCCAGAAAATAGTGATAACTTACAGGCGCAAATTGAGTTCATTGAAAAGATTGCGCCCCTAATCGCCAAGGAAAAGTCTATCACTGCCCAGAATTCTTATATCCACATTCTGGCGGATAATCTACCTTCTTTTGATTACCAGCAGGTGGAACAGATAGTAAATGAAAGTCGCATTGTTCAGAGGCAGGAAAGAGTTAAAGAGGAGCAACCTCCAGCAGCGATTAGTTTACCTGTAACGCGCCAACTGACAGCAGTCATGAGAGCAGAGGCTCATCTCCTCTATAGGATGGCTGAGAACCCAGTTGTTTTGAATGACTATCGATTAAGAGAAGATTTTTTCTTTGATACCCCAGAATTTCAGATTCTTTACGAATTATTAAGTGAGCAGGGAGAAATCGCCTCAGAGGAGCTTTCTCATCAGACACCTGAAGTTGAAAATGCTTGGTACCACGTGCTTAGCTTGGATTTGCCAGTTGAGATGTCGCCCCAAGAGCTAGCGGAAGTCGAAGCGACTCGAAACCGTGCCCTCCTCAGCAAGGACAACTTAAGAATTAAAAAGAAAGTGCAGGAAGCTAGTCATGTAGGAGATACAGACACAGCCTTGGAAGAATTGCAACGATTGATTTCCCAAAAGAGAAGAATGGAGTAATAATGGCAACAAAACAAAAAGAAGTAACCACATTTGATGTGCAAGTAGCAGACTTTATCCGTAACCACAAAAAAACAGGAACAGCAACAGATGATGAAATCAATTCAAGTCTGGTTATTCCTTTCACCCTCGATGCAGACGGCATTGAAGACCTTTTGCAACGGATTCAGGATGCTGGAATTTCTATCACAGATAACGAAGGAAATCCAAGTGCGCGTGTTCTTAGTGCAGAAGAAGAACCAGAACTCAGTGATGAGGACTTGATTGGCTCAACTTCTGCCAAGGTTAATGACCCAGTCCGTATGTATTTGAAGGAAATCGGGGTTGTTCCTCTCTTGACCAACGAAGAGGAAAAAGAATTGGCCCTAGCAGTTGAGGCTGGTGATATCGAAGCCAAACAACGTCTTGCAGAAGCCAACCTTCGTTTGGTGGTTTCTATTGCTAAGCGCTACGTAGGACGTGGTATGCAATTTCTTGACTTGATCCAAGAAGGAAACATGGGCTTGATGAAGGCTGTTGACAAGTTTGACTATTCAAAAGGATTTAAGTTTTCTACGTATGCAACTTGGTGGATTCGTCAGGCAATCACTCGTGCCATTGCTGACCAGGCCCGCACTATTCGTATCCCTGTCCACATGGTTGAAACCATTAACAAGCTTGTCCGAGAACAGCGTAACCTCCTTCAAGAATTGGGTCAAGATCCGACACCTGAACAAATCGCTGAGCGTATGGATATGACACCTGACAAGGTCCGTGAAATCCTAAAAATCGCCCAAGAACCTGTATCGCTTGAAACACCGATTGGTGAAGAGGACGATAGCCATCTTGGGGACTTTATCGAAGACGAAGTGATTGAAAATCCCGTAGACTACACAACTCGTATCGTTTTGCGTGAGCAGTTGGATGAAGTCTTGGATACTCTTACAGACCGTGAAGAAAACGTCTTGCGCTTGCGCTTCGGTTTGGACGATGGGAAAATGCGTACTCTTGAAGATGTTGGTAAAGTCTTTAACGTGACTCGTGAGCGTATCCGTCAGATCGAGGCCAAGGCTTTGAGAAAATTGCGCCAACCAAGTCGCAGCAAACCCCTTCGTGATTTTATTGAAGACTAAGAGTGAGGAATAACATGGCTTATACAGAAGAGCAAATTGAAACGATCAAAACACGCATTTTAAATGCTTTGGAAGAAGTCATCGACCCTGAGTTGGGGATTGATATTGTCAACCTAGGTTTGATTTATGAAATTCGTTTTGATGGTGAAACAGGTCATACTGAAATTGATATGACCTTGACAACTATGGGCTGCCCACTGGCTGACCTTTTGACAGACCAGATACATGATGCGATGACAGATGTGCCTGAGGTAACCAATACCGAAGTTAAATTGGTCTGGTATCCAGCTTGGACGGTTGAAAAAATGAGCCGATACGCGCGTATCGCTCTAGGAATTAAATAAAGACTAAGAAAAATGCGAGAGACGATTGGAAAATAGGATAATTTTATCCTTTTTCCAATCGTCTCTTCTTTCTTTTGCTGATTTTCTGGAAATAAAATGGTATAATGAAAGGTATGGAAAACGAAAAATTGCGTATTAATATGCTAAGCTCAAGTGAAAAAGTAGCTGGTCAAGGAGTGTCAGGAGCTTATCGAGAATTGGTTAGTCTCCTTCACCGCGAAGCCAAAGACCAGTTGATTGTTACAGAGAATCTTCCTGTAGAAGCGGATGTAACTCACTTTCATACCATTGATTTCCCTTATTATTTATCTACTTTCCAAAAGAAACGCTCTGGGAGAAAAATTGGCTATGTGCATTTTTTGCCTGATACGCTTGAGGGGAGTTTGAAGATTCCATTTTTCCTAAAAGGAATTGTCAAACGCTATGTTTTTTCCTTTTACAACCGAATGGAACACTTGGTGGTGGTCAATCCCATGTTTATCGAGGATTTAGTGGCTGCTGGTATTCCGCGTGAAAAAGTAACTTATATTCCAAATTTTGTAAACAAAGAAAAATGGCATCCATTACCAGCTGAACAAGTTGCTCAACTCCGGAAGGAAATGGATCTCGCGGAAGATCAGTTTGTCGTAATCGGTGCGGGTCAGGTTCAGAAACGTAAAGGAATTGATGATTTTATCCGTCTTGCTGAGGAATTGCCAGAAATTACCTTTATCTGGGCAGGTGGTTTTTCATTTGGTGGGATGACAGATGGTTATGAACGCTACAAGAAGATAATGGACAATCCACCCAAAAATCTTATTTTCCCTGGAATTGTGTCACCGGAACGGATGCGGGAACTTTACGCTATGGCGGATCTATTCTTGCTACCAAGTTACAATGAATTATTCCCTATGACTATCTTAGAGGCTGCTAGTTGCGAGGCTCCTATTATGTTAAGAGATTTGGATCTGTATAAGGTTATTCTTGATGGGAATTATCGTGCTACAAGTGATGTTTCCGAGATGAGAGAAGCAATCCTAGAATACAAGAATGACCCTGAAGCCTTAAAGGACTTGAAAGAAAAAGCTCGTGAGATTTCCAAAGAGTACTCTGAGGAGCATTTGTTGGAAATCTGGTTAAAATTTTATCGAGAACAGGCTGCTTTGGGCAAAAAGTGAGGTAATTTATGCGAATTGGTTTATTTACAGACACCTATTTCCCTCAAGTTTCCGGGGTTGCGACTAGTATACGGACCTTGAAAACTGAGCTTGAAAAGCAAGGACATGCAGTTTTTATCTTTACAACGACTGATAAAGACGTAAACCGATACGAAGATTGGCAAATTATTCGCATTCCGAGTGTCCCTTTCTTTGCGTTTAAGGATCGACGATTTGCCTACCGAGGTTTTACAAAGGCACTTGAAATTGCCAAGCAGTATCAACTCGATATTATTCATACCCAGACCGAATTTTCTCTTGGTTTGTTAGGGATTTGGATTGCTAGAGAATTGAAAATTCCAGTTATTCATACCTACCATACCCAGTATGAAGACTATGTGCATTACATTGCTAAGGGCATGCTAATTCGTCCGAGTATGGTAAAATATTTGGTGCGTGGCTTCCTTCATGATGTAGATGGCGTGATTTGCCCTAGTGAGATTGTTCGTGACCTTTTATCGAAATACAAAGTCAAGGTTGAAAAGCGGGTCATCCCAACTGGAATTGAGTTGGCTAAGTTTGAACGACCTGAGATCAAAGAGGAAAACTTACTAGAGCTTCGTTCGAAGTTAGGTATTCAGGAAGGTGAGAAAATGCTGCTGAGCCTTTCGCGTATTTCTTATGAGAAGAATATCCAAGCAGTCTTAGCTGCCTTTGCGCAGGTTTTGAAAGAAGAAGACAAGGTGAAGTTGGTTGTTGCTGGAGACGGACCTTATCTGAATAGTCTGAAAGAACAAGCAGAGAAATTAAACATACAAAAACATGTGATTTTTACAGGTATGATTGCTCCAAGTGAAACAGCTTTGTACTATAAAGCAGCTGATTTCTTTATTTCAGCCTCTACGAGTGAAACTCAGGGTTTAACCTATCTAGAAAGTCTAGCCAGTGGAACGCCTGTTATTGCTCATGGCAATCCCTATCTTGAAAATCTGATCAATGATAAAATGTTTGGGACCCTCTACTATGGAGAACGAGAGCTTGCGGGCGCTATCCTTGAAGCATTGATCGCTACTCCTGATATGTCTGAACAAAAGTTGGCTGATAAGTTGTACGAGATTTCGGCTGAAAATTTTGGGAAACGAGTTCATGAGTTTTACCTTGATGCCATTATCTCAAATAACTTTGAACATGAGCTACATGATGGACAACCTGTCACTCAGCGCTTCTTAAAAACGATTCTCTATCTACCTCAACAAGCTGTTACAAGCCCAGTAAAAGAATCCAAGCGTATTTTAAGAGCGTCTCGAAAACAATTGTCTAGCATCAGAGATTATTGGAGAGACGAATTCAAATAATAGAATAAGAGGAAGAAAAAATGAAAAAATTAATGAGAAGCGGAAAAGATCAAAAAATTGGTGGAGTATGCGCAGGAGTTGCTCATTATTTTGATATTGATCCAACAATTGTTCGTGTCATTTGGGCTGTTCTTGCATTTTGTTATGGGACAGGAGTCCTTGCTTATATCATTTTATGGTTGATTGCACCAGTTTCAACAGAATATTAAATTAGAATTATATAGAAAAAGGAGAAGTTATGGCTTTTGGAGATAACGGAAAACGTAAAAAAACATTGTTTGAAAAGGTGACACTTGTTGTCGTGCTCATCATGTTGTTTGTAACCCTTGCTGGTATCTTTGCAACTGCGCTTGGAGCTTTTAGTAGATTCTAAGCAAGCTACGGGGATAGAAACAATAACTAATGACTGGGTTCTCCCCAGCCTTTTTAAAGTGAGAAGAAAATATGAGTATGTTTTTAGATACAGCCAAGATTAAGGTCAAGGCTGGTAATGGTGGCGATGGCATGGTTGCCTTTCGCCGTGAAAAGTATGTCCCTAATGGCGGTCCTTGGGGTGGTGATGGTGGACGTGGAGGAAACGTTGTTTTCGTGGTAGACGAAGGCTTACGTACCTTGATGGATTTCCGCTATAACCGTCATTTCAAGGCTGATTCTGGTGAAAAAGGGATGACCAAAGGAATGCACGGACGTGGTGCAGAAGATCTTCGTGTTCGCGTACCACAGGGGACTACTGTACGTGATGCGGAAACAGGAAAAGTCATTACAGACTTGATTGAACATGGTCAAGAGTTTATCGTGGCTCATGGTGGTCGAGGTGGTCGTGGAAATATCCGTTTTGCCACTCCAAAAAATCCTGCACCTGAAATCTCTGAGAATGGAGAACCAGGACAAGAACGCGAGTTGCAACTGGAATTGAAAATCTTAGCGGATGTTGGCTTGGTCGGTTTCCCATCTGTTGGAAAATCAACTTTGCTTAGTGTCATCACTTCAGCTAAGCCCAAAATCGGTGCTTACCACTTTACGACGATTGTCCCAAATTTGGGTATGGTTCGTACACAGTCAGGTGAATCTTTTGCAGTAGCAGACCTTCCAGGTTTGATTGAAGGGGCCAGTCAAGGGGTTGGTCTTGGAACCCAGTTTCTTCGTCATATCGAACGCACTCGAGTTATCCTCCATGTCATCGATATGTCAGCTAGTGAAGGACGTGATCCTTATGAGGACTACCTTGCTATCAATAAGGAATTAGAATCCTACAACCTTCGTCTCATGGAACGTCCACAGATTATCGTGGCCAACAAGATGGATATGCCTGAAAGTCAGGAAAATCTGAAAACTTTCAAGGAAAAGTTGGCAGCAAACTACGACGAGTTTGAGGAACTTCCAGCCATCTTCCCAATTTCTGGATTGACCAAGCAAGGTTTGGCAACTCTTTTGGATGCGACAGCTGAATTGTTAGACAAGACTCCAGAATTCCCGATTTATGATGAATCCGATATGGAAGAAGAGGCTTACTATGGCTTTGACGAGGAAGAAAAAGCCTTTGAGATTAGTCGTGATGATGATGCGACATGGGTACTTTCTGGTGAAAAACTCATGAAACTCTTTAACATGACCAACTTTGACCGTGACGAATCGGTCATGAAGTTTGCCCGTCAGCTTCGTGGTATGGGAGTTGACGAAGCCCTTCGTGCGCGTGGCGCCAAAGATGGCGATTTGGTCCGCATTGGTAAATTTGAATTTGAATTTGTAGACTAGGAGATTGATATGGGAGATAAACCGATATCATTCCGAGATGCAGATGGCAATTTTGTTTCTGCAGCAGATGTATGGAATGAAAAGAAACTAGAAGAATTATTTAATCGTCTCAATCCTAAACGCGCTCTTCGATTGGCACGTACAAAGAAAGAAGAAACACAGTCAAAGAAATAAAAAATTCCCGTGATCTTTTAATCACGGGATTTGTTTTATTCACTAAAGAAAAATGGTGGCGCATATTTTTTAAGACTCTCAAAACAAGCCTGCGCTTTTGTAGCATCTTCACAGATAATCATGCAGACATCGTCTCCACAAAGGGTTGCAACGATATCTGGAAAGGCCAAGGAATCAATTACAGATCCAAACGATTGGGCTAAACCGGGTAAAGTTTTCAAAATAACTTGGTGTTGCACAGGACGCAACATAACAAGAGCATCTTCCATATAGTTTTCAAGACGTTTTTCCCATTTGGAGATAGACCCTGTATTTAGCACATAGTAAGAATTATCCTCTTCGCGCACTTTTGAAAGGTTCATGGTTTTGATATCGCGTGATAGAGTAGCCTGAGTCACTTGGATATCATTTTCCGCTAATAAGGCTTGTAATTCAGCTTGTGTATGGATTTTGTTTTTTGAAACGAGGGCGCGGATAAGTTGGTGTCTGTGTTCTGATTTGTTCATAAAGTAAGTACTCCTTTTACAAGGTACAGTAGCGTGGACTGAACGATAACGTCAGTCGGGTGGTAGGCGGTATTGTCACGTATGATGATTTCGCAGTCAGTAGGATAAAGAACTAGATGGAGAGATTCTCCTTCTTTTAACTTTGTCACTAGTTGCGTGCAGATAAACTGGGTAGCAATCCGTTCATCTACATTGATGTTCTTTAATGACAGTGAATCATTCAATTTGGGTAGCTTTTTGTCACGGCGTTTTGTGAATTCACTCTAAATGTTAATTCACAGAGATTTCCAACATGTGGTCTAGTAGCGAATATGATAAATGGTTACACATGTTGGTTAGGGGGAGTATCTTTTGTCCAAGTTCTATCTAGGGGCTTCTAAAATGCTTTTAGATGAACTGTGGATTTGATACAAAGTTTATGTTTGATTCGACTGTTCAAGTGGAAAACTTTTGTTATAGGAAGTTCAATGGTCAAATTCATTGACTTTTCCTTTGAATCCTTTCATATTGAAAGTCTGGTAGATTATACCTTTTGACAAGGTAGGATAAGACTAGACTGTGCTAAATCAACAGTCAACTGATAGTCTGTATTATCTCGAATTGTAATCTCAAAGTCTGTTGTATAGAGAACCAAACGGAGAGTATCTCCTTCTTTAAGTTTGTAGATAGTTGGTTGAAGCTCTAGCTTGAAGTCCATCCATTCATTTGGTTGGACTTCTTCAATCGTCAAGAGATTGGTTCGATTTTGAAGATTAAGGTAGCCTTTGGTGATGACACGTTGGGCACTTGGGTTGAATGGCAGTTCACAGAGATTTTCTAACATGTGGTAACGACCATTATCAATGGTTCTAGCACTTAAAACAGCTGGATAAGGCTGCAGATATTTCTTTTGTCCAAGTTCTAACAGTTGGGCTGATAAGAGCCCTTTGTTTGTACTTGATTTGACACGAAGTTTCAACTCCACTCGCCCATTTAAGTGAATGTCTTGACTTACTGGAAGGTCAATGGTGATCTGATTAGCTTTTCCTTGGTAAAGTTCAGTGTTAAAGGTCTGGTAAGTCTTGCCATAACGATCAAAATCTTTTTGATCATACTGGTTTTGAATCACTTTTTCATCATTACCAAGAGAGAAGGTATGCAGTTCATCCTGTTTGCCAAAGTTATCAAGACCTTGCCATTTTTGCGGTGCGATATTGTCCTGCCAAATGACAGTCGGAAGTTGGTAGCTTGAGTCAAGTCCTAACAATTTCATACTTAACAAGGCATTCATGGACTCGCGGAAGTCGATCGACTGCCAGTTATTCATATAAACATGGGCACCATGATGGAAAAAGAGGTGCTTATTGATATGGCTAGGAAGGGCATGAAACATCTGGTAAACATGAAGAGGTTTGACGTTCCAATCCTGGGAACCATGCGTAAAGACGACCTCAGCTTGAACCTTGTGAGCATTGAGCAGATAGTTGCGGTCATGCCAAAACTGATTGTAGTCACCAGTCTTGCGATCGAGTTTCTCTTTAACCTTTTCTAAGTCTGCTTGATAAGCTTCATTGCCACGAATATAGTCACCAGCTTGGAGGTTGCGAGAGTAGGTCAATTCAGCAAGTGAGTCAAAATCCTCACCTGGATAGCCCCCTGGGCTGGTCACTAGACCATTTTCCCGATAGTAGTTGTACCAAGAGGAAATACCTGCTTCTGCGATGATCACTTCCAAGCCATCAACACCAGTGGTGGCGAGACCATTGGACATGGTACCTAGATAGGAAATACCTGTTGTTGCGACTTTGCCGTTTGACCAGTCAGCTTTGACTTGGCGTTTGCACGTGTGGTCCGTGAAAGCACGACAACGACCATTAAGCCAATCAATGACATTTTTATAAGCTTCAATCTGCTGGTAGTCACCATTGGTCATGAGCCCTTGGGAATCCCTGGTACCAACACCCGATACATAGAGATTGGCAAATCCACGTGGGAGGAAGTAGTCATTTAGAGTATATGAGCTATTGATATGAGATAGCTTTTCTTCAGCTTCTGAGACGACTTCTGCTTGACCATGAGGTTCAACTAAATTCAGCTTAGGTTCCTCAAGTTCAATGGTGTGGGGCAGTTTGACCTCAAGCTCCCCTTCCATTTTGTAGAGAGCCTTGTCACTGGCTTTGTCGTTGGTCCCTTGGTGATAAGGGCTGGCAGTCATAAGAGCAGGTACTTGACCATCATAACGCGGGCGAATAATGCTGACCTTGACTAAGTCAGGGAGACCGTCGTTATCAGTATCCACACGACTCTCGACATACAAGACTTCACGAATGACATTATGAGTAGTGAAGGTTGCCAAGCTCTTACCGTTAAAGTAGTGGTAGTGATTATCTTCTGAAATGAGTCCATCACTAACAAGCTGATCGATGAGCGTATTTCCTTTTTTCGTTCGCGTATTGAGTAACTGATAAAGATTTTCAATGAGATCTCCATAAACAATAGGAAAACCAGTTTCTTTACGAAACTGTTCGGCATCCTCAAAGTCAACAAGATAGCTAAATCCTAAAAGTTGAAAAACTACTGTGTAGAAAATCTCCGCAGTTAACTCACGGTCTGACTGGAAAAAAGTTACTAAATCTGTTTCTTTATCCGCAGCCAAAGTTGACAAGGCATAATCCGTGTTAGAATAAGTGAAAAAACTCCAACGAATGAAGTCTTCAAACTGTCTTTTTAAGGACAGTTGGGGTGACAGCTTTAGACCAAGACCTTCTAATTCCTCAAATCGTTGAGAACTAGTGGTTGGTTGGTAGCTGAATTGATTAAAACGCATGTTTCTCTCCTTTGAAAACAGACTGAATTTATTATATCAAAAAAGAGGGAAAAATGGAATAAATAAACTTAAATGAAATAAATTTCTTAAACCAGCATATCTATTTGGTAAGTTATTATAAAATACTGAATAAATACTATAGAAGTAAGCCTTTTTCTAGAGATTTTTATATGTAAAACTGCATATAACTCCTATCTTTATTATTCTTCGTTTGGTATAAATATATCTAAATTTACATTTAAAACTATTATATAATATTAATTTTTATTTTCTTCCTTTGAAAAGTGAAGAATTTAACACTAAGAAGAGAAGAAGTTTGTAACTGAGGATATTGAAAAGAAAGTGCAGAGTTGCTTCAATATCCAGCTTAAAATGGTATAATAGTAGTAAAACGAAAGCAAGGAGGAGAAGAAATGATTGCACAGCTCGACACCAAGACTGTTTATAGTTTTATGGAAAGTGTGGTTTCGATTGAAAAATACGTACAAATGGCTAAAGAATACGGCTATTCTCACCTTGCTATCATGGATGTGGATAATCTCTATGGAGCCTATCATTTTCTAGAAGCAACTCGTAAGCATAGCATTCAACCTTTAATTGGTTTAGAAATGACCTTGGTCAAAGATGAGGAGAATCTCTCTCTACGTTTTCTAGCCCTATCCACTAAAGGTTATCAAGAGTTGATGAAGTTATCCACTTTAAAAATGACTGGACGGAAAAATTGGTCTGACTTCACCTCCCACCTCGAAGATGTTGCTATTATTGTTCCCTATTTTGAGGGAATCGAACAGTTAGATTTGGGGCACGATTATTTTATCGGTGTCAGTCTAGATACTCCTCAAGAAGTCTTTACTAGACCAATTCTTCCACTCTATCAGGTCAACTCTTTTGAAAAAGAAGATATTCAAGTTTTACAAATCTTGTCAGCAGTCAAGGACAATGTCAGTCTGAGAGAAGTGGATGTGCATTCACAACAGGGGATTTTTTTACCTGCCTCAGACTTGGAAGCACGGTTTAAAAATCGCTTCCCTCAGGCGCTTGCCAATCTCCAAGGTCTGATAGAGAATGTAAGCTATCAAATCGACCCAAGTTTAAAACTCCCTCGCTTTAATCCTGAAAGACCAGCGGTCGAAGAACTTAGAGAGAGAGCTGAGCAAGGCTTGAGTGACAAGGGGCTAACCTCAGCTATCTATCATGAGCGACTGAATGAGGAATTAGCTGTGATTCATGATATGGGCTTTGACGACTATTTCCTTGTGGTTTGGGATTTGCTCCGTTTTGGACGTTCCCAAGGCTACTATATGGGAATGGGGCGTGGTTCTGCAGTTGGTAGTCTGGTGGCTTACTCACTTGATATCACAGGGATTAATCCGGTTGAAAAGAACTTGATTTTCGAGCGCTTCTTAAATCGTGAGCGCTACACCATGCCCGATATCGATATCGACATCCCTGACCTTTATAGGCCGGAGTTCATTCGCTATGTTCGTGATCGGTATGGTAGTCAACATGTGGCACAGATTGTCACTTATTCGACCTTTGGAGCAAAACAGGCAATTCGTGATGTTTTCAAACGTTATGGTGTTCCAGAGTACGAATTAACCAATATTACGAAAAAAATCAGTTTTCGAGATACGCTAACGACAGCCTATGAAAAGAATTTACAGTTTAGGCAGGTCATCAATAGCAAAATGGAATATCAAAAAGCTTTTGAGATTGCTCGAAAGATTGAAGGGTATCCTCGTCAGACCTCTATCCATGCAGCTGGGGTCGTTATGAGTGACCAGGACCTGACAGACTATATCCCGCTCAAATACGGTGAGGATATGCTAATCACCCAGTATGATGCTCATGGTGTCGAAGCTAATGGCCTTTTAAAAATGGATTTCCTAGGTCTGCGTAACCTGACTTTTGTCCAAAAAATGCAGGAATTACTTGCTGAGTCAGAAGGTATTCATCTGAAAATAGAGGATATTGATCTGGAAGACAAAGAAACTCTGGCTCTCTTTGCTGCTGGAAATACCAAGGGGATCTTCCAATTTGAACAACCTGGCGCCATTCGACTTTTGAAACGAGTTCAGCCGCAAGTCTTTGAAGAGGTAGTAGCCACAACCTCGCTCAACAGACCAGGAGCAAGCGATTATATTGATAACTTTGTAGCTCGAAAGCATGGCAAAGAAAAGGTGACAGTGCTGGATCCTACATTGGAAGACATCCTGTCATCAACCTATGGTATTATGCTCTATCAAGAGCAAGTCATGCAGGTAGCTCAACGCTTTGGAGGATTCAGTCTTGGTAAAGCCGACATTCTCAGACGTGCCATGGGTAAGAAAAATGCCAAAGAGATGCATCTGATGAAGGAAGATTTTATCACAGGAGCTATGAAACTTGGGCATACAGAAGAAAAGGCCAAACAAGTTTTTGCAGTGATGGAAAAGTTTGCAGGCTATGGATTTAACCGATCCCACGCTTATGCCTACTCAGCGCTGGCTTTCCAGCTTGCTTATTTCAAGACACACTATCCTGCTATTTTCTTTCAAGTCATGTTGAATTACTCGAGCAGCGATTACATTGTAGATGCATTGCAGATGGGCTTTGAAGTAGCTCCCTTAGCAATAAACAGCATTCCCTATCATGATAAAATTGCTAAGAAGAAAATCTATCTTGGTCTAAAAGCCATTAAGGGAATGCCAAGAGATTTGTCTTACTGGATTATTGAAAATCGTCCTTTCTCAAGCATTGAAGATTTTGTCACACGTCTTCCCAAGAATTACAAGAAATTGTCGCTTTTGACGCCTTTGGTTGAACTAGGACTTTTTGATGAATTTGACAAGAATCGCCAGAAAATCTTAGTGAACCTACCAAACTTATTTGTCTTTGTTGAGGAGTTAGGTGGACTCTTTGCGGATACAAATTATAGTTGGACTGAAGCTGATGATTTTACTGAGGCAGAGAAATTTTACAAAGAGCAGGAACTGATTGGGGTAGGTATCAGTCCCCATCCTCTCCAAACTCTTGCCAAACAAGCCCTATATCCGACCACTCCAATCACTAATCTAACCGAGGGAGCTCAAGCCACTCTCCTAGTTGAAGTGCAAAAGATTAAAGTGATTCGAACCAAGAAAGGCGAGAGTATGGCTTTTCTACAGGTTCATGATAGTAAGTCTCGGATGGATGTAACTGTATTTTCAGACCAATATAGAAAATTTGCTTCCAATTTATCCGAAGGGAAATTTTACTACATCAATGGCAAAGTTCAATCTCGAGATGGTCGTCTGCAAATGATTGCACAAGATTTGAAAGAAGCAGTGGCGGAACGATTCTGGATTCAAGTTAAAAATCATGAAAATGATAAAGAGATTTCAAATATCCTAGAACAATACAAAGGCCCAATCCCTGTCATTATCAGGTATGAAGAGGAAGGAAAAACGGTTGTTTCTACACAACATTTTGTAAGAAAAGATTCTGCTCTAGAGGAAAAATTAGAGGGAATTGCTATGAAAACGATTTATCGCTAAAAATACGGAAAATAGAAGAATTTTCGATTTAAATGTGGTATAATCAGTAGGAATGTTAAAAGAAAAAGGAGCATAAACCAAATGAAACGTATTGCTGTTTTGACCAGTGGTGGAGACGCCCCTGGTATGAATGCTGCCATCCGTGCAGTAGTTCGCCAAGCAATCTCAGAAGGAATGGAAGTTTTTGGTATCTATGATGGATACGCAGGTATGGTTGCCGGTGAAATTTATCCACTTGATGCTGCTTCAGTGGGAGACATCATTTCACGTGGTGGTACTTTCCTTCACTCTGCTCGTTACCCTGAGTTTGCACAACTTGAAGGCCAACTTAAAGGGATTGAGCAGTTGAAAAAACACGGTATCGAAGGAGTCGTAGTTATCGGTGGTGATGGTTCTTATCATGGAGCTATGCGCTTGACGGAGCATGGATTCCCTGCTATTGGACTTCCAGGTACAATCGATAACGATATCGTAGGTACTGACTTTACAATCGGATTTGATACTGCAGTTACGACTGCAATGGATGCGATTGATAAGATTCGTGATACATCATCAAGTCACCGTCGTACTTTCGTTGTTGAAGTAATGGGACGTAATGCAGGTGATATCGCTCTTTGGGCAGGTATTGCAACAGGTGCTGACGAAATCATCATCCCTGAAGAAGGTTTCAAATTTGAAGACATCGTAGCAAGCATCAAAGCTGGATATGAACACGGTAAGAAACACAATATTATCGTTTTGGCAGAAGGTGTTATGTCAGCGGCTGAATTTGGTCAAAAACTAAAAGAAGCTGGAGATACAAGTGACCTTCGTGTCACAGAACTTGGTCACATCCAACGTGGTGGTTCACCAACCGCTCGTGACCGTGTATTGGCATCACGCATGGGTGCACACGCTGTTAAACTCCTTAAACAAGGAATCGGTGGTGTCGCTGTTGGTATCCGAAACGAGAAAATGGTTGAGAATCCAATTCTTGGAACAGCAGAAGAAGGAGCTTTGTTTAGCTTAACAGCGGATGGTAAGATCGTTGTTAACAACCCTCATAAAGCTGATCTTGAACTTTCTGATTTGAACAAGAGCTTGTCCTAATCAACTTTCATTAATTTGGTAACATGACCTTAAAAGGTCGAATTATATAAAGGAGTCACAAAAATCATGAACAAACGTGTAAAAATCGTTGCAACTTTAGGTCCTGCGGTTGAAATCCGTGGTGGTAAAAAATTCGGTGAAGACGGATACTGGGGTGAAAAACTTGACGTTGAAGCTTCAGCTCAAAATATTGCTAAATTGATTGAAGCAGGAGCAAACACTTTCCGTTTCAACTTCTCACATGGTGACCACCAAGAACAAGGTGAGCGTATGGCAACTGTTAAACTTGCTGAAAAACTTGCAGGTAAAAAAGTTGGTTTCCTTCTTGATACTAAAGGACCTGAAATCCGTACAGAATTGTTTGAAGGTGACGCAAAAGAGTACTCTTACAAAACTGGTGAAAAGATCCGTGTTGCAACTAAACAAGGAATCAAATCAACTCGTGAAGTGATTGCTTTGAACGTTGCTGGTGCTCTTGATATCTACGACGATGTTGAAGTTGGTCGTCAAGTATTGGTTGACGATGGTAAATTGGGTCTTCGCGTTGTTGCAAAAGACGATGCAACTCGTGAATTTGAAGTAGAAGTTGAAAACGACGGAATTATCGCTAAACAAAAAGGTGTAAACATCCCTAACACTAAAATTCCTTTCCCAGCTCTTGCTGAACGTGATAACGATGATATCCGTTTCGGTTTGGAACAAGGTATCAACTTCATCGCTATTTCATTTGTACGTACTGCAAAAGACGTTGAAGAAGTTCGTGCAATCTGTGAAGAAACTGGTAATGGTCACGTTCAATTGTTTGCGAAAATCGAAAACCAACAAGGTATCGATAACTTGGATGAAATCCTTGAAGTAGCTGATGGTATCATGATCGCCCGTGGTGACATGGGTATCGAAGTACCATTCGAAATGGTTCCAGTTTACCAAAAAATGATTATCACAAAAGTAAATGCAGCTGGTAAAGTCGCTATCACAGCAACAAACATGCTTGAAACTATGACTGAAAAACCACGTGCAACGCGTTCAGAAGTATCAGACGTGTTTAACGCTGTTATCGACGGAACCGACGCTACAATGCTTTCAGGTGAATCTGCAAACGGTAAATACCCACTTGAGTCAGTAACAACAATGGCTACAATTGACAAGAACGCTCAAACTCTTTTAAAAGAATACGGTCGCTTGTCGTCTGTTAACTTGTCACGTAATTCTAAGACTGAGGTTATGGCTTCAGCTGTTAAGGATGCGACAAACTCTATGAATATCAAGTTGGTGGTTACTCTTACTAAGACAGGTCACACTGCTCGTTTGATTTCTAAATACCGTCCAGATGCTGATATCTTGGCAATCACTTTCGATGAATTGACTCAGCGTGGTTTGATGCTTAACTGGGGAGTTATCCCAGTAACAACTGATCGCCCATCAAACACTGATGATATGTTTGATCTCGCTGAAAGAATTGCAGTTGAGCAAGGTTTGGTAGAATCTGGTGACGATATCGTTATCGTTGCAGGTGTGCCGCTTGGAGAAGCTGTTCGTACAAACACAATGCGTATCCGTACAGTACGTTAATCTAACACAAAAACCTATCATTTCAGGCTGAAAAGCTTGAGTGATAGGTCTTTTTTTATCAAAATGGAATGGTATTTAGTAAATAGGAATGGGAAAAAACTGAAAATTATGGTATAATAGAACGAAAAGACCTTTTTAGTAAATTTTGAAAGAGTAAAACATGAGAAAAATTGTCATCAATGGTGGACGTCCATTGCAAGGTGAGATCACCATTAGTGGTGCTAAAAATAGTGTTGTAGCGCTTATTCCAGCTATTATCTTATCAGATGATATTGTCACTTTAGATTGTGTTCCAGATATTTCAGACGTTGCTAGTCTTGTCGAAATCATGGAAATTATGGGGGCGACTGTTAAGCGTTATGAGGATGTCTTGGAGATTGATCCAAGAGGTGTTCAGAACATTCCTATGCCTTATGGCAAGATTAATAGCTTGCGTGCTTCTTATTATTTCTACGGAAGTCTTTTAGGTCGCTTTGGTGAAGCTACAGTTGGACTTCCTGGTGGATGTGATCTGGGACCTCGTCCGATTGATCTTCACTTAAAAGCCTTTGAAGCCATGGGTGCTAAGGTCAGCTATGAGGGAGATAATATGAATTTATCTGCCCAAGGTAAGGGGCTTCATGGCGCAAGTATTTACATGGATACCGTCAGCGTTGGAGCAACAATTAACACCATGATTGCTGCGGTTAAAGCTAAGGGACGTACTGTCATTGAAAATGCGGCTCGTGAACCGGAAATTATCGATGTTGCTACCCTTTTGAACAACATGGGGGGCCATATTCGTGGTGCAGGGACTGATATTATCATTATTGATGGTGTCGAGAAACTACATGGGACTCGTCACCAAGTAATTCCAGATCGTATCGAAGCTGGAACTTATATTTCACTTGCTGCAGCGGTAGGAAAAGGAATTCGCATTAACAACGTTCTCTATGAACATTTAGAAGGCTTTATCGCCAAACTAGAGGAAATGGGCGTTCGTATGACGGTCTCAGAAGACAGTATCTTCGTTGAAGAACAGTCTGGTTTAAAGGCCATCAATATCAAAACTGCACCCTATCCAGGGTTCGCAACCGATTTGCAACAGCCTATCACGCCACTTTTACTAACTGCGCAAGGTCGTGGAACGATTATTGATACGATTTATGAGAAACGTGTCAATCATGTCTTTGAGTTAGCAAAAATGGATGCGGATATTACGACTACAAACGATCACATTATTTACAACGGTGGTCGTAACTTACACGGGGCAAGTGTAAAAGCTACAGACTTGCGAGCTGGTGCTGCACTTGTCATCGCTGGCTTGATGGCTCAAGGCCAGACTGAAATTACGAATATTGAGTTTATCCTTCGTGGCTACTCAGATATTATTGAAAAATTGCGTAGTCTTGGAGCAGATATTACACTCGTTGAAGACTAAGCCGTTGAGGTGATTATGAATATTTGGACCAAATTAGCAATGTTTTCTTTTTTTGAAACGGAGCGCTTGTATTTGCGTCCTTTCTTTTTTAGTGACAGTCAAGCGTTTTTCGAGATTGCTTCAAACCCTGAGAATTTGCAGTTTATTTTTCCCAGTCAAGCAAATTTGGAAGAAAGTCAGTACGCACTTGCTAACTATTTTATGAAGAATCCTCTGGGTGTTTGGGCAATTTGTCTTCAAGGAAATCAGGAAATGATTGGCTCTATTAAATTTGAAAAAATCGATGAAATCAAAAAAGAAGCAGAAATTGGTTATTTCTTAAAAAAGGATTCTTGGTCACAAGGTTATATGACAGAAGTAGTTACCAAACTATGTCAGCTTTCATTTGAAGAATTTGGTTTAAAACAATTATCCATCATCACTCATCTGGAGAATCAAGCTAGTCAAAAAGTAGCCTTAAAATCGGGTTTTAGCCTCGTCCGACAGTTTAAGGGAAGCGATCGCTATACACGAAAAATGAGGGACTATCTTGAATTTCGATACATAAAAGGAGAATTCAATGAGTAAACACCAGGAAATTTTGTCCTATCTGGAAGAGTTGCCAATTGGGAAGAGAGTTAGTGTTCGCAGTATTTCCAATCACCTAGGTGTTAGTGACGGAACAGCCTACCGAGCTATTAAAGAAGCTGAAAATCGTGGCATCGTTGAAACTCGGCCACGTAGTGGAACTATACGGGTCAAGTCCCAAAAAGTGGCTATTGAGCGGCTAACCTATGCTGAAATTGCTGAAGTCACCTCCTCTGAAGTTTTAGCTGGTCAGGAAGGGTTGGAGAGAGAATTTAGCAAATTCTCCATTGGGGCTATGACAGAGCAAAATATCCTGTCCTATCTCCATGATGGTGGTCTTTTGATCGTAGGAGACCGCACTCGCATTCAACTTTTAGCGCTGGAAAATGAAAATGCGGTCCTTGTGACAGGTGGTTTTCATGTCCAGGACGATGTTCTTGAGTTGGCTAATAAAAAAGGGATTCCAGTTCTGAGGAGTAAACATGACACTTTTACAGTAGCGACCATGATTAACAAAGCCCTCTCAAATGTTCAAATCAAAACCGATATTCTGACAGTCGAAAAGCTCTATCGTCCCAGTCATGAGTATGGTTTTTTGAGAGAAACGGATACAGTCAAAGACTATCTAGACTTGGTCCGTAAGAACAGAAGTAGCCGTTTCCCAGTCATTAACCAACACCAAGTGGTTGTCGGGGTTGTTACTATGCGTGACGCAGGAGATAAATCCCCCAGCACAACGATTGACAAGGTGATGACGCGAAGTATCTTTGTAACAGGCTTAGCGACCAATATTGCCAATGTCAGTCAACGAATGATTGCAGAAGACTTTGAGATGGTTCCCGTTGTCAGAAGTAACCAAACCTTGCTTGGAGTAGTAACGAGACGAGATGTCATGGAAAAGATGAGCCGTTCTCAGGTTTCAGCTTTGCCAACTTTCTCCGAGCAAATTGGGCAAAAACTATCCTATCATCATGATGAAGTCGTCATTACTGTTGAGCCTTTCATGCTGGAGAAAAATGGTGTCCTTGCTAATGGAGTCTTGGCTGAAATCCTCAACCATATGACCCAAGACCTCGTTGTCAATAGCGGACGTAATCTCATCATTGAGCAGATGTTGATTTATTTCTTGCAGGCTGTGCAGATAGATGATACTCTGCGGATTCAGGCTCGGATTATTCACCACACGAGACGTTCAGCTATTATTGATTATGATATTTATCATGGTCATCAGATTGTTTCAAAAGCAAATGTTACGGTTAAAATTAATTAGAATCTAGGAGAAAAAATGATAACTTTAAAATCAGCACGTGAAATCGAAGCCATGGACAAGGCTGGTGATTTCCTAGCAAGTATCCATATCGGCTTACGTGATTTGATTAAGCCGGGCGTAGATATGTGGGAAGTTGAAGAGTACGTTCGTCGACGTTGTAAAGAGGAGAATTTCCTTCCTTTACAGATTGGAGTAGATGGTGCAGTCATGGATTACCCCTATGCCACTTGTTGCTCTCTCAACGACGAAGTAGCTCATGCTTTTCCACGTCATTACATCTTGAAAGATGGCGATTTGCTCAAGGTTGACATGGTACTGGGTGGTCCGATTGCCAAATCCGACCTCAATGTATCTAAACTCAACTTCAACAATGTTGAGCAAATGAAAAAATACACCCAAAGTTATACTGGTGGTTTAGCTGACTCATGTTGGGCTTATGCGGTTGGTACACCGTCTGAAGAAGTGAAAAACCTGATGGACGTGACCAAGGAAGCTATGTATAAAGGGATTGAGCAAGCAGTTGTTGGCAATCGTATCGGTGATATCGGTGCAGCCATTCAAGAATACGCTGAAAGTCGCGGTTACGGTGTCGTTCGTGATTTGGTTGGTCATGGTGTTGGTCCAACTATGCACGAGGAGCCAATGGTTCCTAACTACGGTATTGCAGGGCGTGGACTCCGTCTCCGTGAAGGAATGGTACTAACTATTGAACCCATGATCAATACTGGTGACTGGGAAATTGATACAGATATGAAGACTGGCTGGGCTCATAAGACTATAGATGGCGGCCTGTCTTGCCAATATGAACACCAGTTCGTGATTACCAAAGACGGTCCAGTTATCTTGACTAGTCAAGGTGAAGAAGGAACGTATTAAAAAAAGGAGCTTAGCTCCTTTTTTTGTGTCAAATTTTATCAAAATAAATAAGCGTAGCAGACTTCTTACAAATTTATTCTTTTGTAGTAAAATAGGATTAGAATTTTGAGAAAGTAGGTAATTCGTTGGAGTCGATTATATTTCTAGTATCCGTTTTTTTAGCAGGTATTCTGTCCTTCTTTTCACCCTGCATCTTTCCTTTGCTACCTGTCTATGCTGGTATTTTACTGGATGATCAGGGAAATTCGAAAAGCTTTCGCTTTTTTGGAAGAGACGTTGCATGGTCAGGCTTAATTCGGACCTTGTACTTTATTGCAGGAATCTCCCTTATTTTCTTTATTTTGGGATTTGGAGCTGGATTCCTAGGGTATATGCTATATGCAGACTGGTTTCGTTATGCTATGGGAATAGTCATTATTCTTTTAGGGCTTCACCAGATGGAAATCTTGCATTTCAATAAACTGGAGGTTCAAAAGACAGTCACCTTCAAACAATCTAAGTCGAATCACTATCTGTCAGCCTTTTTGCTTGGGATAACCTTTAGTTTTGGTTGGACCCCTTGTATCGGACCAGTCTTAAGTTCAGTCTTGGCCCTAGCAGCTTCAGGTGGCAATGGTGCTTGGCAAGGAGCCGTGTTAACATTAGTATACACATTGGGAATGGCCCTTCCTTTCATTGTTTTGGCCTTGGCTTCGGGCTGGATTATGCCCTATTTTAGTAAATTAAAACCCCATATGATTCTACTAAAGAAAATCGGGGGAGCTTTGATTATTTTGATGGGATTATTATTAATGCTAGGGCAGTTAAATGCCTTGTCAGGAATTCTTGGATAAAAGGAGAAAAAGATGAAAAAAATTATTTTTACAGGATTGAGCCTCATGTCTCTATTCTTGTTGATTGCCTGTGGTGAAAAAGAAACCAAACAGACAAGCAGTCCAAAACAACCCGCTGTACAACAAATCGCAGTCGGTAAGGATGCGCCAGACTTTACCTTGCAGTCTATGGATGGCAAAGAAGTGAAGTTATCAGACTATAAAGGGAAAAAGGTCTATTTGAAATTCTGGGCTTCTTGGTGTGGACCATGTAAAAAAAGCATGCCTGAGTTGATGGAATTAGCTGCCAAACAAGATCGAGACTTTGAAATCTTGAGTGTCATCGCACCTGGTCTACAAGGTGAAAAAACAGTTCAAGACTTTCCAAAATGGTACCAAGAACAAGGATACAAGGATATTCCAGTTCTATATGATACGCAAGCAACTACCTTCCAAGCCTACCAAATTCGTAGTATTCCAACGGAATACTTGATTGACAGTCAGGGTAAAATCGGAAAAATTCAATTTGGTGCTATTAGCAATGCTGATGCAGAAGCGACTTTTAAAGAAATGAAATAAAGAAAAAATCGCGATTGTTCGCGATTTTTTTATAGTTTTTCATTGATAAAGCGGATAAATTGATTCCACCAAACCTTCAAAAAGAAGGCTTTTTCTACTTTCTTTTCAGAAACCATTTCAAAAGATGGTTTGTCGGAAGTGAGATAGCCCTGACCGACCAAATCCTGATCATCATAGGTTAGAGTACCAACAACCTTGCCTTCTTCCAATGGAGCCATTTCTGATGTTGATTTCGGTGTGAATTGGAGAGTAGGTGTAGTACCGCTTCCGATGCGTTGGACGATGGAAATGTCTGACTTAGCGACAGCTGTCACATTATCTTCTTTACCATCAAGAACTGTTACTTTACTATCGTTGTATGTTTCACCTTTCTGAACGACAGTTTTTAAGGCAAAATTTGCAGAAATATAATCTAAAAGTGCAGAAGTAGCAGTAAAACGTGCATAAAGGTTGGTATCTTGTTGATCTGCATTCAAAACAACCGTAATAATACGCATCCCTTTCTCAACAGTTGTTCCAACGAATGAAGCGCCAGCTTTATCAGTAGTACCTGTCTTTAGTCCATCAATACCACCACGATAGGCTGGCATTCCCTCCAACATATAGTTGGTTGAGTGGATTTCAAGTCCTGCAAAGGTAGAAGTTGGCTTTTTGGTGATTTCCAAAACTTGAGGATAATCTCGGATGAGGTTACGAGCGACGATCGCAACATCGTAGGCACTCAACTTGTTTTCATCGTCTTTTTTAGAACCAGGATAGATATTATCACCAAGGGTCTCATTATTTAAACCAGTTGTGTTTACAATAGTTGCATCTTGAATTCCCCATTCAAGAAGTTTAGCCCTCATTTTGTCTACAAAGTCTTTCTCAGAACCAGCAATCTTTTCTGCTAGCGCAATCGCAGCACTGTTTGCACTGGATACCATTGTAGCCTCTAATAGTTGTTCAACAGTATAATTTCGAGCTTCCATAGGGACGTTACTGGCCTCAGAATTAGTTGTAAGTTTGTAAGGATAGTCCGAAATATCAACAGGTGTAGATAGGCTGATAGTTCCTTGTTCCAGAGCTTCATAGACCAAATAAACTGTAACCAGTTTGGTAATAGAAGCAATTTCTACAGGCTGATTTGCATCTTTTTCATAGAGGATTTTTCCAGTTGTAGCCTCGACAGCAATGGCATGTTTAGCAGCAACATCAAACTCCTGAGCAGAAACAGTAGAAGCTGTTCCAAAAACAAAAAGTGTCATAAAAGATAAAATTATTTTTTTCATATTAGCTTTATTTTATCATAAAGAAAAAAAATATTCTCGCTTTTTTACTAAAGCCATCTTATCTTTTTAAGAAATGTGGTAAAATAGAGAGAAGGAGGATACCTATGTTCCGTAGAAACAAATTATTTTTTTGGACAGCTGAAATTTTATTATTAACACTGATTTTCTATCTTTGGAGAGAAATGGGAGCTATCATTACTCCCTTCGTGACGGTTGTGAATACCATCATGATTCCATTTTTGCTTGGTGGATTTTTTTACTACATTACAAATCCCATCGTTACTTTCTTAGAAAAGAGATGTAAAATCAATCGTCTAATTGGTGTCTTGGTCACTCTTTGTGCCTTAATTGGTGCTATCGTTGTAGGGGTCGTTTATCTCTTGCCGATTTTGATTAATCAGTTGACCAGCTTGATTATTTCTAGTCAAAACATCTATAGTAGACTACAAGATTTGATCATCGATTTGTCCATGAATCCAGTCTTCCAAAATATTGATATTCAACAAACAATTCAACAACTGAATCTCTCCTATGTGGATATCCTCCAGAATATCCTTAATAGCGTCAGCAACAGTTTAGGAAGCGTTCTTTCAGCCTTGTTTAGTACGGTTCTGATTCTCATTATGACCCCTGTATTCTTGATTTATTTCTTGTTGGATGGTCATAAGTTGCTACCAATGTTGGAACGTACCGTCTTAAAACATGACAAATTGAATCTTTCTAGCCTTTTAACCAATCTCAATACAACTATAGCGCGCTATATCAGTGGAATTGCGATTGATGCGATTATTATTGGATGTTTAGCCTATATTGGCTATAGCGTTATCGGATTAAAGTACGCCCTAGTTTTTGCTATTTTCTCTGGAATCGCAAATTTGATTCCTTATGTTGGTCCAAGTATTGGCTTGATTCCAATGGTGATTGCCAATGTGTTCACGGATCCTCATCGTATGTTGATTGCGGTTGCTTATATGCTCATTATTCAGCAGATTGATGGAAATGTTCTCTATCCACGCATCGTTGGAGGAGTTATGAAAGTGCATCCGATTACGATCTTGGTGCTCCTTTTACTGTCAAGTAATATCTACGGTGTCATAGGGATGGTCGTAGCAGTACCTACTTACTCCATTTTTAAAGAAATTACTAAGTTCCTAGCGAAATTATATGAAAACCATAAAGAAGCTAAGGAACTGGAAAAAACAGAATCAAATTAAAATCAGGGAAACCTGATTTTTTTGATGAAAAGACTATCGCCCAAACAAAATAAGTTTGAATTCATATTGCCATAAAGAAGCAGAAGAACAGGATTTGATAAGATTTAGATTAATTGACAAAATATGTGTAAAACACTTGCAATTTAGCAGAAATTTGATAAAATAGTAAGGAAAGTTAGACTGTATTGCCTACTGTCTATCTATAAAATATATTTTATTGGAGGCTTTTACTCAAATGGCAAAAGAAAAATACGATCGTAGTAAACCACACGTTAACATTGGTACTATCGGACACGTTGACCACGGTAAAACTACCCTAACTGCAGCTATCACAACTGTTTTGGCACGTCGCTTGCCTTCATCAGTTAACCAACCTAAAGACTATGCGTCTATCGATGCTGCTCCAGAAGAACGCGAACGCGGTATCACTATCAACACTGCGCACGTTGAGTACGAAACTGAAAAACGTCACTACGCTCACATCGACGCTCCAGGACACGCGGACTACGTTAAAAACATGATCACTGGTGCTGCCCAAATGGATGGAGCTATCCTTGTAGTAGCTTCAACTGACGGACCAATGCCACAAACTCGTGAGCACATCCTTCTTTCACGTCAGGTTGGTGTTAAACACCTTATCGTCTTCATGAACAAGATCGACTTGGTTGACGACGAAGAATTGCTTGAATTGGTTGAAATGGAAATCCGTGACCTTCTTTCAGAATACGACTTCCCAGGTGACGATCTTCCAGTTATCCAAGGTTCAGCTCTTAAAGCTCTTGAAGGTGACTCTAAATACGAAGACATCATCATGGAATTGATGAACACTGTTGATGAGTACATTCCAGAACCAGAACGTGACACTGACAAACCATTGCTTCTTCCAGTCGAAGATGTATTCTCAATCACTGGACGTGGTACAGTTGCTTCAGGACGTATCGACCGTGGTACTGTTCGTGTCAACGACGAAATCGAAATCGTTGGTATCAAAGAAGAAACTTCAAAAGCAGTTGTTACTGGTGTTGAAATGTTCCGTAAACAACTTGACGAAGGTCTTGCCGGAGATAACGTAGGTGTCCTTCTTCGTGGTGTTCAACGTGATGAAATCGAACGTGGACAAGTTATCGCTAAACCAGGTTCAATCAACCCACACACTAAATTTAAAGGTGAAGTCTACATCCTTACTAAAGAAGAAGGTGGACGTCACACTCCATTCTTCAACAACTACCGTCCACAATTCTACTTCCGTACTACTGACGTTACAGGTTCAATCGAACTTCCAGCAGGTACTGAAATGGTAATGCCTGGTGATAACGTGACTATCGACGTTGAGTTGATCCACCCAATCGCCGTAGAACAAGGTACTACATTCTCTATCCGTGAGGGTGGACGTACTGTTGGTTCAGGTATGGTTACAGAAATCGAAGCTTAATTCGATTAAGTTCCCAGAAGAACAATTATTTAAGTCAGACACTAAAAGAATCTTGCCTTGCAAGGTTCTTTTTTCTTCTTACTCTATTTGAAGTGCTTCCACTCTAGCAGTATAATCGTTTTTTTGGTATAATAAAAGTTATGGAAATCGAAAAAACCAATCGTATGAACGCCCTTTTTGAATTTTATGCGGCGCTTTTGACAGACAAGCAGATGAACTATATTGAACTCTATTATGCTGATGATTATAGTCTTGCTGAGATTGCTGAAGAGTTCGGTGTCAGTCGTCAGGCTGTCTATGATAATATCAAGCGGACGGAAAAGATTCTAGAAGATTATGAGATGAAACTGCACATGTATTCGGACTACATTGTCCGCAGTCAGATTTTTGACCAGATCTTGGAGCGTTATCCCAAGGATGACTTTCTGCAGGAGCAGATAGAAATTTTAACAAGTATTGATAATAGAGAATAAGTATGGGGAGTATAGTCATCTACAAAGGTATACCCTGTAAACTATTAGCTGCTGAGACTCCTTTTCCCACAAGGCTACAAATCCTCTCGTCTGATTCTATCTTTCGAGCTCTTCAAGAGGGATTTAGCTGTTGGGGATATCCAAATGAGATAATGAAAGAAGTCACTCCAGAAGAACTTGTTTGTTTACAAGATTTTGGACGTTTTCCACCGAATTAATGAAACATAGGAGAAAAAAATGGCATTTGAAAGTTTAACAGAACGTTTACAGAACGTCTTTAAAAATCTACGTAAAAAAGGAAAAATATCTGAGGCTGATGTCCAGGAAGCAACCAAAGAGATTCGTTTGGCCTTGCTGGAAGCCGACGTTGCTTTGCCTGTTGTAAAGGACTTTATCAAGAAGGTTCGTGAACGTGCAGTCGGACACGAGATCATTGATACCCTCAATCCAGCCCAACAGATTATCAAAATCGTTGATGAGGAATTGACAGCTGTTTTAGGTTCCGATACGGCAGAAATTATCAAGTCACCAAAAATTCCAACCATTATCATGATGGTCGGTTTGCAAGGGGCTGGTAAAACGACTTTTGCTGGTAAGCTGGCTAATAAACTCAAGAAGGAAGAAAATGCTCGTCCTTTGATGATTGCGGCAGATATTTATCGTCCAGCAGCCATCGATCAGCTGAAAACACTTGGACAACAAATCGATGTTCCTGTCTTTGCACTTGGAACAGAAGTGCCTGCTGTTGAAATTGTTCGCCAAGGTTTGGAGCAAGCGCAGGCCAATCACAACGACTATGTCTTGATCGATACGGCAGGGCGTTTACAAATCGATGAACTTCTTATGAATGAGCTTCGTGATGTTAAAGCACTGGCTCAACCAAACGAAATCCTCCTTGTCATTGATGCCATGATCGGTCAGGAAGCGGCTAATGTTGCCCGTGAGTTTAATGCTCAGTTGGAAGTAACTGGTGTCATCCTTACCAAGATTGATGGGGATACTCGTGGTGGTGCAGCTTTGTCTGTTCGTCACATCACTGGAAAACCTATCAAGTTCACTGGTACGGGTGAAAAGATAACAGATATCGAAACCTTCCACCCAGACCGTATGTCAAGCCGTATCCTTGGTATGGGGGATATGCTCACTTTGATTGAGAAAGCTTCTCAGGAATACGATGAGCAAAAAGCTCTTGAAATGGCTGAGAAAATGCGCGAAAACACCTTTGATTTCAATGATTTCATTGATCAATTGGATCAGGTGCAAAATATGGGGCCAATGGAAGACTTACTCAAGATGATTCCAGGTATGGCTAACAATCCTGCCCTTCAAAATATGAAGGTGGATGAGCGCCAGATTGCGCGCAAACGTGCCATTGTGTCTTCTATGACACCTGAAGAACGCGAAAACCCTGATCTGTTAAATCCAAGTCGTCGCCGTCGTATCGCTGCTGGTTCTGGAAATACCTTTGTCGAAGTCAATAAATTTATCAAGGACTTTAACCAGGCCAAACAGCTCATGCAAGGTGTCATGTCTGGGGATATGAACAAGATGATGAAGCAGATGGGAATCAACCCAAATAACCTTCCAAAAAATATGCCAAATATGGGAGGGATGGATATGTCTGCCCTTGAAGGCATGATGGGACAAGGTGGAATGCCGGATATGTCAGCTCTTGGAGGAGCAGGCATGCCAGATATGAGCCAGATGTTTGGTGGCGGACTCAAAGGTAAAATCGGTGAATTTGCCATGAAACAGTCTATGAAACGCATGGCTAACAAAATGAAAAAAGCTAAGAAAAAACGCAAATAAAAAAGGAAAGCAGAAGTGCTACCTAAAAAAGAACTCTGAATCCGATTCAGAGTTCTTTTGTGTTTGATTGGTTTATTCCCACTCCACAGTTGCAGGTGGTTTACTTGTAATGTCGTAGACGATACGGTTAACGTGATCTACTTCATTTACGATACGTACAGAGATTTTTTGAAGGACTTCCCAAGGAATCTTGGCAAAGTCAGCTGTCATACCATCGATAGAAGTGATCGCACGAATGGCGATGGTGTAGTCGTAAGTACGACCATCACCCATAACACCGACTGAACGAACGCCTGTGTTGACAGTGAAGTATTGCCAAATATCACGATCAAGACCAGCTTTAGCGATTTCTTCACGTAGGATAGCATCAGACTCACGAACAGTTTCTAGTTTTTCCTCAGTGATTTCACCCATGACACGGATAGCGAGTCCTGGTCCTGGGAATGGTTGGCGCCATACGATGTGGTCTGGCATACCAAGCTCTGTACCGAGGGCACGGACTTCGTCTTTATAAAGAGTGTTCAATGGCTCAATCAATTCAAACTGCATGTCTTCTGGAAGACCACCAACATTGTGGTGTGATTTGATGGTTTGAGCAGTATCTGTACCAGACTCAATCACGTCAGTGTAAAGCGTTCCCTGAGCAAGGAATTTTACATCTTTTAGCTTACTAGCTTCGTCATCAAAGACATAAACAAACTCGTTTCCGATGATTTTACGTTTTTGCTCAGGATCAGAAACACCTGCAAGTTTATCAAGGAATCGTTTAGCAGCGTCTGCTTTAACGATATTCAAACCAAACTTACCACCAAGCATGTCCATAACTTGGTCAGCCTCTCCCTTACGGAGAAGACCGTGGTCTACAAAGATACAGATCAATTGATCGCCGATTGCTTTCTGGAGAAGAACGCCAACAACAGAAGAGTCAACACCACCTGATAGGCCGAGAAGAACACGCTTGTCACCTACAGTTTCACGGATTTTTTTGATCTGCATATCGATGAAGTTGTCCATTGACCAGTCGCCTTTAGCCTGACAGATGTTAAGGGCAAAGTTGCGAAGGATATCATTCCCGTATACAGAATGGCGAACTTCTGGGTGGAATTGGATACCATAGATGTGCTTGTCAGGGTTTTCAATAGCTGCATAAGGACAGTCAGCAGAAGTTCCAGTACGAACAAAATCAGCTGGAATCTCTGTAACAGCATCGCCATGGCTCATCAAAACAATCTGTTCTTCAGGAGTCCCTTCAAAGAGGGCAGAAGTGGTATGGGTAAGTGGTGATTGGCCATACTCTCGGTTACCAGCATCACCTGCAGGGACAACTTTTCCTCCAAGTTTATGAGTTAAAAGTTGCATACCATAGCATATTCCTAAAATTGGAATGCCAAGTTCAAAAATTTCTGGGTCAATATCAAATGAACCATCTTCGTATACAGAGTTTGGTCCACCAGAGAGGATGATCCCTACAGGGTTAATCGCACGAACCTCTGCGGCTGAGATTTTATGACTTTTTAACTCTGAAAAAACACCAATTTCACGAATACGACGTGAAATCAGCTGGTTGTATTGGCTACCATAGTCCAGCACGATGATTTTTTCGACATCTTGCAAGTCAGTTGAAATGTTGCTCATCTTTTTCCTTTCTCAAAAGAAATATCTTTTTCAATATTCTATCACAAATAGGGGCGAATTACCAACTAAACAAGGCAAAGTTTGACTTTTTCTTAGCAAATACGGTACAATGGAGAAAATAAAGAAAAGAAGTGAGAATCATGTTACCAGCTTATATGAAAATCCACGATCAGATCAAGAAGGATATAGATGAGCATCATTGGAAAATCGGAGAGAGACTTCCAAGTGAGCGAGATTTAGCTGAACAGTTTCAAGTTAGCCGGATGACATTACGTCAGGCTATCTCTCTCTTGGTTGAGGAAGGAGTTTTGGAGCGTCGTGTAGGAAGTGGAACCTTTGTCTCTAGCACTCGTGTCCAAGAAAAAATGCGGGGTACAACCAGTTTTACGGAGATTGTCAAATCTCAGGGGAAAGTTCCTTCTAGTCAACTCATTTCTTACAGAAGAACCATTCCAAATGAGCAAGAGGTCGCTAATCTAGGGATTGCTCCGACAGAGAATATTATCCGCATGGAACGGGTGCGTTACGCTGACCAAGTTCCACTAGTCTATGAAGTCGCATCTATTCCTGAGAAATTTATTAAGGATTTCAAAAAAGAAGAAATCACCAGTCATTTCTTCCATACCTTGCAGCAACATGGCTATCGGATTGGCAAATCCCAACAGACCATTTATGCGAGATTGGCTAAGGAAAAAATTGCTCACTATCTAGAAGTTGAAAAAGGGCATGCCATTTTAGCCTTGACTCAGGTCTCTTATCTTGAAGATGGGACGGCTTTCGAGTATGTAAAGAGTCAATACGTGGGCGAACGCTTTGAATTTTATCTTGAAAATAACTAGTCTAGAAAGGCTAGTTTTTTGTTTTCTTAAAAGATTAGAATTGTCAAAACAATCTGTCTAGGCTTGATTTTATTGCTTATTTACTATAAAATGAGAAGGAAAAACGTCAAACTTTTATATTGCAAATAGGAGAAGAAATGACAAAAACATTAAAACGTCCTGAGGTTTTATCACCTGCAGGGACTTTAGAGAAGCTGAAAGTAGCTGTTCAATATGGTGCGGACGCAGTCTTCATCGGTGGACAGGCCTATGGTCTTCGTAGCCGTGCAGGAAACTTCACCTTTGAACAGATGGAAGAAGGCGTGCAGTTTGCTGCTAAGTACGGTGCCAAGGTCTATGTGGCTGCTAACATGGTTATGCACGAAGGAAACGAAGCTGGTGCTGGAGAATGGTTCCGTAAGTTGCGTGACATCGGGATTGCCGCAGTTATCGTGTCAGATCCAGCCTTGATTATGATTGCAGCAACCGAAGCACCAGGTCTTGAAATCCACCTTTCAACCCAAGCTAGTGCGACCAACTATGAAACTTTAGAGTTCTGGAAAGAACTTGGTCTAACTCGCGTGGTTTTGGCCCGTGAAGTTTCAATGGAAGAATTGGCAGAGATTCGCAAACGTACTGATGTAGAAATTGAAGCCTTTGTCCATGGAGCCATGTGTATTTCTTACTCAGGTCGCTGTACGTTATCAAACCACATGAGTATGCGTGATGCCAACCGTGGGGGCTGTTCTCAGTCTTGTCGTTGGAAATACGATCTTTATGACATGCCTTTTGGTCAAGAACGTAAGAGTCTGAAAGGTGAAATTCCAGAAGAATTTTCGATGTCAGCCGTTGACATGTCCATGATTGACCATATTCCAGATATGATCGAAAACGGTGTAGACAGTCTCAAGATTGAAGGTCGTATGAAGTCGATCCACTATGTTTCAACTGTGACCAACTGTTACAAGGCGGCTGTAGATGCTTATCTCGAAAGTCCCGAGAAATTTGAAGCCATCAAACAGGACTTGGTAGACGAGATGTGGAAGGTTGCCCAACGTGAATTGGCAACAGGTTTCTACTACGGTACACCGTCTGAAAACGAACAGTTGTTTGGCGCTCGTCGTAAAATTCCTGAATACAAGTTTGTCGCTGAAGTGGTTTCGTATGATGATGCGACTCAAACGGCAACCATTCGTCAACGGAATGTTATCAATGAAGGAGACCAAGTTGAGTTTTACGGACCAGGTTTCCGACATTTTGAAACTTATATCGAAGATCTTCATGATGCCAAGGGCAATAAAATAGACCGTGCTCCAAATCCAATGGAACTCTTGACAATCAAGGTTCCACAACCTGTTCAAGCAGGGGATATGGTCCGCGCTCTCAAGGAAGGGCTCATCAACCTCTATAAGGAAGACGGGACAAGTGTTACAGTTCGTGCCTAGATAAGGAAAAGGGAATGATACAAGCTCAAGGTTTATTGGTAGATGATGAAAGCAGATGTGTTCATTATCATAGTGAAAAGGATATTGTTTCACTCCAATGTTATGAATGCAAAAAATACTACGCATGCTATCAGTGTCACAATACTATGGAGACACATGTTTTTTCTCCCTATCCCTTGGCGCTTTTTGAGGATCGACCAATCTTATGTGGGGGTTGTAAGAGGACAATGACTTTCCAAGAATACCAAAAACAGATGGCTTGTCCTTACTGCAGTGCACCATTTAATCCAGGTTGTAAACAACACTATTCCTACTATTTTAAATAAAATGAATCGATCCAAGTTCTTAACTTGGATTTTTCAGTTTGTTTCAGAAAATAGAGTAAAATCAAGAAAAATTCGCAATCTAAAATGGAAAAACTTTCTATAGAATGGGGTAAAAACAGCAAAAATAGAAATAAATCATATGAAACGCTTTCAATGTTAGTAAAAAGTTGACAAAAACAAATTTTAGGACTAAACTAAGGAAGTAAATTTAAATAAAAAGGAGAATTCATCATGAATTTAACATTTTTCGGTCTATGTCTTGCCTGTATGGGTGTATCCCTTGCAGAAGGATTTTTGATGAACGGTTTGTTCAAGTCTGCAGCACGCCAACCAGACATCATCCCACAATTGCGTAGTTTGATGATCATGGGGATTGCCTTTATCGAAGGAACATTCTTTGTAACCTTGGCGATGTCATTTGTCATTAAATAGACAACTCTATTTAGAAATGGAGGTGTCAAACCATGGAAGAAAGTTTGAATCCAACCGTTAATATTGGACCAATATCCTTTGATTTGACCCTGCTTGCCATGTCTCTTGTAACTGTTTTGATGGTTTTTGCCTTTGTCTACTGGGCAAGTCGTAAAATGACCATCCGTCCAAAGGGCAAACAAAATGCTCTTGAGATGATTTACGACTTTGTGATTGGTTTTACCAAACCAAACATTGGAGAATCATACATCAAGGATTATTCCTTATTTCTGTTTTCTCTATTTCTGTTTATCTTGGTTGCCAATAATATCGGCTTAATGGCAAAAGTACAAACAACAAACGGTTATAACTTGTGGACTTCCCCAACAGCCAACCTTGGATACGATTTATCCCTATCATTCTTGATCACTTTGATCGCCCATGTAGAAGGAGTTCGTCGTAGAGGCGTTAAAGAATATTTGAGAGCATTTGTTACACCTGGCTTTATGACTCCGATGAACATTTTAGAAGAGTTCACCAATTTTGCTTCCTTGGCGATTCGGATCTACGGAAATATTTTTGCCGGTGAGGTCTTAGCTGGATTGCTATTAGCCTTGTCACAAAATGCTTTGTATTGGTATCCTTTTGCCTTTATCGCAAACATGTTATGGACAGCCTTTTCGATTTTCATTTCATGTATTCAAGCCTATGTCTTTACCATGTTGTCATCGATGTACATTGGTAAGAAGATAAATGCTGGGGAAGAGTAAGTAGAGGAGGATTAGAAGATGGATTTAACTATTAGTACCATTATTGGTGACTTTATTCTTATCGCTGGTTCCTTCCTTTTATTAATTTTTTTAGTGAAAAAATATGCCTGGGGAAATCTTACCAATATTTTAGATGAACGTGCTGAAAAAATTTCTTCAGATATTGACGGAGCAGAAGCTGCCCGTAAGAAGGCCGAAGAACTCGCTAGCAAACGTGAAGCTGAGTTGGCAGGTAGCCGTTCGGAAGCTAAGACAATTATCGAGAATGCAAAGGAAACAGCTGAGAAAAGTAGAGCTGACATCTTGGCTGAGGCGAAACTGGAAGCAGGACGCTTGAAAGAAAAAGCTAACCAAGAAATTGCTCAAAATAAAGCGGAAGCTTTACAAAGCGTTAAGGGTGAGGTAGCAGATTTGACGATTAGTCTCGCTGGTAAAATCATCTCACAAAACCTTGACGGACAAGCCCATAAAGAACTCATTGATCAGTACATCGATCAGCTAGGAGAAGCTTAATGGACAAAAAGACAGTAAAGGTAATTGAAAAATACAGCATGCCTTTTGTCCAATTGGTGATTGAAAAGGGAGAAGAAGACCGTATCTTTTCTGACTTAGCTCAAATCAAGCAAGTCGCAGAAGAAACAGACTTGCCTTCTTTTTTAGGTCAAGTGGCAGTAGGTGAGTCGGATAAGGAAAAAACCGTTCGTTTCTTCCAAGACTCAGTGTCACCATTAATGCAAAACTTTTTTCAGGTGCTGCTATACAATCACAGAGCAAATTTATTTTATGAAGTAATTGTAGATTGTTTGAGTCGACTTGAAAAAGAAACGAATCGATTTGAAGTAACGATTGCCTCCGCTCATCCATTAACAGATGACCAGAAGGCGCGATTGCTTCCTTTGATTGAGAAAAAAATGTCTCTGAAAGTTCGGACTATCAAAGAACAAATCGATGAAAGTCTCATTGGTGGTTTTGTCATTTTTGCCAATCACAAGACAATTGATGTGAGTATTAAACAGCAACTTCGTGTTGTTAAAGAAAATTTGAAATAGAAAGTGGTGTTCTTTTGGCAATTAACGCACAAGAAATCAGCGCTTTAATTAAGCAACAAATTGAAAATTTCAAACCCATTTTTGATGTGACTGAAACTGGTGTTGTAACCTATATCGGGGACGGTATTGCGCGTGCCCACGGCCTTGAAAATGCCATGAGTGGAGAGCTCTTGATTTTTGAAAACGGCTCTTATGGTATGGCGCAAAACTTGGAATCAACAGACGTTGGGATCATCATTCTCGGTGACTTCACGGATATCCGTGAAGGAGACACTATCCGTCGCACGGGTAAAATCATGGAAGTTCCTGTCGGTGATAACTTGATTGGACGTGTTGTGGATCCACTTGGTCGTCCCGTTGATGGTCTCGGAGAAATCCATACTGACAAGACTCGTCCAGTAGAAGCACCAGCTCCTGGTGTTATGGAGCGTAAGTCTGTATCAGAACCATTGCAAACAGGTTTGAAAGCTATTGACGCCCTTGTACCGATTGGTCGTGGTCAGCGTGAGCTGATCATTGGTGACCGTCAGACAGGGAAAACAACCATTGCAATCGATACCATCTTGAACCAAAAAGGGCAAGATATGATATGTATCTATGTAGCGATTGGACAAAAAGAATCAACAGTTCGTACACAAGTAGAAACACTTCGTCAGTACGGTGCCTTGGATTACACAATCGTTGTGACAGCCTCAGCTTCACAACCTTCTCCATTACTCTTCCTTGCTCCATATGCAGGGGTCGCTATGGCAGAAGAATTCATGTACCAAGGCAAGCATGTTTTGATCGTTTATGATGACCTATCTAAACAAGCGGTAGCTTATCGTGAACTTTCTCTCTTGCTCCGTCGTCCACCAGGTCGTGAGGCCTTCCCAGGGGATGTCTTCTACCTTCACAGCCGTTTGCTTGAGCGCTCAGCCAAAGTTTCTGACGAGCTTGGTGGTGGATCAATCACAGCCCTACCATTTATTGAGACGCAAGCAGGAGATATCTCTGCCTATATCGCAACCAACGTGATTTCTATCACTGACGGACAAATCTTCCTTGGAGATGGACTCTTTAACGCAGGTATTCGCCCAGCTATTGATGCGGGTTCATCTGTATCTCGTGTAGGTGGTTCTGCTCAGATTAAAGCCATGAAGAAGGTTGCTGGTACTCTTCGTATCGACCTTGCTTCATACCGTGAGTTAGAAGCCTTCACTAAGTTCGGTTCGGACTTGGATGCGGCTACTCAAGCTAAGTTGAATCGTGGTCGTCGTACGGTAGAAGTATTGAAACAACCTGTTCACAAGCCTTTGCCTGTTGAGAAACAAGTGACGATCCTGTATGCTTTGACACACGGATTCTTGGATACAGTTCCTGTAAATGACATTGTTCGTTTTGAGGAAGAGTTCCATGCCTTCTTTGATGCACAACATCCAGAGATTTTGGAAACCATTCGTGAAACAAAAGACTTGCCAGAAGAAGCAGTCTTGGATGCTGCGATTACAGAGTTTCTCAATCAATCCAGCTTCCAATAAGAATAGAGGTGTCAGATGGCAGTATCTCTAAATGATATTAAAACAAAAATCGCCTCAACAAAAAATACTAGTCAAATCACTAATGCCATGCAAATGGTATCGGCTGCCAAGTTAGGTCGCTCTGAAGAAGCAGCACGCAATTTTCAAGTTTATGCTCAGAAGGTTCGTAAGCTTTTGACGGATATTCTACATGGTAACGGATCTGGTGGCTCTACCAATCCAATGCTCATTAGTCGTCCAGTTAAGAAAACAGGCTATATCGTTATTACTTCAGACCGTGGCTTGGTTGGAGGTTATAATGCTTCCATCCTTAAAGCTGTGATGGAGCTGAAAGAAGAATATCATCCAAATGGTGATGACTTTGAAGTTATCTGTATTGGTGGTATGGGGGCTGATTTCTTTAAGGCTCGTGGCATTCAACCAATCTATGAATTGCGGGGCTTGGCCGACCAACCAAGTTTTGATGAAGTTCGTAAAATTATTTCAAAAACGATTGAGATGTACCAAAATGAACTCTTTGATGAACTTTATGTTTGCTATAATCACCACGTCAATACGCTTACCAGCCAAATGCGTGTGGAGCAAATGCTTCCGATTGTTGACCTCGATCCAAATGAAGCAGATGAGGAGTATAGCTTAACCTTTGAGTTGGAAACGAGCCGTGATGAGATTCTAGAGCAATTGTTGCCACAGTATGCTGAAAGTATGATTTACGGGGCTATTATCGATGCCAAGACAGCTGAAAATGCTGCAGGTATGACAGCCATGCAAACGGCGACCGATAATGCCAAAAAGGTCATCAATGATTTGACAATCCAGTATAACCGTGCTAGACAGGCGGCGATTACACAAGAAATTACAGAAATCGTAGCGGGGGCTAGTGCCTTAGAATAAGGCTTTGCCTCCCTCGTATTAAAATGAACTTATACTCAATGAAAATCAAAGAGCAAACTAGGAAGCTAGCCGCAGGCTGTACTTGAGTACGGCAAGGCGACGCTGACGTGGTTTGAATTTGATTTTCGAAGAGTATTAGGACCTAGTTGAACTAGGAACCGACAGTATCTTATATAGAATAGGAGAAGGAGATGAGTTCAGGTAAAATTGCTCAGGTTATCGGACCCGTTGTAGACGTCTTGTTTGCAGCAGGGGAAACACTTCCTGAGATTAATAATGCACTTGTCGTCTACAAAAATGACGAAAGAAAAACAAAAATCGTCCTTGAAGTAGCCTTGGAGTTGGGTGATGGTATGGTCCGTACGATCGCCATGGAATCAACAGATGGTTTGACTCGTGGAATGGAAGTTTTGGACACAGGACGTCCAATCTCCGTGCCAGTAGGTAAAGAAACTTTGGGACGTGTCTTTAACGTTTTGGGGGATACGATTGACTTGGATGCTCCTTTCGCTGAAGACGCTGAGCGTCAGCCAATTCATAAGAAAGCTCCAACTTTTGATGAATTGTCTACCTCTTCTGAAATTCTTGAAACTGGGATTAAGGTTATCGACCTTCTTGCCCCATACCTTAAAGGGGGGAAAGTCGGACTCTTCGGTGGTGCCGGAGTTGGTAAAACCGTATTGATCCAAGAATTGATTCACAATATTGCCCAAGAACACGGTGGGATTTCCGTATTTACTGGTGTTGGGGAACGTACCCGTGAGGGGAACGACCTCTACTGGGAAATGAAAGAATCAGGCGTTATCGAGAAAACAGCCATGGTATTTGGTCAGATGAATGAACCACCAGGAGCACGTATGCGTGTTGCCCTTACTGGTTTGACCATCGCCGAATACTTCCGTGATGTAGAAGGCCAAGATGTGCTTCTCTTTATCGACAATATTTTCCGTTTCACTCAGGCTGGTTCAGAAGTATCTGCCCTTTTGGGTCGGATGCCTTCAGCCGTTGGTTACCAACCAACACTTGCAACGGAGATGGGTCAATTGCAAGAGCGTATCACGTCAACTAAGAAGGGTTCTGTAACCTCAATCCAGGCTATCTATGTGCCAGCGGATGACTACACTGACCCTGCGCCAGCAACAGCTTTCGCTCACTTGGATTCAACAACAAACTTGGAACGTAAGTTGGTACAGTTGGGTATCTACCCGGCCGTTGACCCTCTAGCTTCAAGCTCTCGTGCCTTGGCACCTGAGATTGTTGGTGAGGAGCACTATGCAGTTGCTGCTGAGGTTAAACGTGTCCTTCAACGTTACCATGAATTGCAAGATATCATTGCTATCCTTGGTATGGATGAACTTTCTGATGAAGAAAAAACCTTGGTTGCACGTGCCCGTCGTATCCAGTTCTTCTTGTCTCAAAACTTTAACGTTGCAGAACAATTTACTGGTCAACCTGGTTCTTATGTACCAGTAGCGGAAACAGTTCGTGGCTTTAAGGAAATTCTTGAAGGAAAACATGACCAGCTACCAGAAGATGCCTTCCGTGGTGTCGGTTCAATCGAAGACGTCATTGCTAAGGCAGAGAAAATGGGATTTTAAGAGGTGATCTATGGCTCATTTAACTGTCCAGATCGTGACACCAGATGGCCTCGTCTATGATCACCATGCCAGCTTTGTATCGGTACGAACTCTGGATGGTGAGATGGGGATCTTGCCACGACATGAAAATATGATTGCGGTTTTAGCGGTTGATGAAGTGAAGGTAAAACGTATCGATGATGATACTCATGTGAACTGGATTGCAGTGAACGGAGGAATTATCGAGATTGCCAATGACATCATTACTATTGTAGCAGACTCAGCAGAACGTGCTCGTGATATCGATATCAGTCGTGCTGAACGTGCAAAACTTCGCGCTGAACGAGAAATCGAAGAAGCCCATGACAAGCATTTGATTGACCAAGAGCGTCGTGCAAAAATCGCATTGCAACGTGCTATCAACCGTATCAATGTCGGAAATAGACTATAAAAAAATGAACTTGAAACTCAAGTTCATTTTTTTTAATGTGGGAAGTTGATGCAGACTGCTTCAGGGACATGAAAGTCGTTAGAAAGTTCTGCAAGACGACCACTTTTAGGATTGCGTTTAAAGACGGTTGCGTTATCAGAATCTTGATGAACAGCAATGAGAAACTCTTGATCAGGAGTTAGGTCGAAATCACGTGGATTTTTACCATGACTTGGTACAATCTCTAATAATTCCAAGCTACCATCAGCGAGGATTGTATAGACTGCAATGGAATCATGACCTCGGTTAGATGCATAGAGGTATTTGCCATCTTTTGAAAGACGAATGGCAGCAGTAGCATTGAAGCCTTCGTATCCATCTGGTAAGGTTGAAATGACTTGCATGCGTTCAAATTCACCGACCCCATCATAAATCAAGACCTCGATAGTGCTATTAAGTTCGCAGATGAGATAGGCAATCTTATAGTGGTGGTGGAAAACGATGTGGCGAGCACCTGCTCCAGCTTGGCCGTGATAAGTGTGGAGCTTACTTAGTTTTCCTTCTGGACTAACATCGTAGGTCGTTACTTCATCTGTACCTAGATCACAGGTGACGAGATACTGGTCAGGTGTTAGATCTGTAAAGTGTACATGTGGAGAAGTTTGGTTTTCATGAGGGCCTTGTCCTCTATGCTGATCTAGATCCGTTTGGATGAGGCTACCATCCGTTTGGCGCTTATAAACTAGAACTTGGCCTTTGTGGTAGTTAGCTCCGTATACGAGACCACGTTTTTCATCCACTGCCACATAGCAATGGGGAGCGCCTTCTTCAACCACATGATTTAGCAAAGCGCCATCTGTCTTGTATGCAGCGATTCCACCTAAGCCATCCTGGCTTCCTACGGTGTATATGTGTTGCTGTTGGTCAAAGGCAAGGTAGGTCGGACTTGGTTCAGCAGCAAAGAGTTCAAGATCTGCAAGCTGGCCTGTTTCTGTATCAAAATCTGCCTTGTAAATCCCTTTAGATAAGCGACGAGTGTAAGTTCCAAAATAAACAGTTTCTTTCATGTCCATACCTCTTAATAATGATAAGTTCATTATACCACAAAATGGCAGTCATGAAGCATCAGATTCATCCATGTAAGCACTTTAAAAAAGAGTTATTTTAGTCTAAAAATGGTATAATGAGAGAATGACAGAAAGGATGTATTTATGGAACATAAAGAGAAACATTTTAGCCTATCTTGGTTTTTTAAGTGGTTTTTAGATAATAAAGCCATCACTGTATTTTTAGTAACTTTGTTACTGGGGCTAAACATTTTTATTCTAAGTAAGATTAGTTTTATTTTTTTACCAGTTTTGGATTTTCTAGGAGTTGTCATGTTGCCAGTTATTTTATCTGGTTTACTTTATTACCTCCTCAATCCGATTGTGGACTGGATGGAGAAGCACAAGATCAATCGTGTCCTTGCCATTAGTATTGTTTTTGTTGTTATTGGACTCTTTATCATTTGGGGGCTGGCAGTCGCAATTCCTAATCTGCAACGTCAAGTCTTAAATTTTGCGAAGAATGTGCCGACATACCTGGAAGATGCTGATAAGGTGATCAATGACCTTGTAACCAAACGCTTGCCAGATGATTTTAGACCACAGTTGGAGCAGGTTCTTTCCAATGTTTCTAGTGAGGCGACCATGTGGGCCAGCAAAATCTCTTCTCAAGCTGTTAACTGGGTTAGCGCCTTTATCAGTAGCGTTTCCCAGGTCATTGTTGCGGTTATTATCGTACCCTTCATGCTCTTTTATCTTTTGAGAGATGGGAAAGGCTTGCGAGATTACCTGACTAAATTCATCCCAAACAAGTTAAAAGAACCTGTCGGACAAGTTTTGTCAGATGTTAATAAACAGTTGTCAAACTATGTTAGAGGGCAGGTTACAGTTGCTATTATCGTGGCAATTATGTTTATTATCTTCTTTAAGATTATTGGTCTCAGATATGCTGTGACTCTGGGGATCACGGCTGGTATCCTCAATCTAGTACCTTACCTGGGTAGTTTTCTTGCCATGTTGCCTGCTTTGGTTTTGGGCTTGATAGCAGGACCTGTGATGCTTTTGAAAGTGATTATTGTCTTTATTGTTGAACAAACGATTGAAGGTCGCTTCGTTTCTCCGCTTATTTTAGGTAGTCAGCTAAACATCCATCCAATCAATGTCCTATTTGTTCTCCTAACTTCAGGTTCTATGTTTGGTATTTGGGGAGTCTTGCTGGGAATTCCTGTCTATGCTTCTGCCAAGGTCGTTATCTCAGCTATCTTTAACTGGTATAAAAAAGTCAGCGGTTTGTATGAAGAAGAAGGGGAGGAAATCAAGAGTGAACAATAGTCAACACATGCTCCAGGCTTTGGATGAACAGGATTTAATCAAAGCGGATCAGTATTTTCACAAAGCCCTCGAAACAGATTCAAGTGAAGTTCTTTACGAACTAGCAAGCTATCTAGAGGGAATTGGCTTTTATCCTCAAGCAAAAGAAATTTACCAAAAAATCGTTACAGAATTTCCAGAAGTGAATCTGAATTTAGCAAGTATTGCTAGTGAGGATGGCAATGTTGAGGAAGCCTTTGCTCACCTTGAGGAAATCACACCCGAAAGTGACTGGTACGTGTCGGCTTTGGCCTTGAAGGCTGACCTCTATCAGTTGGAAGGATTGACAGATGTAGCGCGTGAAAAGTTACTGGAAGCCCTAAACTACTCAGACGATCCCTTATTAGTTTTTGGTTTGGCTGAGTTGGATAGTGAGTTAGGAAATTATCAGGAAGCTATTCAGGGTTATGCTCAATTAGACAATCGCTCCATCTATGAGCAAACGGGTGTCTCAACCTATCAACGAATTGGCTACGCTTATGCCCAGTTAGGCAAGTTTGAAGCTGCAACTGAATTCTTAGAAAAAGCTTTAGAATTAGAATACGATGACCAAACTGCCTTTGAACTGGCTAGTCTTTACTTTGACCAAGAAGAGTATCAAAAATCTGTTCTTTACTTTAAGCAGATTGATACCATTTCACCTGACTTTGAAGGATATGAATATGGTTATAGTCAAGCTTTGCATAAGGAACATCAGGTGGAAGAGGCCCTTCGTATCGCTAAACAAGGTTTGGAGAAAAATCCATTTGAAACTCGGCTCTTACTGGCTGCTTCTCAGTTTTCGTATGAATTGCATGATCCTAGTAGTGCAGAGCAATTTCTCCTTACTGCCAAAGAAGATGCAGAGGATACAGAAGAAATTTTCCTTCGCCTTGCAACCATTTATATGGAACAAGAGCGGTACGAAGATATCATTGCTCTCCAAAGTCAAGAACCTGAAAACCTCCTGACCAAGTGGATGATTGCCCGTTCTTATCAGGAAATTGAGGATTTAGATAAGGCCTATGAGCTCTATCAGGAACTATCGCTTGATCTCAAGGATAATCCTGAATTTCTGGAGCAGTATACTTATCTCCTACGTGAATTGGGGTATTTTGAAGAAGCCAAAGTGCAAGCTGAAGCTTATTTAAAACTCGTTCCAGATGATGTTCAGATGCAAGAACTATTAGAGACACTTTAAGGATTTCTATTTTTTGTAAAATTTTATTAACAGAAACGAATGACTTTAAATGAATGATTTGAAAGACCTCAGAGGTCTTTTCTTTTTTACTAATATAATATAAATGTTAGAATTTCTTATAGCCAATTTAGATGAAGTTTTGAACGATGAAAGCCTGCTACACCCTATAAAATAAGAGTTTAAAGGTATGATTTGAACATCGAACTACTATGAAATACTTGACAAATTTATATAAGAATATATAATAATAAATAAGGGAATCTATCCCCAAAAATAAAGGAGGCAAATGTTGTGAAAAAGATTAATAAAAAACTTTCTCATGCATTCATGGCGCTATTGTTAGTAGCTTCAGTATTTATCCCAGTACTAAGAACTAGCAATGTGGTTAAAGCTGCTGAACTACCATCTAGTAGCTATACGCTAACGACAGTACCGACAATTAACAATAATAAGTTAGTTGACGGTGCAGAGTATGGTGAAGGGAAATTTTACCTTCAAACCACCTACAAATTCGACAACTCAACAACGTTGAAGAATGGTGACTTTATGGTTTATAAAGTTCCAAATGAATTCAAAATTGAAACAGATTCAACTACTGAAATCTTTGGTAACGATGGAGTCACTAAAGTTGCTGAGTTAACGACAAATAAGTCTGTAAATACAGCGACTGTAACGGTAACTAACGAAGATTATTTTGCTAACTTACCTGAAGAGAAACAAATTTCGGCCTTATTTACTGTTGTATGGGCTGATAATGTTGAACTCAATAAATCATATCCAATCGACATTCCTGGAGCAGGAGTATACAATTTGACTCGTATTGTTCCAGATGAGGATCCAACAGGATTTACTAAATGGGGAGTTCAAGATACGAACGATCCAAATTATATTAATTGGTATATTCGCGTAAACAAATATGCTAATCCTTATGAAGGCGTTTCGATTCAAGATACAATCCCTGAAGGGCAAGTATTAGCTAGTGAGATTACAGGTTACTACTTTACTGAATGGGGTAAGGATGAACATCATCCTCTTTTGAATCCAAGTCACATTGTTGTTCAAGATTCTAATCGCTTCACTATTACTCCAAATGGTAATGGTGATCTAATCAACCAAGGTTTGTATGTAGTTTATAAGACTCGTATCACAGCTCCAGTTGATAATACAACAAAGAAAGCTTTCAATAACGTTAAAATTACGACTTCGACTGAAAACTTTGATGTAGAAGGTTTTGCACCATTAACCACAACTGAAGGTATTAGTTCAGGTTCACGTTCTACAGAAGTTTCATTTGAGGTTTCTAAGCAGTTAAAAGGAAAAGACTTAGCTGCTGAAGAATTTAGCTTCCAACTACTTGATCCAAACGGATCAGTTGTGGAAACTGTTAAGAATGATAAAGATGGCAAAGTGAAATTTAAAGCCGTTAAATTCTCTACAGTGGGTACTTATAAGTATCAGATCAAAGAAGTTAATGATCAAAAACCAGGTTTTGCTTACGATGATAAGACTATTAACGCAGAAGTTACTGTAACAGATGTTTATGGTGAGAAGTTTGCAAGTGTTAAATATGACAATAAAGTTTTTGTAAATTCGTATTCTGCTAAATCTGCAACAACTTCAATTACTGCTAAAAAAGTCCTAAATGGTAAAACTCTTGAGGCAGATAAATATGAATTTGAATTGAAAGAAGGCGACAAACTTGTAGCTACAGCTAAGAATGCTGCAGACGGAACAGTTGCTTTCCCAGCGATTGAATACACTGCTGCAGGAATTCACACATACACGATCACTGAAAAAGCTGGTAATGAAACTGGTGTAACTTATGATAAAAATGCTTATACAGTAACAGTAAAAGTTGTAGACAATGGTCAAGGTCAACTTGTAGCAACAGTTACAGGTAATAATCCAACCATCATAAATACTTATGTTGCTGAGACTCCGGGTTCTTCAGATAACAAACCTAAACAACCAGAAGAAAATAAAGAACTACCAAATACTGGTACATCTGAAATGACTATCTTGCTTACTGTTGTAGGAGTAGTACTTGCATTTGGTTCCATTCTCTTATTCCGTTTCAAAAAAGTTAAATAATCTAGTTGAAAAATTTTGATGCCCTTGCTATGGCATCATCAAAGAGCCACTTGTATGGATAGTAGAAATGATACTATTCTTATAAAGTGGTTCTTTTTTATATCTCTAGAGGTATGAAGTGAATGAGAGTAAATAGAGTTCTATATCATTGAAATCTTTATAGATATTTGATAAAAATATTTTGATTATTGTTCTCTCAGAATTAGAAGTTAAACCTATATTCTCGTCTAGAATCCTTATAATTCTTCGAATTCTGTAAGATGATATTTCGCTCTGATTTCTTAGATAAAGGTGTATAGTTCAATAATTATAGAATTTTTTTACAAAAACCCTTGCTAAATTGTTTATTTATGCTATAATAGGAACAATAATTTTTAGGAGGTGCAGTATGTCTTATATGTTTGAGATATTACCAAGTTTATTGAACGGTGCAAGTATGACTCTTCAAGTCTTTGCTCTGGTCTTGATCTTTTCAATTCCTTTAGGTATTGTCGTTGCCTTTGCTTTACAAGTCCGCTGGAAACCCCTCCATTATCTGATTGACCTTTATATTTGGGTGATGCGAGGGACTCCCTTGCTCTTGCAATTAATCTTTATTTACTATGTTCTCCCTAGCATTGGGATACGTTTAGATCGTTTGCCTGCTGCTGTGATCGCTTTTGTATTGAACTATGCAGCCTACTTTGCTGAAATCTTTCGTGGTGGGATTGAAACCATTCCTAAAGGTCAATATGAGGCTGCTAAGGTTTTGAAGTTTAGTCCTTTTGACACAGTGCGCTATATTATTTTGCCTCAGGTTACAAAGATTGTCTTACCGAGCGTCTTTAATGAAATCATGAGTTTAGTCAAGGATACTTCATTGGTTTATGCCCTTGGGATTTCAGATTTGATTTTGGCAAGTCGGACAGCAGCCAATCGAGATGCTAGTCTTGTTCCTATGTTCTTAGCCGGAGCGATTTATTTGATTATGATTGGTCTTGTAACCATTGTAGCGAAAAAACTTGAGAAGAAGTACAGTTATTACAGATAGGAGGATTGCTATGTTAGAATTACAAAATATCAACAAGGCCTTTGGTGGCAAACAAATCTTAACCAACTTCAGCCTATCTATTCCTGAAAAGCAAATCCTTGCAATCGTAGGTCCATCAGGAGGCGGAAAGACAACCCTATTACGTATGTTAGCTGGATTGGAAACCATCGATTCGGGGGAAATCTACTATAACGGCGAATCGCTAGCTATAGACGAACTAGAAAAGCGCAATCTTCTGGGATTTGTTTTCCAAGATTTTCAACTCTTTCCGCATTTGTCAGTTCTAGATAACTTAACTCTGTCGCCCATAAAAACGATGAGCATGGAGAAGGAAGTTGCTGAGAAGAGGGCGCGTGGTTTGTTAGAACAGCTTGGGTTAGCTGGACATGCAGATGCCTTTCCATTCTCACTTTCAGGTGGGCAAAAACAACGGGTGGCCTTAGCACGCGCCATGATGATAAACCCAGAAATTATTGGATATGATGAGCCTACATCAGCCTTAGACCCAGAATTGCGATTAGAAGTAGAAAAACTTATCCTTCAAAATAAAGAGCGTGGGATGACCCAGATTGTTGTGACCCACGATCTTCAGTTTGCGGAAAACATTGCTGATCAGATCCTTAAGGTTGATCCAAAGTAGGACTAGGAGGTGCCTATGAAGAGAAAGAAAATTGCCCTTGTACTTGCTCTGTTCTTTAGCTTCTTCCTGACGGCTTGTACTCAGAAGGCAAGTGATCCAAATCAGGATAATTGGGCCAAATATCAAAAACAGGGAAGCATTACCATTGGCTTTGACAATACCTTTGTTCCCATGGGATTTGAGGAAAAGAATGGCCAGTATGCAGGCTTTGATATTGACCTGGCCCAAGCTGTTTCTGAAAAGCTAGGAATTCAGATTAAATTTCAACCCATCGACTGGGATATGAAAGAAACCGAGCTACAAAATGGTACCATTGATGCCATCTGGAATGGCTATACAGCTACAGATGAACGGAAAGAGAAGGTTGCTTTTACCATTCCTTACATGGAAAATCAACAAGTTTTGGTCTCTAAAAAGTCTCAAAATATCCACTCAATTCAGGATATGACTGACAAAGTTTTAGGGGCCCAGGCAGGATCTTCTGGCTATTTGAATTTTGAAGGACAACCCGAACTACTCAAGAATCAAGTGAAAGATCAGAAGGCCAATCAATACCAAAGTTTCAATGAAGCCTTGATTGATTTGAAAAATGATCGGATTGATGCCCTTGTGATTGACCGGGTATATGCCAATTATTATCTCCAGTCTGAAGGAATATTAAATGACTACAATGTCTTTTCAGCTGGATTTGAAAGTGAAGCATTTGCAGTGGGTGTTAGACCTGCTGATAAAACTTTGCTAGCTGCTCTGAATCAGGCTTTTATATCACTATACCAAGAAGGAAAATTCCAGGAAATCAGCCAGAAATGGTTTGGGGAAGATGTAGCCACCAGTCAAGTTAAAAATCAAGAATAAGAAAAGAGATTGAGTTTTTTCTCAGTCTCTTTTTGCATCGAAAAATCCTCTGGAAAGTACCAGAGGATAAGGGTTTATACTCAATGAAAATCAAAGAGCAAACTAGGAAGTTAGCCGCAGGCTGCTCAAAACACTGTTTTGAGGTTGTAGATAAGATTGACAAAGTCAGGAACATATATCTACGGCAAGGCAACGCTGACGTGGTTTGAAGAGATTTTCGAAGAGTATTATTTCATTGTTGGGAAGAGCAATACGTCACGGATAGTAGTTGTATCAGTGAGGAGCATGCAGAGACGGTCGATACCGATACCCAAACCACCTGTTGGTGGCATACCGTATTCAAGAGCTTCAATGTAGTCGTAATCGATACCTGTTGCTTCATCGTCACCAAGTTCTTTAGCTTTGGCTTGGGCTTCAAAGCGACTAAGTTGGTCGATTGGGTCGTTCAACTCGGTAAAGGCATTACCGTATTCCTTGGTCATAATGAAGAGCTCAAAACGGTCAGTAAAGCGGTTGTCTTCAGGATTTTTCTTAGCGAGTGGAGACACAGCTACTGGATGACCATAGACAAAGGTTGGTTGAATCAAGGTTTCTTCAACAAATTCTTCAAAGAAGGCATTGATGATGTGACCAACTTCAGTGTAATGTTTCTCAACTGGAACTTTCTTCTCAGCAGCGATAGCTTTAGCTTCCTCGAAAGTCATGTCTTGCCAGAAGTCTACACCAGTAATTTCTTTGATAGCATCTACCATGTGAACACGTTTAAATGGTTCATTGATTTTGATTTCAGTTCCTTGGTAGTTAACAGGACCATCACCTTTAACTGATTTAGCAGCGTGTTGGATAATACCTTCCGTCAAGTCCATGATATCTTGGAAGTCCGCATAAGCTTGGTAAACTTCGATAGAAGTGAATTCAGGGTTATGAGTGGCGTCCATTCCTTCGTTACGGAAGATACGGCCAATTTCATAGACACGTTCCATACCACCAACGATAAGGCGTTTCAAGTGAAGCTCAGTCGCGATACGAAGCACCATGTCAATGTTTTGGGCATTGTGGTGAGTGATAAATGGACGAGCAGCAGCACCACCGGCTTCATTATGAAGAACAGGTGTTTCCACTTCAAGGAATCCTTTTTGGTCTAGATAACGACGGATTTCAGAGATGATTTTTGAACGAGTGACAAAACGTTCAAAGCTTTCACGGTTAGAAATCAAGTCAAGGTAACGTTTACGGTAAATTGTTTCAACGTCAGTCAAACCGTGGAATTTCTCAGGAAGCGGGCGAAGTGCTTTAGACAAGTGTGTGATGTGAGTTGCCTTGATAGAAAGTTCTCCCATATCTGTACGCATGACTTCACCTTCGACACCAAGGAAGTCACCGAGGTCAGCCTTTTTGAAGATTTCGTAGTTTTCTTCACCAACTTCATCTTTACGAACGTAGATCTGGATTTGACCTTCGCGGTCTTGAAGATGGGCAAAGCCAACTTTTCCTTTTCCACGTTTGGTTACTAAGCGTCCAGCGATAGTAGCAGTTTCATTTAATTCATGTAATTGTTCTTTATCAAGTTCTGCAAATTTGTCTTTTAGTTCTTGAGAGTTAGCAGTACGTTCAAAACGTTTTCCGAAGGGATCGATTCCTTGTTCACGGAGCGCAGCCATTTTTTCACGGCGAACGATCTGCTGGTCATTTAGTTCTTCCATATGTTCTGTAGACATGGGTTCCTCCTAATTTTACTCAAAATTTGATACGATGAGTCATTTTTTGCGATACTCCCATTTTATCATAAATAGCAGAGAAATTCACGGATATTCTTTGAAAACTAAAAAGAACTTGACTATTAAGATCAAGTTCCATTATTTTTCTTGATAGGAAGTGTCATTCCATCTTTCCAGAGTGAAGGTTTCAAAATTCTCGGTCTCTAAAACTGTCAGACTAGCATTGGCCAAGCCTCCTTCTTTGCGGAGGTGAGCTTCTTTATAGCCTAAGAGAGTGCGTAGGCTAGCAGTGAGATTTGCCCCATGCCCGACAATCAAAATTCTTTCAGCCGAACTTTCTTTCAGAGATTTGATAAACTGAATGGTTCGCTGAGTCGTAGAGTAAAGGGACTCAGCTTCAAACATCTTCGTATCAAACTGAGCCAGATTAGAGCGAAAGGCCTTGATTTGTTGTGGGTAGATGGCATTAAGCGTAGCGATTTTTAATCCCTCTAGTTTGCCAAGTTGCCATTCACGTAGGTTAGGAATGCTCTTCAAAGGACAAGGGGACTGGAGTTGACTTTGGATAATCTCAGCAGACTTAACTGCTCTGGGTAAATCACTAGAATAAATCGTATCAAAATGAATTTTCTTGAGATGTTGACCCAGTTGTTTTAGGATGTCAATGGACTCTGAAAGAAGGGGAGAGTCGCCGCTAGCACCTTGAAAACGTCCTTCAAGATTCCAGACAGTCCGACCATGACGGACAAAGTAGAGTTTCATCAGTTGTTTTTCTCCAAGATATCAGCGAAGTCCGCTTTTACAAAGCTGGCTAAGTCTTGAGGTCGTATGATGATACTGTGCCCGACTTCTCCAGCAGAGACAATCATTTTGTCTAAATCCAAAGCAGTCTGATCAATAAAAATGGGATAATTGTGTTTTTGGCGAATGCCGACGGGGTTATTAGCCCCATGAATATAGCCTGTCGTTTTTTCTAGGTCTTTTTGTGGAATCATGCTGACTTTTTTATTACCAGAAACCTTTGCTAGTTTTTTCTCAGCGAGGTGTTCTGTTATGGGAACGATTCCGATGATTGGCCCTGTTTTGTCCCCTAATAGAGCCAAGGTTTTAAAGATATGAGTTCGATCATATTCCGAAGGAAGTTCACCCTCAAGCGCATTGATCTGAATACCAGAATGGTCAATACCCGCCTTGGTCAAGATTTGCTCGACCAAGGTTTTTTTAATCTTGACTTTTTTTGCCATTATTTATACTTATCCTCCAATTGACTCATCCAGATACCAAGCCAAATGCCAAGTGCAAAGAAGAAGGCGATGAGAACATAACTCACAATAGAAAGTCCAGTGTATTGGATACTTTCAGCATTTCCAGCATTTGGAATCAAAATTAAGAGGGTACTTGAAAGAACAATTCCAATGATAAAGTGATAAACACGGGAGTGGTAGTTGTTTAAGGCATGGTCCATTAATTTTGAAAAGATAATAAGAGTTGCTCCTGCACCAATCCCAATAGGAAGGAAAGTTCCGAATAAATCAAAGGTCTTAAAACCAGTTAGCATTGGAGCGTACAGCCCTAAAATCAAGAGTAGATTTGACGGACTTAAACCAGGCACCAAGACACCTAGAGCTAAAAGAGCACCCGCTAAGATGAAACTAGCGAAACTAGCACTGAGAGAACCAACAACAAAGTTTAGCGCGTAGAGCCCTAGGCCTGAAAGGATAAAGGTGGTCCAGAACCAGACTAGGTCGATCTTGTCACGATCAGATTCTCGAGTAGATTCTTTAAGGAGGCTAGGAACTGTACCGATGATGGCTCCCGCAAAGCTCCACAAAACATAGACTTGATAATTTTCTAGCAGATACTCGATTGGATAAGAAAACAAACCAATGCCTAGCAACATCCCGATTGCTACTGGGATAAAGTATAGGACATTCGCTTTAAAATCCTTAAAAGGATGAGCCAGAAAGCTAATCATTCGCTCGTAGATTCCCAAAATAGCTGCCAGAACACCACCAGAAATTCCTGGTAAGATAAATCCTAAGGCGATGACTATTCCCTTAATAACTCTTGCAATCCATGAAAACATCATAAAATCCTCAATTTCATAAAATTCTTTCTCTATTCTATCAATTATAACACAGACGAGAAGAAAATGAAAAAACAAGTGAAAAAGAGAGCAATTTTCACTTGTCTTATGGTCTTAAAAATAGTTTTCTGAAGGTTTCTTCTTTTTCCTTCAAGGTAGAAATGAGATTAATATCTAAATGATGCTCAAATCCAGCAATTCTTCCTTTTGAAGTATACTGATGGAGGTCATAGTCTAAATCAGTATTAGGCGTGGTTTCAAAGTAACCTGAATCCGTTCCATAAGATGGAATCCAAACAGCAGAGAACTTGTCTGTATTGATACTATGCTCTTGCATGAAATAAACACCGATGTAAATTCCGATATTTTTAGCACCTAAAGATTCCAGTTTGGCACGAAACGCTTCGACCCCTTCGTTCATATCAGACATTGTTTTTTCTTCAACATCAAGCCAGTAGTAACTAGGGTTGTAAGGAGAAGCAGCGTTGTAGAAAACCTCAGCAGCTTTTTCCATTTCTTCCTTGCTGGGGCTAGCTAGATAGGCATAGACTCCAACTGGGACATTACGCTTTTGAAATTCTGTAATATGACTTTTATAGGCTTTATCAATACCATTGGCATAAGCCGCATCATTTTTTTCAGTATGTTGAGCCCCATTGTGGACGCGAACAATAACACCTGAAATATTTTGAGACAAGGTATCGTAGTTGATTTCCTCAGGTCTTTGCCAGCCAGAGACGTCAATAATAGGTTTGTCAAGATTATGCAAGGCCTGATTTTCAACCTGGACTGCATTGGGTTTTGACTTGACAGGATGGTCTTCATAAGTTGGTCTATTGAGGATCAAAATAGCTATAAATATAGTAAATAAAGTAAAAATAATAGCTGGATGAATCTTTTTTCTCATATTTAAATAGTTTAACGTAAATAGATAAAAAAATCAAAGAAAACATCGGAAAAAGTGAATATATGAGCGTCTTTTCCCTATTTCTCTGTTTGTTTACTCCTAAGAAACTAAATTATGGTATAATATAAGGGAATTTCTAGAGAAAAGAGAAGATTATGTCAAATTATGCCATTATTTTAGCAGCGGGTAAAGGTACTCGCATGAAATCAGATCTTCCAAAGGTACTTCACAAAGTAGCTGGAATTTCGATGTTGGAACATGTTTTTCGTAGTGTTGGTGCTATTCAACCTGAAAAAACAGTTACTGTAGTTGGTCACAAGGCTGAGCTAGTTGAGCAAGTATTAGCTGGTCAGACAGACTTTGTTACCCAAACAGAACAACTAGGAACTGGGCATGCTGTCATGATGGCAGAGCCTATTCTCCAAAATCGTACTGGCCATACCTTGGTTATCGCTGGGGATACGCCTCTGATTACGGGTGAAAGCTTGAAAAATCTCTTAGATTTCCATATCAATCACAAAAATGTGGCGACTATTTTAACAGCTGAAGCGGCAAATCCTTTTGGATACGGTCGAATTGTCCGTAACGATAATGCAGAAGTTCTTCGTATTGTTGAGCAAAAAGATGCCTCAGACTTTGAAAAACAAATCAAGGAAATCAATACAGGAACTTACGTTTTTGATAACCAACGTCTTTTTGAAGCCCTTAAAAATATCAACACCAACAACGCTCAAGGAGAGTACTATATTACCGATGTGATTGGTATTTTCCGTGAGGCTGGTGAGAAGGTTGGTGCCTATACTCTGAAAGACTTTGATGAAAGTCTTGGGGTAAATGACCGTGTAGCTCTTGCGACTGCAGAAGCAGTGATGCGACGCCGTATCAATCAAAAGCACATGGTTAACGGCGTCAGCTTTGTCAATCCAGAAGCAACCTACATCGACATTGATGTTGAGATTGCTCCTGAGGTCCAAATCGAAGCTAATGTTACCTTAAAAGGTCAAACGAAGATTGGGGCAGAGACTATTTTAACAAATGGAACTTATATTGTGGATAGTAATATTGGAGCTGGGGCTGTGATTACGAATTCCATGATAGAGGAAAGTACAGTTTCAGATGGCGTGACTGTAGGTCCTTATGCCCATATCCGACCAGGTTCAAGCCTAGCTTCTCAGGTTCATATTGGAAACTTCGTAGAAGTCAAAGGTTCTTCAATCGGTGAAAATACCAAGGCAGGTCATTTAACCTATATCGGAAACAGTGAAGTAGGCAGCCATGTTAACTTTGGTGCTGGTACGATTACAGTAAACTATGACGGTAAAAACAAATATAAGACCGTGATTGGCAACAATGTCTTTGTTGGTTCAAATTCAACCATCATCGCTCCTGTAGAACTTGGAGATAATTCTCTGGTTGGAGCTGGTTCAACCATTACCAAGAATGTACCTGCGGATGCTATCGCAGTTGGACGTGGACGACAAGTTAACAAGGATGAGTACGCAAGGCGCTTGCCTCATCATCCTAAGAACCAGTAGGAGTCGATTATGGAATTTGAAGAAAAAACGCTTAGTCGAAAAGAAATCTATCAAGGCCCTATCTTTAAACTGGTGCAAGATCAGGTAGAACTGCCAGAAGGCAAAGGTACTGCCCAACGTGATTTAATTTTTCACAATGGAGCTGTTTGTGTACTAGCTGTGACAGCTGAAGACAAAATCGTTCTCGTTAAGCAATACCGAAAAGCTATCGAGGCGGTTTCTTATGAGATTCCTGCTGGTAAACTTGAACTTGGTGAAAATGCTGATCCAATGGCAGCGGCCCTTCGTGAATTGGAAGAAGAAGTTGCATACACTGGTAAGTTAGAACTGTTGTACGATTTCTATTCTGCGATCGGATTTTGTAATGAAAAACTAAAACTCTACCTCGCTAGTGATTTGGTCAAGGTGGAAAATCCTCGCCCACAAGATGATGATGAAACCTTGGAAGTCCTAGAAGTAAGTCTAGAGGAAGCCAAGAACCTGATCCAGTCAGGTCATATCTGTGATGCCAAGACCATTATGGCGATTCAGTACTGGGAACTACAAAAGAAATAGAGGAGAAACCCATGGGAAAACCTTTATTAACAGACGAAATGATTGAACGTGCCAATCGTGGTGAGAAAATCTCAGGACCACCTCTTCAAGATGATGAGGAAACAAAAATCCTACCAACGTCTTCACAACATTTTGGTTATTCACGTTCTAGAGACCACGGTTTTAGTCAAGATACCTTAACAATCGAAGTAGAGCCAACGATTCATAAGAGTCGCCGCATTGAGAACACTAAGAGAAATGTTTTTAATTCGAAACTCAATCGTATCTTGTTTGCAGTCATCCTACTTTTGATTTTGTTAATTTTAGCGATGAAACTCTTGTAATTGAAAGGACTTGAAATGAAAATTGGAATCATTGCTGCCATGCCAGAAGAACTCCTATATTTGACTCAGAATTTGGACAAACCTAAAGAAGTCCAAGTCCTTGGAAATACTTACTACACTGGCTCTGTTGGCAATACAGAAGTCGTTCTAGTTCAGAGTGGGATTGGAAAGGTCATGTCGGCTATGAGTGTAGCTATTCTAGCTGACCATTTTCAGGTAGAAGCTATTATCAATACAGGATCAGCAGGTGCTCTTGCCGAAGGGATTGCTGTTGGAGATGTAGTGATTGCGGATAAGTTGGCTTACCATGATGTGGATGTGACTGCTTTTGGCTATGCTTATGGCCAAATGGCGCAACAACCTCTTTACTTTGAATCAGATAAGGAATTTATCGCTAGGATTAAAGAAAACTTATCTCAGTTAGAACTGACCTGGCACCTAGGCTTGATTGCTACAGGAGACAGTTTTATAGCTGGAGATGATAAGATTGCTAGTATCAAATCCCACTTCCCTGATGTTTTAGCAGTTGAAATGGAAGGGGCTGCTATTGCACAAGCGGCTCAGTCTCTTAATTTACCGTTCCTAGTCATTCGTGCTATGAGTGACAATGCCAATCATGAAGCCTCTATCTCTTTTGATGAGTTTATTATCGAAGCTGGACGTCGTTCTGCCCAAGTCTTACTAGCCTTTTTAAAGGCCTTGGATTAAGCGGAAATTTGACAGTTTATCTAGCTTATGATAAGATTTAAATAAAGAAAAGCTAGAAAACGTTTCAGAGGATATTATGAGTATTGAAATGACCGTCAGTGAGATTGCAGAGGTCTTAGGACTATCTCGTCAAGCAATCAACAATCGTGTCAAAGAACTTCCAGAAGAGGACACGAAAAAAAATGACAAAGGTGTAACTGTAGTTACTCGAAGTGGCTTGATCAAGCTAGAGGAAATCTACAAAAAAACGATTTTTGAAGATGAACCAGTCAGTGATGATGTCAAACAACGTGAACTGATGGAAATCTTGGTCGATGAGAAAAACGCTGAAATTCTTCGCCTGTACGAGCAGCTTAAGGCAAAAGACCGCCAGTTATCAGAAAAAGATGAACAGATGCGTATCAAAGACCGACAGATTGCTGAAAAGGACAAACAGTTGGACCAACAGCAACAGTTAACTCTTCAAGCGATGAAGGATCAAGAAACCTTGAAACTCGAGTTGGACCAAGCAAAAGAAGAAGTCCAAGCAACCAAAAAAGGCTTTTTTGCTCGCCTTTTTGGAGGAAAATAAAGAAGCTGTTTGGGTTACTCACTAACCTAATGGCTTCTTTTATTATTTATAGTTTATTTTGAGTAGTAATTGAGGTAAATAATGGAAAAATTAAGAGATTATATCGCCTTTGATTTGGAATTCAATAAACACGAGGGGGTTACCCATTTAATTCAAGTATCAGCAGTCCGCTTTCAAGATGGACAAGAATGTGCTACTTTTGATTCTTATGTTCATACTACAGCCCCATTGAAGAGTTTTATCAATGGTTTGACTGGGATCACAGCTGAAACCTTGAAAGATGCGCCAAAAGTAGAACAAGTTTTAAAGGACTTTCAAGCATTTGTTGGCGATTTACCTATCGTTGGTTACAATGCAGCTAAGAGTGATTTGCCTATTCTCTTGGAGCATGGTATTGATTATCGTGACCAGTATAAGGTTGATCTATATGAGGAGGCTTTTGAACGCCGTAGTTCTGATTTACACGGCATAGCCAATCTTAAATTGCAAACTGTTGCAAATTTTTTAGGCTTTCACGGGAAGTCTCATAACAGTTTAGAGGATGCCCGCATGACGGCGCGTGTTTACGAAGCTTTTTTGGAATCAGATGAAGGAAAGCTATTAATAGAAGACCAGAGCAGTTTTTCTATGAATAATCCTTTTGGTGGCTTAGATTTATCCCAATTTTTAGACTAGGAGTGCTTATGAAACCTGAAAAACCTAAAAAGCTAGGTTTTAGGAAGATATACTATAACCTAGATAAGATTTTATTTCTATTTTTCTTGATTTTCATGATGGTAGAGTTTGTTTGGTTACCATTGAATTCATGGATAGCTGGCATACTTCTAAGACAAACAGGTTACTTGTTTATCTCCTACAATAACTTTTGGGCGATTATACAAGGCTCGCCTTTTGTCAGTTTAGCCTTTCTCATTTTAATAGCAATCAATCTTTTAGTGGCTTATTTTCAAATCTGTCTTTTGTTCATCGGGGCGCGTCACCTTCTCTACCATGAAAAGAGAACCCTGATTGAATATAGTCGAAAAGTCTTTCACCAGAGCTTTCTATTTGTCAAACGATTGAGCTTTTGTAAGATGGCCTTTGTCTTCTTTTATGTAGCTCTACTTTTTCCTTTTATTAGGAAAATTTTAAAAATCTACTATCTCAATAAAATTATTATCCCCGATTTTATCGTTACATATCTAGAAGATAAGAACTGGCTGGTAGGGCTGTTGATCATAGCATCCGCTTGGATCTTTCTCTACATTTCTGTTCGTTTCATGTTTGCTCTTCCTAAGATTCTCTTTGAAAGAAAGACAGTAAGAGAAAGTGTGAAATATAGTCTCCAAAAGACGAAGAAAAACGTCCTTTTCTTCTCTTGGCATCTCCTACTCATTATCATTAAAACCTATCTCTTCTTCTTTGTCTTGTTAATTCCCTTGCTCTTTGCTCAGGCTGTAATGGATAATTTTACTCAAAAAGAATCCTTGATTCTTGGTGTGATTAATTTTATCTTGATTAAAAACCTCCATTACATGACCCTGACTTATTTCCTAGTGAAGTTTGTTTCCTTCCTGACGGGAGAAGAGTTGGAGATCATGCCAAGGAGAAAGAAAGACCATCTGATGAGATGGGGAGTCATGGGGTGTGCAAGTATCTTTTTTGCTTTAGAAGGTTATATCTATCTGGAGTCTCCGGATACCAATACACCTTTAGTGATTTCACACAGAGGAGTAAGTAATAAAAATGGTGTTCAAAATACGGTACAGTCTTTAGAAAAGACAGCCCAACTAAAACCAGACCTCGTCGAGATGGATGTGCAAGAAACGAAAGACGGTCAGTTCGTGATGATGCACGACGCTAACCTTAAATCGCTAGCAAGAATTAATGCTACACCGCAAGACTTAACTCTGGATGAATTAACAAATACAGATATTTACGAGAATGGCTATCAAACAAAGATTTCAAGTTTTGATGATTATTTAGAACGCGCAAATGCTTTAAACCAAAAATTGCTGATTGAGATTAAAACCAGTAAAAAAGATAGTCCACAAATGATGGACCATTTTCTCGAAAAGTATGGAGCGACTATCAAGAAATATGGCCACCAGATGCAGTCACTAGACTATCATGTGATTGATAAGGTCTTGGCTTATGATTCTGAAATTCCAGTATACTTCATTCTGCCATATAATAGTGTGTTTCCGAGAACCAAGGCGACTGGCTATACCATGGAGTATTCAACTTTGGATGAATACTTTGTCAATAAACTTTGGACAACAGATCAGAAACTATATGTTTGGACTGTGAATAGTTCTGAGTCCTTTGATAAGGCAGTCAGACTTGGAGCAGATGGCATGATAACGGATGATCTTGAAATGGTCCAGTCACAAGTCACAATGGCTCAAGATGATCCGGAATACACGGAATTACTCTTAAAGAAAGCAATGGAATTCTTTGATTTCTAAGAAAAAAAGAGAAACAGATGTTTCTCTTTTTTGTGGATTAGAAAGGCAATTTTCCAGCGAAAGCACCTAGTTTCTTCTTAGTAGTTTCATCAATTTGTTCAAGAGCAGCGTTAATCGCTTGAACAGTCATGTCAGAAAGGGTTTCGAGATCTTCTGGATCTACAACTGCTGGGTTGAAGTCAATGCTGACAACTTTTTTGTCTCCAGTCAGAGTTGCTTGGACAAGGTCCTGAGCTGATTTTCCAACAAATTCCATGGCAGCGAGTTCTGCTTGACTTTGTTCCATTTGTTTTTGAAGTTTTTGTGCTTGGCGCATCATGTTTTGCATGTTCATCATGGCGGTTTACAGTTTCCTTTTTTCTATTATTTTTCTTTTTATTTTATCAATTTTAGGGGCAAAAGTCTATTATTTGTTTAATTCATGAGATATATAACCTTTTATAATGAGTCTCTCAAACAACTTTTAAGAAATTTACTATGCACACCTAGTATTCTTTGCTAAACAAATAATTTCATTTAAGCTTTCTTTAAGATTTCTATTATATTCTAAAGGACTCTATATTAACCGAACGTTGAGAGGAAAATATAGAGGATAACCTAATTTTATTTCTTAATTTGTTATGGTCTTTCCAGATTTAGTAAGACATTGTTCACTTTTTACGATAAATAGTGTGTTAGTTCAACTAAATGGTGCTCTATCTTTTCTTCATGATGGAGGCAGATTATGATATAATAGATGGTAATGAGTTTTTTAGAATAAACTAAAGGAGAATATAAATGATCTATGCAGGAATCCTAGCCGGAGGAACTGGCACACGCATGGGAATCAGTAATTTACCAAAACAATTCTTGGAGTTGGGTGATCGACCTATTTTGATCCACACAATTGAAAAATTCGTCTTAGAACCAAGTATTGAAAAAATTGTAGTTGGAGTTCATGGAGATTGGGTGTCACACGCTGAGGACCTAGTTGATAAGTATCTTTCTCTCCACAAGGATCGCATCATCATTACCAAGGGTGGTGCTGATCGCAATACCAGTATCGAGAAGATTATAGAAGCTATTAATGCCTATCGTCCAATCACTCCAGAAGATATCGTGATTACCCACGACTCTGTTCGTCCCTTTATTACACTTCGCATGATTCAGGACAATATCAAACTGGCCCAAAATCATGATGCGGTTGACACAGTAGTAGAAGCAGTTGATACCATTGTTGAAAGTACTAATGGTCAGTTTATCACTGATATTCCAAATCGTGCTCACCTCTATCAAGGTCAAACACCTCAGACATTCCGCTGCAAGGATTTCATGGATTTGTATGGTTCCCTATCTGACCAAGAAAAGGAAATCCTGACGGATGCATGTAAGATTTTTGTTATCAAAGGGAAGGATGTTGCCCTAGCTAAAGGGGAATATTCAAATCTTAAAATCACAACTGTGACAGACTTGAAAATCGCGAAAAGCATGATTGAGAAAGACTAAGGCTATGATTAATCAAATTTATCAACTGACCAAACCAAAGTTTATCAATGTAAAATATCAAGAAGAAGACATTGATCAGGAGAATCATATCCTTATTCGTCCAAATTATATGGCGGTTTGTCATGCAGATCAACGTTACTATCAAGGGAAACGCGATCCAAAGATATTGGCTAAAAAGCTTCCTATGGCGATGATACACGAATCTTGTGGGACTGTTATTTCAGATCCAACTGGGACTTATGAAGTTGGTCAAAAGGTAGTTATGATTCCCAATCAACCGCCGACGCAGAGTGACAAGGAATTCTACGAGAACTACATGACAGGAACCTACTTCCTATCTAGTGGTCACGATGGTTTTATGCGAGAATTTGTCTCTCTTCCAAAAGACCGAGTCGTTTCTTATAATGATATCGAAGATACAGTTGCTGCCATTACCGAGTTTGTAAGTGTTGGTATGCATGCCATGGATCGTTTCTTAAATCTTGCTCATAGCAAGAGAGAGCGCATCGCTGTTATCGGAGATGGTAGTTTGGCCTTTGTTGTTGCAAATATTATCAATTATACCTTGCCAGAAGCAGAGATTATCGTCTTTGGTCGCCATTGGGAAAAACTAGAGCTCTTCTCTTTTGCAAAAGAGTGCTATATTACTGATAATATCCCAGAGGATTTGACCTTTGATCATGGGTTTGAGTGTTGCGGTGGCGATGGTACAGGCCCAGCTATCAATGACTTGATTCGCTATATTCGTCCACAGGGAACGATTCTCATGATGGGAGTGAGTGAATACAAGGTTAATATCAATACACGAGATGCTTTGGAAAAAGGATTGTTATTAGTAGGATCATCTCGCTCAGGACGCGTCGATTTTGAGAAGGCCATTCAAATGATGGAAGTTAAAAAGTTTGCAAATCGTCTGAAGAATATCCTTTATGTTGAAGAACCAGTGAGAGAAATCAAGGACATTCACCGTGTCTTTGCTACAGACCTAAATACTGCTTTCAAAACAGTATTTAAGTGGGAAGTGTAGAAGATGGAGGTTAATTGTGGAGAAACTCATCAAAGAAAAAATTTCTTCTTTACTATCTGATGAAGAGGAAGTACTCAGTGTTGAACAACTGGGAGGCATGACCAACCAAAACTATTTGGTTAAAACAACCAACAAACAGTATATTGTGAAATTTTTTGGTAAAGGGACTGAAAAACTCATCAATCGTCAAAATGAAAAGTACAATCTTGAACTTTTAGAGGATTTAGATTTAGATGTCAAAAATTATCTCTTTGATATTGAGTCAGGGATTAAAGTAAATGAGTACATCGAATCAGCAGTAACTCTTGATTCAACATCAATTAAGTCCAAGTTTGAAAAGATTGCACCAATTTTACAAACCATCCACGCTTCAGGGAAAGAATTAAGAGGAGAATTTGCTCCCTTTGAGGAAATCAGCAAATATGAATCCTTGATTGAGGGACCTATCCCTTATGAAAACTATGAAGCTGTAAGAAAAGATGTATTTTCACTAGAAAAGAGATTGGCTGATTTGGGTGTTGATAGAAAGTCCTGTCACATCGATTTGGTACCAGAAAACTTTATCGAGTCACCACAAGGTCGTTTGTATTTGATTGACTGGGAATACTCTTCTATGAATGATCCGATGTGGGATTTGGCAGCTCTTTTCTTAGAGTCTGAATTTACAAAGCAAGAGGAAGATGATTTCCTTTCCTACTATGAAAGTGACAAAACGCCTGTATCACGTGAGAAGATTCGTATCTATAAAATCTTGCAAGATACTATCTGGAGTTTGTGGACAGTGTACAAAGAAGCTCAAGGGGCTGATTTTGGAGATTACGGTGTCAATCGTTACCAAAGAGCTGTCGAAGGTTTGACTTATTATGGAGGTTAGGATGAAGAATAAAAATGGTGTTTCCTTTGGTCTGCTCTCTGGTATCTTCTGGGGATTAGGTCTAACGATTAGTGCTTATATCTTTTCAATTTTTACAAATCTTTCACCTTTTGTGGTGGCTGCTGCTCATGATTTCTTGAGTATCTTTATCTTGTTAGCTTTTCTTTTGGTAAAAGAAAGAAAAGTTCGTCTTTCGATTTTCTTAAATATTCGAAATGTGAGTGTAATTATCGGTGCTTTACTAGCAGGACCTATTGGTATGCAGGCCAATCTTTATGCGGTTAAATATATTGGTAGTTCTCTAGCTTCATCTGTATCGGCTATTTACCCAGCAGTTTCAGTTTTACTAGCCTTCTTCATTTTGAAACACAAGGTTTCAAAGAATACAGTATTCGGTGTTTTCTTGATTATTGCAGCTATCATTGCTCAAACCTACAAGGTTGAACAAGTAAACTCGTTTTACATTGGGATTCTTTGTGCCCTTATCTGTGCTATTGCCTGGGGGAGTGAAAGTGTTCTCAGCTCGTATGCTATGGAAAGTGATTTAAGTGAAATTGAAGCCTTGTTAATCCGACAAGTAACCTCATTCTTGTCCTATCTAGTGATTGTGCTGTTTTCTCACCATTCATTTGCAGAAGTGGCAGATGGGCAATTATTCGGCCTCTTGATTGTCTTTGCGGCCTTTGATATGATTTCCTACTTAGCTTATTATATCGCCATTAATCGCTTACAACCTGCGAAAGCGACAGGTTTGAATGTGAGCTATGTAGTTTGGACTGTCTTATTTGCAGTTATTTTCTTGGGTGCACCGCTAGATATGCTGACAATCATCACTTCACTTATTGTTATGGCTGGTGTTTATATTATTATTAAAGAATAAAGGAGATTCGTGTGAAAGCGATTATTTTGGCAGCGGGCTTAGGGACTCGTCTGCGCCCTATGACTAAAAATACCCCAAAAGCTTTGGTTAAGGTTAATCAAAAGCCCTTGGTAGAATACCAAATCGAGTTTTTGAAAGAGAGAGGAATTGATGAGATTATCATCGTTGTCGGTTACCTCAAAGAACAATTTGACTACCTAAAAGAAAAATATGGTGTCCGTTTAGTCTTTAACGACAAGTATGCTGATTATAATAACTTTTACTCACTTTATCTAGTAAAAGAAGATTTGGCTAACAGCTACGTCATCGATGCAGATAACTATCTTTTCAAAAATATGTTTCGAAACGATCTTAAACGTTCTACCTATTTTAGCGTTTATCGTGAAGACTGTACCAACGAGTGGTTCTTGGTTTACGGTGATGACTACAAGGTTCAAGACATTATTGTTGACAGCAAGGCTGGTCGCATTCTGAGCGGAGTATCATTCTGGGATGCACCAACTGCTGAGAAGATTGTTGGCTTTATTGACAAAGCTTACGAAAGTGGTGAATTTGTTGATCTCTACTGGGACAACATGGTTAAGGATAATATCAAAGAATTGGATGTCTATGTCGAAGAATTAGAAGGAAATAGCATCTATGAAATTGATAGTGTAAAAGATTACCATAAGTTAGAAGAGATTTTATCTACTATTAAGTAAGGAAAGAGAAGAAGGCTTGGGCCTTCTTTTTTTGTGTATTTTATAACAAGAATGTTTGATATTGATTGTATTCTTTAAATGAAACAAAAATTACAAAAAAATGAACAAAATAAAACAAAAATTATTGACAACGATTTCATATAGTGTTATACTTATTACATAAAAGATAATTGAAAGAAGGGAAAATGTTATGGGATTAGATCATTTCTTTGACAAAAACCTGGTGTTTTGCTTAGAAGCGGATAATCAAGAACAACTCTTTGATCAGGTAGCAAGCTTGTTGGAAGAACGAGAAATTGTAACTCCAACTTATCGTGAAGCCTTGATCACGCGTGAAAAGTCATTTCCAACTGGCTTAGATATGGAATTTCTAGGTAAGGACTTACCAAATGTAGCGATTCCTCATACAGATATTGTTCATAATCTAGCTGAGAAAGTAGTGGTTGTTCGATTAGAAAAACCAGTAACTTTTCACAATATGATTGCTCCTGATAAGGAAGTAGAAGTATCCCTACTCTTCTTTATCATTAACAACTCAAGTTCAAGTCAAACAAATATTCTGGCTCAGTTGATGGACTTTTTCACAGGAAATGGACATCTGGAAGATTTATCAAAAATTTCCGAACCAGAAAAACTTTATGCTTACATTGCTGAAGCAACCGCTTAATCTTGTCTATTAAAAAATAAAATCGGAGGAAATCCAAATGATTAAAATTCTTGCTGCCTGCGGTGCAGGTGTTAACTCAAGTCACCAAATTAAAAGTGCTCTAGAAGAAGAACTTTCAAACCGTGGTTATGATGTTCACTGTGATGCAGTCATGGTGAAAGATGTAAACGAAGACCTTATCAAGGGCTACGATATCTTTACACCAATCGCTGCAACTGACCTTGGTTTTGAACCAGGTATTCCAGTAATTGAAGCTGGCCCAATCTTGTTCCGTATTCCAGCGATGAGCGCTCCAGTATTTGACAATATTGAAGCAGCTATCAAAGAACACGGACTAAGCTAATTTATTCTTTATCTTGTTAACATTCATATAACTAAAAAAACGGGAGGAACTATTATGGATGTCATTATCGAACTAGCCAATAAGCTGTTCAAACCTATCTTGGATATGGGTGGACCAATCATCATGCTGATCATTTTGACAGTATTGGCTCTACTTTTTGGAGTGAAATTCTCCAAAGCGCTTGAAGGTGGTATTAAACTTGCCATCGCTCTTACTGGTATCGGTGCTATCATCGGTATGCTCAATGGAGCTTTCTCAGAATCACTTAAAAAATTCGTTGAAAACACTGGTATCCATTTGAACATCACTGACGTTGGTTGGGCACCACTTGCAACCATCACTTGGGGATCTGCTTGGACACTTTACTTCTTGCTTGTAATGTTGATTGTCAACGTTGTGATGCTTGCAATGAAGAAAACGGATACACTTGACGTCGATATCTTCGATATCTGGCATTTGTCAATCACTGGTCTTTTGATTAAATGGTATGCAGATAACAATGGAGTTAGCCAAGGGGTTTCACTCTTCATCGCAACTGCAGCAGTTGTCCTTGTAGGTATTTTGAAAATCATCAACTCTGACTTGATGAAACCAACTTTCGACGACCTTCTTAATGCACCAAGTTCATCACCAATGACTTCAACACACATGAACTACATGATGAACCCAGTTATCATGGTTTTGGATAAGATTTTTGAAAAATTCTTCCCAGGTCTTGATAAATATGACTTTGATGCTGCTAAATTGAACAAAAAGATCGGTTTCTGGGGATCTAAATTCTTCATCGGTTTCATCCTTGGTATTGTTATCGGTTTTATGGGTACTCCACAACCTGTTGAAGGACTTAAAGATGCTGCAAACTGGCAAGAAGTTATTAAAGGTTGGTTGTCTCTTGGTTTGACAGCCGGTGTAGCTTTGGAACTCTTCTCACTTATCGGATCTTGGTTCATCGCAGCCGTAGAACCACTTTCACAAGGTATTACAAACGTTGCTACTAAACGTCTTCAAGGACGTAAATTCAACATCGGTCTTGACTGGCCTTTCATCGCTGGTCGTGCTGAAATCTGGGCTTGTGCTAACGTACTCGCTCCAATCATGCTAGTTGAAGCTGTGCTTCTTTCAAACGTCGGTAATGGTATCTTGCCTCTTGCAGGTATCATCGCTATGGGTGTGACTCCAGCTCTCTTGGTTGTTACACGTGGTAAATTGCTCCGTATGATTATCTTCGGAACACTCTTGTTGCCTCTCTTCCTTCTTTCTGGTACTCTTATCGCACCATTTGCAACAGAACTTGCTAAAGGTGTAGGTGCCTTTCCTAAAGGTGTAGATAGTGCTCAATTGATTACTCACTCAACTCTTGAAGGACCAATTGAAAAACTATTTGGTTGGGCAATCGGTAATGCTACAACAGGTGATATCAAAGCAATCCTTGGTGCAGCAGCCTTCCTTGTCTTCTATGTAGGTATCTTTGCTTGGTATAGAAAACAAATGATCAAACGTAACGAAGAATACGCAGCAAAAGCTAAATAATTCGCTCCTATAAAATGTAAATTGTGAAAACTAGGTTGTTAATTTCCTACATTGGGAGTGACAACCTAGTTTTTCGTATAAAAATCTAAAAATAGTTGGAGAACATTATGGTAATTGAAATCAAATCAGACCAGTTAACGGTCCAGTTTAAAACCTTAGGTGGCGCCTTGTCGTCGATCAAGGATCGAGAAGGCATTGAGTATCTGTGGCAAGGAGATGCCACTTACTGGAGTGGACAAGCGCCAGTACTTTTTCCAATCTGTGGCTCTTTAAGAGAAGATACAGCCTTCTACAGTCACGAAGATGGAACGGAGACGAAAGGAAACATTCCTCGTCATGGTTTGGTTCGTAAAAAAGAATTTGACTTAGTTGATGAAACAGAAAATAGCGTAACCTTTGCTATCGAAGATGATGAGAATACTTATCAAAACTATCCTTATCACTTCCGCCTTGAAATCACTTATCTAGTGACTGGCAAGACTGTTCGTACTCAATACAAGATTTTCAATAAAGAAACTAATAAAGTAATGCCATTCTTTATAGGAGGACATCCAGGATTTAATTGTCCTCTGCTAGATGGCGAAACTTATGAAGATTACTATTTAGAGTTTGAGAAAGAAGAGACTTGCTCTGTTCCCCGTCCTTTCCCAGAAACTGGTATGTTGGACTTTCAAGATAGAAGTCCATGGTTGGATTCGCAAAAGGAAGTGGATCTCAGTTACGATCTGTTTAGTGTTGATGCAGTGACTTTGGATGAGTTGCAATCCAGAACAATTGCCCTTCGTTCTCGTAAACATGAGAAGGGATTAAAAGTACACTTCCAGGAGTTCTCAAATCTCATCATTTGGTCAACTTTGAATAAGGGACCTTTCATCGCTTTTGAACCCTGGTCAGGCTTATCAACTTCACTTGAAGAAGGAGATCATTTAGAAGATAAGAAGAATGTTCGTTTCTTGGAACCCGGTCAAGTAGATCAAATTGGCTTTGATATTGAAATATTTTAGATAAAAAACCACAAAAACAAACATTTACTGTTGACTTTTTCTATAAATAGGAGTATATTATGTTTGTAAGTAACAAATGATGTTTGTAACAAACAAATAATCACTTGTTATATTCTCTTTCGAGGAGAAAGTTTGTTTCTAGGAACTTGATTTCCTAGACTTGGATAAGCTATCGAACAGCTTATTCAATCAAATTTGTCAATAAACTGCTAGAAAGTCTTTTGTAGGTAAACTGCTAACTATAAAAGTCTTTACTAGCCTAGAAAAACAAAAAGGAGTATACAATATGTCTATTGTTATCGGTGCAGATGCTGCAGGTTTGAGATTGAAAGAAGTTGTGAAAGACTTCTTGGAAAAAGAAAACTTCCACGTTGTGGATGTTACAGCTGAAGGTCAAGATTTTGTTGATGTGACTCTTGCTGTTGCTGCAGAAGTAAACAAAGAAGAACAAAACCTTGGTATCGTGATTGATGCTTATGGTGCTGGTCCATTTATGGTTGCAACAAAGATCAAAGGAATGGTTGCCGCAGAAGTATCTGACGAACGTTCAGCTTATATGACTCGTGGACACAACAACTCACGTATGATCACTATGGGTGCACAACTTGTTGGTGATGAATTGGCTAAAAATATTGCTAAAGGTTTTGTTAACGGTAAATACGACGGTGGTCGTCACCAAATTAGGGTCGATATGTTGAACAAAATGTGCTAATACTCTTCAAATATCAAGATAATCTGTTGTCAGCTCACTTTAGCTAACCTCAGTTATGCTTGCAGCTCGCTTCCTAAGCTAATCTTGATTTTTATTGAGTAAGGATAAATGATATTAGATTTATATAATTAATCGGAGGGAATAACTAATGAGAATTGCAATTGGATGTGACCACATCGTAACAGATGAAAAAATGGCGGTTTCAGAATTTTTGAAATCAAAAGGATATGAAGTCATTGACTTTGGTACCTATGACCACACACGTACTCACTACCCAATCTTTGGTAAAAAAGTTGGTGAAGCCGTTACAAGCGGTCAAGCCGATCTTGGGGTATGTATCTGTGGTACTGGTGTTGGTATCAACAACGCTGTAAACAAAGTCCCAGGAGTTCGTTCTGCCTTGGTTCGTGATATGACAACAGCTCTTTATGCAAAAGAACAATTGAATGCCAATGTTATTGGTTTTGGTGGTAAAATCACTGGTGAACTGCTTATGTGTGATATCATTGAAGCTTTCATCAATGCTGAATACAAACCATCAGAAGAAAACAAAAAATTGATTGCGAAAATTGAGCACGTTGAAACTCACAATGCTCATCAAGCAGATGCAAACTTCTTTACAGAATTCCTTGAAAAATGGGATCGCGGTGAATACCACGACTAAGAGGTGACGCATGATTTTAACAGTCACAATGAATCCATCCATTGATATTTCTTATCCTTTGGATGAATTAAAAATTGACACTGTCAACCGTGTGGTGGACGTGACCAAGACAGCTGGTGGTAAAGGTCTCAATGTTACACGAGTGCTTTCAGAATTTGGTGATTCTGTTGTTGCTACTGGTTTGGTCGGTGGTAAACTTGGTGAGTTTTTAGTAGAGCATATTGACGATAAAGTAACGAAACGTTTCTTCTCCATTCAAGGAGAAACTCGTAACTGTATCGCTATTCTCCACGGAGACAACCAAACAGAAATCCTTGAAAAAGGGCCTGAAGTTTTGGAACAAGAAGGGCAAGATTTCTTGGTTCATTTCGAGAATCTTCTTGACACTGTGGAAGTAGTAGCCATCTCTGGTAGTCTGCCAGCAGGTCTTCCAGTTGACTACTATGCAAGCTTAGTAGAACTTGCTAATCAAGCAGGCAAACCAGTTGTTCTAGACTGCTCAGGTGCAGCTCTTCAGGCTGTTCTTGAATCACCACACAAACCAACAGTTATTAAACCAAATAACGAAGAATTGTCTCAGCTTCTTGGGAAAGAAGTTTCTGAGGATTTGGATGAATTAAAAGAAGTTCTTCAAGAGCCTCTATTTGCAGGGATTGAGTGGATAATTGTTTCACTTGGTGCAAATGGTGCTTTTGCAAAACATGGGGACACTTTCTACAAGGTAGATATTCCAAGAATTCAGGTGGTCAATCCTGTTGGATCTGGAGATTCTACTGTGGCAGGGATTTCCTCAGGACTTCTTCATAAGGAATCGGATGTAGAACTCCTCATCAAGGCCAATGTCCTTGGTATGCTCAATGCTCAAGAAAAAATGACAGGTCATGTCAATATGGCTAACTATCAAGCTCTATATGATCAATTAATAGTAAAAGAGGTATAAAATGGCTTTAACAGAAAATAAACGCGCTTGCTTGAAAAAACTCTCAGATGAAAACGGCATTATCTCAGCTCTTGCCTTTGACCAACGTGGCGCTTTGAAACGTCTCATGGCTCAATACCAAACAGAGGAACCAACTGTGGCTCAAATGGAAGAACTCAAAGTCTTGGTAGCAGATGAATTGACAAAATACGCATCCTCTATGCTTCTTGACCCTGAGTATGGACTTCCAGCTACAAAAGCTCTTGCACCAAATGCTGGTCTTCTCCTTGCTTATGAGAAAACTGGCTACGACACAACAAGCACCAAACGCTTGCCTGACTGTTTGGATGTTTGGTCTGCCAAACGCATCAAGGAACAAGGTGCAGATGCTGTCAAGTTCTTGCTTTACTATGACGTAGACAGCGCTGACGAACTTAACCAAGAAAAACAAGCTTACATTGAACGTATCGGTTCAGAGTGTGTGGCTGAAGACATTCCATTCTTCCTTGAAATCTTGGCTTACGATGAAAAAATCGCTGACGCAGGTTCTGCAGAATACGCAAAAGTGAAGCCACACAAGGTTATCGGTGCTATGAAAGTCTTCTCAGACCCACGCTTCAACATCGATGTTTTGAAAGTGGAAGTTCCAGTCAACGTCAAATACGTTGAAGGCTTTGGCGATGGTGAAATCGTCCATACTCGAGAAGAAGCAGCAGCCTTCTTCAAAGCTCAAGATGAAGCAACTAACTTACCATACATCTACTTGAGTGCGGGTGTATCAGCTAAACTCTTCCAAGAGACTCTTGTCTTTGCCCACGAATCAGGCGCAAACTTCAACGGTGTTCTTTGCGGCCGTGCAACTTGGGCTGGATCCGTTGAAGCCTACATCAAAGACGGTGAAGCAGCAGCTCGTGAATGGCTACGCACAACTGGATTTGAGAACATTGATGAACTCAACAAAGTTCTCAAAACAACAGCAACTTCATGGACTGAACGTGTATAAGTTTTCCCCCCTAATCTTAGGAACATTGATCTAAATAAAAAAAATTAAAAAAAGTTGAATGTAAAGGTTTACAAAAAAACTTGCTTGTGCTATACTTAAATCACAAGTTAATACAAGGTGAGTGTTACTAAGTAATATTAGGCATGATCACAGGTGGATTAGAAATCAATAGGTTTTCTAGTTCATTTGTGGTCATTTTTTATACTCATATACCTTTAAGAGATAAAAGGAGGTTGCCATGTATCGAATTCTAAACCCAATGAATCATAACGTCTCGCTTGTCAGAAACGACAAAGGAGAAGAAGTGATTGTGATTGGTAAGGGGATTGCATTTGGGAAAAAGAAGGGGGATTTAATTTCTGAAGATCAAGTTGAGAAAATCTTTCGGATGAAGACAGAAGAGTCCAGAGAAAACTTTATGGCTCTGCTCAAAGATGTTCCGCTTGATTTTATCACAGTGACCTACGAGATTATTGATAAGCTTTCTAAGAAATATCATTATCCGATTCAAGAGTATCTCTATGTGACTTTGACAGATCATATTTATTGTTCCTATCAAGCTCTAACACAAGGAAGGTACAAGGATAGCAACCTGCCAGATATTTCTGCCAAGTATCCTGTAGCTTTTCAAATCGCAAATGAAGCATTTGAAATTTACCGTCAGAAGCTAGCGAATCATTTTCCTGAGGACGAAATTATTCGGATTGCTTATCATTTCATTAATGCCGAAGGTGAAAACGAAGTGGAAGTTGTGGAGTCGATTGATAAGAGGAAAGAAATTCTCAGGAATGTTGAAGAAGTGCTAAAAGGTTACGCTATTCAACGAACCAAAGAGAATAATCATTTCTATGATCGTTTTATGATTCATTTGAATTATTTCTTGGATTATTTAGACAGATCTAGAGATGATAACCAATCACTTCTGGATATGGAAGATCATATTAAACAATCCTATCCAAAAGCGTTCGAGATTGGTTCCAAGATCTATGATGTGATTACGCAATATACGGGTCTTGATTTGTATAAAAGTGAACGAGTTTATCTAGTTCTACATATCCAACGTTTATTGTCATAAAAATTTAATTAAAAATACATAAGGAGAATTCTATCATGAATAGAGAAGAAGTAACATTGTTAGGTTTTGAAATTGTTGCCTATGCTGGCGATGCTCGATCAAAACTATTGGAAGCCTTGAAGGCTGCTGAAGCTGGCGATTTTGCGAAAGCGGATACTCTCGTAGAGGAAGCTGGTGGTTGCATCGCTGAGGCTCATCACGCGCAAACAAGTCTATTAACTAAGGAAGCTTCAGGTGAGGACTTAGCCTATAGTGTAACCATGATGCACGGTCAGGATCACTTGATGACAACTATCTTGTTAAAAGATTTGATGCACCATTTAATCGAACTCTACAAGAGAGGAGTTAAGTAATGAATAAATTAATTGCTTTTATCGAGAAAGGAAAGCCTTTCTTTGAAAAACTGTCTCGCAATATCTATCTTCGTGCTATTCGTGATGGTTTCATTGCAGGTATGCCTGTTATTCTCTTCTCAAGTATCTTTATCTTGATTGCTTTTGTACCAAACTCATGGGGCTTTAAATGGTCTGATGATGTTGTTAATCTCCTCATGAAACCTTATAGCTATTCAATGGGGATCCTAGCTCTCTTGGTAGCTGGTACAACAGCTAAGTCATTGACCGACTCAGTAAACCGTAGCATGGAAAAAACCAATCAAATCAACTATATGTCAACACTTTTGGCAGCAATTGTTGGTTTGTTGATGTTGGCAGCTGATCCTATCGAAAATGGTCTAGCTACTGGATTCTTGGGGACAAAAGGTTTGCTTTCAGCCTTCCTTGCTGCCTTTGTTACTGTAGCCATCTATAAGGTTTGTGTTAAGAACAACGTCACTATTCGTATGCCTGACGAAGTTCCACCAAATATCTCACAAGTTTTTAAAGATGTGATTCCATTCACTCTTTCAGTTGTTTCTCTATATGTTCTTGATTTACTAGCTCGTCATTTTGTTGGAGCCAGTGTAGCAGAATCAATCGGTAAATTCTTTGCACCATTATTCTCAGCCGCGGATGGCTATCTGGGTATTACCATTATCTTTGGGGCCTTTGCCTTCTTCTGGTTTGTGGGTATCCATGGACCATCTATCGTTGAACCAGCAATCGCAGCGATTACCTATGCAAATGCCGAAGTCAACTTGAACCTTCTCCAACAAGGTATGCACGCTGACAAGATTCTTACTTCTGGTACACAAATGTTTATCGTTACCATGGGTGGTACTGGTGCGACACTGGTTGTTCCATTCATGTTCATGTGGTTGACCAAATCAAAACGAAACCGTGCAATCGGACGTGCTTCAGTAGTTCCAACTTTCTTTGGTGTAAATGAACCAATCTTGTTTGGTGCACCGCTTGTATTGAATCCAATCTTCTTTATTCCATTTATCTTTGCGCCAATTGCCAACGTATGGATCTTTAAATTCTTTATTGAAACGCTTGGCATGAACTCATTTACTGCCAACCTTCCTTGGACAACACCAGGTCCGCTCGGTATTGTTCTCGGTACAAACTTCCAATTCTTGTCATTTGTACTTGCTGCTTTGTTAATTCTTGTTGACGTAGCTATTTACTATCCATTCCTCAAGGTTTATGATGAACAAATCCTTGAAGAAGAACGTTCTGGTAAAGCCAATGATGAATTAAAAGAAAAAGTAGCTGCAAACTTCAATACTGCTAAAGCAGATGCGATTCTTGAAAAAGCTGGTGTAGAAGCAGCGCAAAACACAATTACTGAAGAAACCAATGTTCTCGTTCTCTGTGCAGGCGGAGGTACAAGTGGTCTCCTTGCAAATGCTCTAAACAAAGCAGCTGCGGAGTACAAGGTTCCTGTTAAAGCAGCAGCTGGTGGCTATGGTGCTCACCGTGAAATGTTGCCTGAGTTTGATCTGGTTATCCTTGCTCCTCAAGTTGCTTCAAACTTTGAAGACATGAAGGCCGAAACTGACAAACTTGGTATCAAACTTGCCAAGACAGAAGGTGGCCAATACATTAAACTGACTCGCGATGGAAAAGGCGCTCTTGCCTTTGTTCAAGAGCAGTTCGAAGAATAAAAGGTAAAGAGCGAAGAAGTGAGATGGAGTAATTCCTCCCAACTATATCCCCATCTCATTTCTATTTCTTGAAAGGTGAATCAAATGACAAAAACACTTCCAAAAGACTTTATTTTCGGTGGCGCAACAGCTGCCTATCAAGCAGAAGGTGCTACACATACTGATGGTAAAGGACCAGTAGCGTGGGATAAATATCTTGAAGATAACTACTGGTACACTGCTGAACCAGCCAGTGATTTCTATCACAAATACCCAGTAGACCTCAAACTTGCAGAAGAGTATGGTGTCAATGGTATCCGTATCTCAATCGCTTGGTCACGTATCTTTCCAACTGGTTATGGGAAAGTTAATGACAAGGGGGTTGAGTTCTATCATAATCTATTTGCAGAGTGCCACAAACGTCATGTTGAGCCCTTTGTAACTCTTCATCACTTTGATACGCCAGAAGCTCTACATTCAAATGGAGACTTCTTAAACCGTGAAAACATTGAACACTTTGTAGACTACGCGGCTTTCTGTTTTGAAGAATTTCCTGAAGTTAACTTTTGGACAACCTTTAATGAAATTGGGCCGATAGGAGATGGTCAGTATTTGGTTGGGAAATTCCCTCCAGGTATCCAGTACGATCTTGCCAAAGTTTTCCAATCGCACCACAATATGATGGTGTCTCATGCACGCGCGGTAAAATTGTACAAAGAGAAAGGCTATAAAGGGGAAATTGGTGTCGTGCACGCTCTCCCAACCAAGTACCCACTTGATCCTGAAAATCCTGCAGATGTTATTGCGGCAGAGTTGGAGGACATTATCCATAATAAATTTATCTTGGATGCAACTTATCTGGGTCACTACTCTGAAAAGACCCTGGCAGGGGTAGAGGCTATCTTGGCTGCCAATGGTGGAAGTTTAGATCTGCGTGAAGAAGACTTTGCTGTGCTAGAAGCAGCAAAAGACCTGAACGACTTCCTTGGTATTAACTACTACATGAGTGATTGGATGCAAGCCTTTGATGGCGAAACAGAAATCATTCACAACGGTAAGGGTGAAAAAGGAAGCTCTAAATATCAGATTAAGGGAGTCGGACGCCGAGTGGCGCCTGACTATGTCCCACGTACGGACTGGGACTGGATTATCTATCCTCAAGGTTTGTATGATCAAATCATGCGCGTGAAGAAAGATTACCCAAATTACAAGAAAATCTACATCACAGAGAATGGTCTCGGATACAAAGATGAGTTTGTGGATGGGACAGTCTACGATGATGGACGGATTGATTATGTTAAGAAACATATGGAAGTGATTGCAGATGCAATCTCTGATGGAGCCAATGTCAAAGGCTACTTTATCTGGTCTCTGATGGATGTCTTTTCTTGGTCAAATGGTTACGAAAAGCGTTACGGCCTCTTCTATGTTGATTTTGAAACCCAGGAGCGCTATCCAAAGAAATCGGCTCACTGGTACAAGAAACTAGCTGAGACACAACTTATTGATTAAAATTCAACAAAAATTCCCCGCCAAAAGGCAGGGGAATTTTTATGGTTTTGATAAAAGAATGGTTGTTTGTTTCGACAGATCTTCAAATGTCTCCTGACTTAGTTTGGCATCTGAAACGATGGTATCAATCTCTGAGATATTGTAAAAAGTGTAAAAATCAAACTTATTAAACTTACTGTGGTCTGCCAGTAAGTATTTTTTATTGGCATTATTCAGGGCGATTCGTTGTACCTCACCCTCTTCCTCACTGAAAGTAGCAATAGACTTATCCTTAATACCATTACAGCTAACAAATGCCTTAGAGAACTGAAGATTGGTCAAATCCTGCAAGGTAAGTGTCCCTACAAAAGCACCAGTGATAGAGCGATAATTTCCGCCAATCAAGATCAAATCTGTTAGTTTTCGTTCGTTTAGGATGAGAAAAACAGGAAGACTGTTTGTTACAACACGAATGTTATCGATAGGGAGCTCACGAGCAAAACATTCTAAGGTTGTTCCTGGTCCGATAAAAATGGTTTCACCTTCGTCAATCAAATGACCGGCAAAACGGCTAATTTCTTGTTTTTCAGCAATCTGCAAGCCTTGTTTTTCGACGTTTGAGCGTTCGTTGTTTAATAGAGAACCTGTACGAAGTTTTTCAGCACCACCATGCACACGAACCAGCAAATCCTTATCTGCCAATTCTTGTAAGTAGCGACGAGCAGTCATATCTGATACATCAAGACTCTCCATAATCTCTTTTACAGTAATGGTTCCTTTAGTATTCACTGTTTCTAAAATACTATCTAGCTTTTCTTGCTTTAGCATCCTTATCACCTCGATTTCTACTATTATTATCTTACCATAAAACGCTCAATCAATCAAATAGAAAAAAACAAAATAAAACAAAAACAAAAATACCATAGTTGTTTTAAACAAACCATGATATTTTGAATGATTGGTCAAATTAGTCTAAACCGTAGTTGTAATCCTCGTCTTGCATGGCTTCAACTTCACCAAGGAGGTAACCATTTCCGACTTGAGAGAAGAAGTCGTGGTTAGAAGTTCCTGTTGAAATACCGTTCATGACGATAGGATTGACATCATCAGCTGAATCTGGGAAGAGAGGATCTTGTCCTAGGTTCATAAGGGCCTTATTGGCATTGTAACGAAGGAAGGTTTTAACTTCTTCGGTCCAACCAACACCGTCATAGAGACTTTCAGTATAACCTTCTTCGTTCTCGTAGAGGGTGTAGAGCAGGTCGTACATCCATTCTTTAAGTTTTTCTTGCTCTTCTTCAGGTAATTCATTAAAACCAAGTTGGAATTTGTAACCGATATAAGTTCCATGAACAGACTCATCACGAATGATCAGTTTGATGATTTCCGCAACGTTGGCCAGTTTGTTGTTACCGAGATAGTAGAGGGGCGTAAAGAAACCAGAGTAGAAGAGGAAGGTTTCAAGGAAAACGCTGGCAACCTTCTTTTCAAGGGGGCTACCATTGAGGTAGATTTCATTGATAATTTCAGCTTTTCTTTGTAGGTAAGGGTTGGTGTTGGTCCATTCAAAGATTTCTTCGATTTCAGCCTTGGTATTCAAGGTTGAAAAGATAGAAGAGTAAGATTTTGCGTGGACAGATTCCATAAATTGGATGTTGTTGAAAACAGCTTCCTCATGCGGTGTACGGATGTCTGAGCGAAGCGCCTGAACCCCTGTTTCAGATTGCATGGTATCAAGAAGCGTCAAACCACCAAAGACTTTTCCTACTAGGTCTTTTTCCTTGTTTGATAGTTTTCTCCAGTCGTCTAGGTCATTTGACAAGGGGATACGCGTATCGAGCCAGAATTGCTCCGTCAGCTTTTCCCAAGTTGATTTGTCGATGACATCTTCGATGGCATTCCAGTTAATGGCTTTGTAGTAAGTTTCCATAGATTACTTCTCCTTGAAATAATGATCAAGCACCTTATCAATAACATTTACCGCAATAAATATTAGAGTTAATAAGTTAAGTTGGGGAGTGTAGTTAACATCAGTGGTAGAATTTGTAAGTATCATTAAAAATTGTAGTCCGTAAAACCCTAATAAATAACTTATTGGTAACAGCGTAATACGCTGGTCGTTTTTAAATTGTAATGAAAGATGTTTTACAATAGAGTATCCAAAACTTGTTACAGCAATGCACCAAAGATAGAGACTTTGTAGTGTGGTTTTAGGATCTAACGCAATAACAATCGTCATAATAATATAAAACATCAATAGAAAAGCTAGAGTTTCAAAAATAATATAGTTTAAATATTTATCTAGTTTTAATTTTTTATGCATACTTCCCTCCAACAAAGATTAAATCACACAACTTTCACATTGGTTAGCACCAACTTCTCCACCGTCGTCTGTAAAGGTACGGACGTAGTAGATAGACTTGATACCCTTGTTAAAAGCATAGTTACGAAGGATAGACAAGTCACGTGTCGTTTGTTTGTTTTCTTTCTTCCATTCGTAAAGCCCTTTTGGAATGTCACTACGCATGAAGAGGGTGAGTGAAAGTCCTTGGTCCACGTGTTCAGTTGCAGCCGCGTAAACATCAATCACCTTACGCATATCCATGTCGTAGGCAGAAGTGTAGTAAGGAATCGTTTCTGTTGACAAGCCTGCGGCAGGGTAGTAGATCTTACCGATTTTCTTCTCTTGGCGTTCTTCAATGCGTTGCGTAATCGGGTGGATAGATGCAGAAACATCGTTGATGTAACTGATAGAACCATTTGGAGCTACAGCAAGGCGGTTTTGGTGATAAAGACCATCTGCTTGAACCTTGTCGCGAAGTTCAGCCCAGTCAGCAGCACTTGGAATAAAGACATCTTTGAAGAGTTCTTTAACACGGTCTGATTTTGGAACAAACTCGCCTGTCACATACTTGTCAAAGTAGCTTCCGTTAGCATAGTCTGATTTTTCAAAGTTGTGGAAGGTGATACCGCGTTCACGCGCTATATTGTTTGATTCCACCAAGGTCCAGTAGTTCATAAGCATAAAGTAGATGCTTGTAAATTCAACTGACTCAGGAGATCCATACTCAATCAGTTGTTGGGCAAGGTAACTATGAAGCCCCATGGCACCAAGACCAAAGGTGTGAGCCAAACTGTTTCCGTGGTCGATTGTAGGAACAGCTACAATGTGCGAACTATCTGTAACGAAGGTCAAAGCACGAACCATAGCACGGATAGAGCGACCAAAGTCAGGTGAAGTCATCATGTTGACCACGTTGGTTGAACCAAGGTTACATGAGACGTCTGTTCCCATTTGAAGGTATTCTTGAGCATCGTTTATCAAGCTTGGTTCTTGGACTTGGAGGATCTCAGAACACAAGTTACTCATGATAATCTTTCCATCAACAGGATTTGCACGGTTGGCTGTATCAATGTTGACTACATAAGGGTAACCAGACTCTTGTTGCAATTTAGAAATTTCAGTTTCCAAATCACGCGCCTTGATCTTTGTCTTGCGGATATTTGGATTTGCTACTAATTCATCGTATTTTTCAGTGATATCGATGTAGTTGAATGGCACACCGTATTCAAGTTCTACAGAGTATGGGCTAAAGAGATACATTTCTTCATTTTTTCGAGCCAATTCGTAGAATTTATCGGGTACTACAACACCGAGTGAAAGAGTCTTAACACGAACTTTTTCATCAGCGTTTTCTTTCTTAGTGGAAAGGAAGGCGATGATATCTGGGTGAAAGACATTGAGGTAGACAACCCCAGCACCTTGACGCTGACCCAATTGGTTAGAGTAGGAGAAACTGTCTTCGAAGAGTTTCATAACTGGAACGACACCAGAAGCTGCTCCTTCATAACCTTTGATAGGTGCGCCAGCTTCACGAAGGTTGCTTAGAGTAATACCTACACCACCACCGATACGTGAAAGTTGAAGAGCTGAGTTGATAGAACGTCCGATAGAGTTCATGTCATCAGTTACTTGAATCAAGAAACAAGATACCAACTCCCCACGACGAGCACGACCTGCGTTCAAAAAGGAAGGAGTAGCAGGTTGGTAGCGTTGGTGGATGATTTCATTGGCAATATCAGTCGCAATTGCTTCGTCCCCGTCAGCAAAATAAAGTGCATTAAAGAAGACACGGTCTTCCATACTTTCAAGGTAATATTCACCGTCATTAGTCTTCAAGGCATACTGGTTGTAAAACTTATAGGCAGCCATGAATGATTTGAATTGGAAGTTTTGGTCCTTGATAAATTGATGCAATTCTTCCAAAAACTCTGGACGGTATTTCTTGAGAAATGCAGTTTCGATGTAGTTGTGTTCAATGAGGTAGTTGATTTTATCAGTAATTGAATCAAAAACCATTGTATTTGGAACCACATTCTCTTTAAAGAAGGCATCCAAGGCTTCCTTATCTTTATGAAGCATGATTTGTCCATTAACAGGACGGTTGATTTCGTTATTGAGACGGAAGTAAGTTACGTCCTCAAGATGTTTTAATCCCATAAAATTTCCTTTATCTAATTACAAAAGAAAGGCCTCTAAGTTAGCCCTAGAAGCAATCTCTTCTGGATGATGTACTAAGATTATGCTAATTGTTTCAGTTTTCCTGGTTGGAAGCCTGAAAAGACTTCAGTTGGTGTTTGGATAACAGGAGCAGCGCTGAAACCGAGCTCTTTAACTTGATCGATGTACTCTGGTTGCTCGTCGAGATTGATCTCACGATAAGCGACATTGTTGCTGTCCAAGAAACGCTTGGTCATCTTACATTGGACACAGTTGTTTTTAGAATAAACGGTTACCATTTTCGTAACTCCTCTTTCAAAATAGATTACTTTCTTAGTATATCAGAAAAAAAAACTTTGTCAAACTTTTTAAACTAAATCTTGTGCTAAAAAGTTACAGTTTTAAAAACAAAGCACAAGATATAGTGTTTTGTCAGAGTGTAAAATTGGGTTTTCATTGAACTATCAAAGTTTATCAAAACAAAAAAACTATATACTGTATATTGGTAAGATAAATAGAAGATTTTCAGCAAGTTATCAGAAAGGAAATAGAAGAAAGTCCATAAAACACTTGAAAAATAATCTAGAAGGTGATATAATACAGTCTTGTAAGGGTTATCACATATAATCCAAAA